>BOBW01000037.1 GCA_026002595.1 Spirochaetia bacterium | reverse complement strand
TACTGGTATAGGCAGCTGCTAAATGAAAGGCATTATTTTTCTCATATTCATGTGATATGTCTACATTATGTTCAAAAAACCATTCCGTAATGTTTACATTTGGGTTAAACGCGGCGGCGGTTATAAGAGAATTCATGTTGAATTCGTCAATGTAATCAATATCACAGCCGCGTTCAAGAAAAAGATCAAGTAAATCTGTACTTGATGACTTTTCTGCGGCATGCATAAAACTATCATTATCAAAATTTAATTCTTCTTTCGAATATTTATCCATGAGATTCTTGATAACAACATAAGGCTGGTCGTATTCCAGGGCGGTGTAAAATTTCCTGCGTGGACTCAAAAGGCGATCCCGTATACTTAAGCCGGGTTCCTGCTCAAGGCCTGCGAATTTATCATTAAACGTGAACAAGAGATAGGGCAGTGTCTTTATCCCATAGCATGAAGTATTTTGTTCCCTGTAGATAAAATTGCTGTCCAAGAGATTCCTTAAGGCATTACCGAGCTGCTTTCTGGTTTCCTCTTTTTTTGGATATTCGGGGCGGCCAAGTATGAGTCTAAAAAGTTCATCCCTCTCATGGATGCCTCCCGGACTACCCATACCCATAAGGGTAAACAGAAGATTCTGGGCATCCTTATCGAGATGCATAAAGGCCTTATAAAACATCTCTTCCTGTTTGTCTTTTATGGCGTCCTGTCCGGTTCCAAATTGTTTCGAAATAACCAGCAAATCACTTAGTTCTTCATTCCGTAAAAGTGAAATGAGTGTCTTTATTACTCCGGGATACCAGCGGTAATTTGTGTGCAGTTCTTCAAGCAAGAAACGGTATTCTGTTCCCTGTCTATTTTGTTCTATTTTATCCCGGTATTCCCTGTCATGTACCAGACTGTCGATATAATCGGCCAGGGAATCAAGGCTGAGTTCCGGCGCTTTCCGGGGGACTATACCAAGGCCTTCCAGCGAGGCTTCATCACCGGCGGATCTGCTGGTAACGATGATATAAGGCGCAATCCGGAAACAGGAGGCAATAACATTCTTTAAGGCGTTCAGGAGCCTTTTAATCTTATCAGGGGAAAATTCAAGATTATCAAGTACAACGACGTAATGCGCGTCTCCCAGAACGCTTGTCAATGCACCAACGGCGGCATTGCCGGTCAACTCCATATAGATTTTGGACATCAGATACTGTTCTTCAGAATCTTCATAATCCTCAAGATAGTCATCGTTATTCGCATACTGTGAGGTACTATTGGATCTCCGGTCATACAACGTATCGCTTACCCGTATCCACAGGTGTGCGTAGATCATACCTCTGTTTAACAGCATGGCCGAAAGGGCCATGGCAAAGACGCTCTTGCCTGTATCCCCCTCTCCATGGATAAAGTAACCCCTAAAATGCCGATCACATATATGTTCTTCAATAGCGTAAAAGCCTTCGGGGCGTATATACTGTAAATTACTGATGTGCTTAACCAGTATCTTTTGCCGGTCATCAAGCCTGTTTTCATCAATTTCCAGAGGAATCGGACCAAATAAAAAATAGAGCAGCTTAAAGAGGGAATCTTTTTGATTAAAAGCCTGTATTGCAAGGTTGGAGCGTTGTTCAAGTTCAAGGGGTTCATCACCCTCTGTCACATAAAGGAAAAGATGGTTTTTTTTATCATCATGTAATTCATCTGCGTACCGGAGGACACCTTTGTATTTTTGGTCTATCTCCGCCACGCCTTTAAGATTTGTTTTACCGTTAGCGGGATCAAGATCGCCTGTTATGGTTATTGAATCCCAGCCTTTTTTGTATTCAAGATGAAAATGCTGACGGTAAACCTGGAGAAAGAGTCCCAAAAAGATGGAACGGGTATTTTCAGTAAGATTTCCCAGCAGTTTTTTATCAGAAAAGCGAAGGATATTGATATTTACTTTTGGCAGTACTTCCATGCGCAGGTTTTTAAAACATTCGGTCAAATCATTGCCGAAAGCCGCGACACCGATGATCCCGCCGCCACCAGCGTTGATTGCATGGACATGATGGAGTGAACAGTCAATGGTTTCATCTTTACCCCGTTCAAGCACGGGAACAAAGAAGGTGTCATCTTTCAAGTTGACTCTCCTAAAGAACCAATCCATATCTTTTTAAGGGTAAGTCCAAGGGTATAGTCTATGTTTTCGCCTCTCTCAGATTCCCTGACACCTGACCCTCCCCATTCGTCAAGAGCACTCAAGGTATAGATCGTATTGTCCCGGGCGGCAAATTCCACTTCTATTTTGTAGGGTTGTAAAAGTTTTTCGAGTACAGGTACTTCAGGTGAAAAAGTAAACATAAGGTAACGATAGCTTCCCGCGTCCAGACAAAAAACCTTGATAAGTCCCAGATGAGGCGCCTGATACTCACCAAAGTCCATCCAAACAGATCCTGCTCCTGAAGCGGCTTTATATTCAATAAATGGATTTTCATAGGAATGAAAAGCACGTTCTCCAAAAACAACAATTTCAAAGGGCGGCCGCTTCTGTTTTTGCAGTTCCTGCCGTACGGAGGCGCACCAGTTCCATGCTGTGGCAAAGAAGACAGGGTTAAAAACAAAGGCCGCCGCCAGCAGCTTCTTGTATACTTCAAAATCCCCTTCCGCGGTTTTAATGGCGGGGTTATTTTTTTCCTCCTCCCGCAGATACTCAATTATGTCATCAGCTGCCAGGGGATCTAAAAGCCGGGGCACGGTCAGGAGACGCCGGACGTCCTCGGCAGTTTCAAGGTTAAAGATACGCTCCATGTCCTCAATCTCGCCGTGATGATTACTGTCACATTCAGCAATATCCTTTAAGGTGACATGAAAACGGAGCAGCAGGGAGTCAAGAAAATCGGCGCCCTCAGGTTTATTACTCATCCCAAGCCCCCTTAACTTCATCTCCGGCTTCCTTCCGAATATAGTTAAAGACGCCCCTGATTTTTTTGGCAAATCTGGTGTGGAGTTTTCCCCCTTCGTCCAGGTAGGGACCCGGTATACTTCGTATCCTGCAATACTCCCGGTACAAAACGCTTCCCGTATTGGAGGAGTGTGAGGTGTAGGGCAGGAGCAGTTCCGCTGTTTCTTTCCAGGTTTTTTCCCGAAGATACCCGATGAAATCCTCTTCGCCCTCAAACTCCGCGGCAAGGCTTTCCATGCAGAGGATCTTAAAATCATGTTCCAGGAATTCTGTCATGATCCCGCTGCGCCAGTTTTTTAAAAATTCTGTTTCGGGACGAGGATACTTTTTATCTTCCAGTATCTCATGCAGATCAGAACCCTCTCCATCGGCCGAAAAGAAATCAAGGGAGAGTTCCCCTTCTACTTTATGGAATATTTCTTCGATAGTGGCAATACGTTTGCTGTCTATTAACATTTTTATCGAAGGATTTAAAAATAGTCTTTGTAGTTCCCTGGCGGCTTCAAGTATCCCCTCACGCATGGCGGCTTCCAGGTCTCCCCGTCCGTCTTCATTAAGATGTGCGGATATATCCTCCGCAGCATTTTTAATATTCTGAATATCCTGGGGTGAGAGGGGACCATCGTCATTTTTCCGGCGCTTCATGCTGCCAAAAACCATCCGCTTGATCTCTTCGACCGTTTTTTTACTGTTGTGGGGAGTTTCAAGCATTTCGTAGATAGCAAGAAGCAGCTTGCCTGTGGGATGGGCTTTTTTGTGATACCTCTGTTCAATATAGTCCTGATAGGCTTTGATAACTTCCTCAACGCAGTATTCGCCGCCCTTTTGTATAAGGAGGCAGGGACGTTTTTCATCAGGAAATTTTCCCGCACCAATGGACAAAGAGGTATACGCCTTTTCGCCGTACCATTCATAGGCATCGTAGACAGAAATGTCCCGCTTATGCGGCTTTAACGCATGGGCCAGAGGCGGCTCAAGACGGGCAAAATCCCAGCAAAGATTCCGGACATTATCCTTTCCTTCCCTTCTGACGCAGAGGTATACCCCGCTGTCGGCAAGGCAGATAAAAAAATCTTCCGGTACCGAAAAATTTCCATCCCCTGCCAGGCCTGGCAGGGACGCATTCATCCGGGTGATAAAAGAGGCGTCCCGCTTTTCGACGAAGACCCTGATAAAGCCGCCGATCTTCCCGGAGCCGCGGATGCTTTTTTCAACATCCGGCCAGAGTCCTCCATCAATATCCTTTGTCCTGGCTTCCGGGGGAAAGAGACTGTCAAAGGGCTTACCGGAGGCCATTTTACGCAGATCCAGGATCCCTTTTTCTTTGAGGTAGGGAATAAACAGCTCTTTTTCCGGAGGGATGCCTAAGCCGGTCCCGGCGGAGGGGGGATGGATCCCCGTACCGGGATGTAGGCCCCCGGTCTCGAAGGCCGGGGGCTTAAAAAAAAGGCCCCTGAAATAGACTGAAAGGAGCCGGGCAAATTCCGTCGAACTAAGCTCCCTGGTAGAAAATGCCGCACCCATAAACTCTCCTGAACTTCTAATGCCAAAAAAACAGCGGTTTTTAAAAAAATGTATCCCAATTTGACCGTTTTTTAAAAGTGACCCTCAAAGTCCAAACCGTGAAGGAGTACCGTATGGAAACCATTGAGCATTACCCCCTGATTCCCCGCCCTCTGCCGATAGACTGCGGAAACGTCCGGGGGAAATTATATATCAGGGGCAGGCTTGAAGGCAATAGCTTTTCCCTTTGCTTTGTCTTTAATGACCCCCAGGAACTTGCCCCGCTGATCATCACCGTAAGGGCGGCCGGGAAGGATCATACCTTTTCGTGCCTTATCAGAAAAGAAATTGACGGGATCGCTTCCGTGGAGACGCCGTTCTTCCAAAGTCCCTTTTATCTGGGTGAAAAATTTGAAATAACCGCCGTCGAAGCGCTTGCAACGGTTGAAATTGCTTAAGAATTTAACCACGAACCACACGAAAAACACGAACTAAAGAATCTTTTTGGTGTGGTTCGTGTGGTTCGTGGTTAATTAGTTTCTATTTTGGAACTGGCTCAATTAAAAAAATCAACCGATTCCGAAAAAAGTACTGGGGATCTTTGACCATAGAGAGGCAGGGGGGTGGAAACTTCCACCCGGCCCAAAGGAGAACGTCATGTCAGAAAAAAAACTTTCGGTTATCTGGAATGTGACCGGCAAATGCCCCTGGACCTGCAAATTCTGCTGCATGGATTCCGGGCCCAATAATTGCCTGCCCGAGATGACCCTGGAAGAAAAGTTTCTGATAGCCGATCAGCTTGGCGCCTATGGGTGCAGGGTCGATCTCTCCGGCGGGGAAGTTATGCTCAACCGGAAGGAGCACTTCCCTCTAATAGAACGGCTTTCGGCAAACCTGGGCCGGGATAATCTCGGTATTTCCTGTTCAGGCGCCTTCATTGACGAAAAACTTGCATCCCATCTGGCGCCTCTGGTTTCCGATGTGGAAATGACCATGGACGCCCACCCCGGCCGAAATTTCCCCTGGCGCCCGGCCGGCTACCATCAAACCGCCGCAAAGGCCGCCAGAGCCCTGCTTGCCGCAGGGGTTGAGACAGGTCTCCAAACCGTAACCACCACTGAACATAAAACCAAGGGCCTTCTGGAAGAACTCTACGCATGGATCTGCGCTACCGGTATTGATAATTGGAGCATCCTCAAATTTTTTCCTTCCGGCCGGGGTGTATCGTACCCGGAACTTGAACTTTCCGATGAAGATTGCAGGGAAATAGTCGCACGGATCAGGGCTTTGGATGCCGGGAATCCCTCTGCCCGTAAACCAAAAATCGACATTCATTACCTGATGCCCGGTTCGGAAAAGGCCGACGCCTGCCGCTGCGTGAAACGCTCCATCGGTATTTTGCCCGACGGCAGGGTTACCTCATGTTTCTGGGGCCTTGACAGGGAAGGTAGGTTCCTTGACGATAAATTCTACCTGGGAAACCTGCTGGAAAAAAACATTGGAGAGATACTTTCCGGCCCAAAGGCCCATTATTGGCTGGGCTACTGCGGCGGATGCGCCATAGGTGATGACGCCGCAGCTTAAATAACGGTAAACACATGGAGGTAGTTTGATGATCCCCTTTTATGCCTTGAGTTTTCTCTCCGGTTTTTTTGAAATAGGACCTCTCATGATGACCCTTGTATTGGGTTTCACCGGGGGAATAGCATCTCCAGCTATAGTACAGGCCCTTGCCTGCGTTCTCTGCTATCAGATCGGAAATCTTGCGCCCCATCCGGTAGAATTGTCCAGACCCATAATTATCACCACAGGACTATTGGGAGCTTTCTGTTTTTCACTGGCTGTTTTCCCTCTGCCCTATGCCGCTGTTGTGACAGTACGGCTCCTGGGGACAGCCTTTATTTCTGCATGTATACAATCTGCCAGAAGTGTAACGAAAAGCGGCGCTTCAAAAATGTTTAAGCGCGGTGCACGGGTTGCGGGTTTCGCTCTGGGTTTCTTCTGTACTCCTGTATTTGCTACCGCGGCGGCGATCCTCGCTGTTATCTTTAGTATTACTGCACTGCATCGCATTCCAGCCGTAAAATGCCGCATCATCCTGCCCCGGATTGGCTGTATTAACGCTGTTATGATTTTTCACCAGATGCACTATTTTGTCTATTGTTATGCCGCCTTTATCATTGCCTTTGAACTGGGCGGACGATCCGCTGCTGCCCTTGCCTTCGTTGCAAGCTGGATAGTCTACGTTCTAAGTCCCTTCCTCTACAGGAACGTTAAGGATCTCCGTAAAGCTTTTTTATTCGGACATTCCCTGTTGGTTATTCTTCTTGCGGGCATTTATTTTGTACCATCGCTTCCGATAAAGATCATTCTCTACCTCATGACCGGTATTGGGGGAACCACCGAATTCTGCATTGGGGGCCTTGCAAAGAAATGGAACCTATACAATGAGGATGCTCAGGGTTTTTCAGAAAATATCGGTCATGTTCTGGGGGTCGCATTCTGTCTCTTGGTTTTTTTCCTTTGCGAAGATCTCCAAACAGGCCTGTTATTTGCCGCCCTTTTCGCTTTGACGGCCATTGTATGTATGGCAAAAACTATCATTTCAATTAATAAGGAGCAGCTATGAACATTAACCAGGTAAAAGCCGCAAGTATCATTACCAAATCAAAACTCCCCGATGCCGATTATGTCATTAACCCCTACATAGGGTGTAACCATGGCTGCGTTTACTGCTATGCCGAGTTTATGTCCCGTTTCACTGGCCATGGAAATGAAAAGTGGGGAGACTATATGGATATCAAGGACGGCTATCCCATACCCCGGCTGGAAAAATTTAACGGGAAAAGCATTCTTTTCGGTTCTGCCACAGATCCTTACAACCCGCTGGAAAAAAAATATCAAAAGACCAGGGAATTACTCAAAGTCTTTGCAGAAAGCCGGGTAAAAGTCAGGGTCGAGATTCTCACTAAATCGGCTCTGGTAAAACGGGATCTTGATCTACTCACCCGGATTCCCAATATCAGGGTCGGCATCTCCCTTTCTACCATGAACGCCGAATTTGCCCGTATTATAGAACGCCATGCCCCATCTCCTCAGGAAAGGATAGATACCATGCGCGTTCTTCACGAAGCCGGTATTCCGGTATATGCTTTTATTTCACCCATCTTTCCTTTTTTCTCTGACTGGAAGGCCGTAGTTTCCGGGACAGAAAAATATGCTGATGAGATTTGTTTTGAAAACCTCAATTTACGCGGGGGATATAAAAAACGTGTCCTTGATATTATCAGGGATAAGTATCCTGAAAAACAGGGTGATTTTGAAAGAATATACACCGACAAAAAAACTTTTCACGATTTCTGGCAAAACGAGGCAAATGTAATAAAAAAATACATGAAAGGAAAGAAATATAAGATCTATTTTTTCCATGAGGAAATAAAGAAGGCATAAGGGGTGAATTTATGAAAACAGAATTTTTGGGTTATGAACTCAGGGGACAGATCATCGCGGCTTCCTGCCCGGCAACCGAAAGCAGTATAGGTATAACAGCATGTTACGCAAACGGCGCCGCTGCAGTAATTCTGAAAACCGCTTCATCAACGCGTCTTGATCAGGGTGAAGCAGAAGGTGGCAGGCATTGTCTTATCAATAAACAGGGTTTCTGGGCAAAGTCCACATTTAATCGTGAAATCATGCCTCTGAATGAGGGGCTTGAATTGTTAAAAAATACCCCAAGATGGTCCTCCTTTGGATTCATGCCGCTTATTTCCAGTGTTACCGAATTGGAACTGGATATTGAAAAATGGCTTGTCGATTGCCGGGCCGTGGAAGATGCAGGCGCCGACGCCATACAGCTTGACCTGTTTTATATAGAAAATTTATTGGCGGTTCCCGGATTTGAAGAAAAATTTATCAAGCTTTTAAAAGAGATCCGGAATCATGCCAAAGTTCCTGTGATGCCAAAACTGAACATCGGCCTTCCTGCCGAGTACGCAGCTTTCCTGTTGAAAAAAGCGGGGATCAAATACGTGTCCCTCCTTGACTCCATCAAATCACCGGCTCCGTTAAGTTTTTCACCCGAGGGGCAGCCGGCCGTTAATAAAATGTTTTTGGGATCCGGCCTGTCAGTCTTTGGCAGCTTCATGCTGCCCATTACCCGGAATTATACCCAGGTACTGTGCAGAGAAGGGTTTGAGGTATGCGCCGGGGGAGGCGTCAAAACAGCCGAAGACATTGCCGGCCTTCTGTTTCTTGGAGCTAAAACAGTACAGATGGCGACTGAAATTCTTCTGCATGGTTTTGAGCGTATTAAAACACTAGCCGATGAAACATCTGTTTTGTTAACAAAGGCCGGCATCACAGATGAAGAGAGCATAAAGACAACAGGACAGAATCTGTATAATCCGCTTCCAGAATCCGCCAAGTGCCGGGCCAAATGGAATATTGAAAAATGTATGCTGAGAAAACATCCTGAAGACTGCTTTCATTGTGCATATAATAATGGACACCCCAAGGGTCAGGCCTTCTGCCCGCGTATTAATTACGGCGGGTCAAAAACAATCGCGATTCACGAAAGCTGTGAAGGCTGCGGCCTTTGTGCCCAGCTCTGCTCTCACGGCGCTATCGAAATGGTCAGAATTGATTGTATGCGAAGGGTACATACCCAAGATCCCGCTTGCGCGGGGGAGCCTCTGGGGCGATATAAAGGGTATGTACCCTGAGACAAATACCTTACCTAAACAACCATGGAGCTCTCCAAAAATTTCTTCTTGGACAGCCCCTTCATTCGGCGTTGCCACCTCAGGGAATTGAACCCTAGACACAAGGATTTTCAGTTTGAAAAGTTTCCCTGTCAGGCAATGCCAGGCAGAAGACATACGCCGAATAATAGTTCAAACGTTGCCTTTAACCCTGCCGACATGCCTTTTTCGTTTGCCATTTGTTTTCGAGCATTTTCCATGAGTTCTTGTATGTCTATCTTTTGCTTGTTAATTCCCCTTTCCCTTCCCTCGTTTTAGTATATCCTATGCGCTTGATCTTTGTGAAGTGGTTTATGGCTGAATGGTTACAAAATTTTTTGCGTTCCATAAGGAGGAAGCAGCGTTATGCTTGCCACTATATAGTCGTTGCCCTCCCATTCGCTCCAATCTTCCCAACCGACCTTTATTTCGGCAAGAGTCCTGGGCTCGGGAAGTTTATTCCCGTCCTCTGACAATCCTTCTACATGAAACGCCAATGCCTCATGGGCCAAGTGATAGTTATCTCCAACCGTAGTAAGACCGGGAAAGTCAGGAAACACCACTCCGTAGGCATTCACTTCACCTTCACTTCAAACCATCCGTCTGTCTCGACTATTTTTATCAACTCATTGCTTGTATATCTTTTGAGTTAGTCCAACCCGTCCAGTTCTTTGGTGACTTCTTCCAGCCGTTTGCTGAGGGACGCAATAGTCCGTTCCAGCCGCTGTTTTTCTTTTTCAAGGCGTTGCTGGGGGTCTTCTTCTTTAGGGATACTGCGGACGGCGGCCTTTACCAGGTCGGGGCTTTTCCCTTCTTTGATAAGGGCGTTTTCTGCGGCCATGCGAGTGTCGTCATTTTTGATGCCCGCGAGGAAACGCATATTGTCGGCCCCTACCTGGGGATCGAGGTCGTACTGGTGCATCTTTATGGACATGGTGGCGGCAGAGCGGGGGATGCGGAGGACCCGGTCCACGTAGTCCTCAAAGCGGGCGCCTATGGCGTAGCAGAGTTCGTGGGCGCGGAAGAGGTGCATCCCCATTTCCTTGACGAGGTTCCCGTTTCCCAAAAGAAATTTTTGCCGTATCAGTTCGGTGAGTTCCGTCAGTTCCGCAGAACCGGCGAACACATCCCTGTAGATTTTTTTCGCCTCCGCTTTTTCCAGCAGCCCGTGGAAGATGGCCCAGAATTCCGATGTGTGGGCGCGGGAGGGAAGTTTGCCCCCCTGGGAGCAGGCGTGGAGGTGGTGGGCGTATTCGTGGATGGCGGTGTAGAGGAGGAGATTGTCATCGGTAAAGTTCCGGTTGTGGAGGATGATTTCCCGTGTGTCCGGCTTGTAGAGGCCGTTGACCTTTTTGCTCTGCTTCCCCGAAAAGATAAGGGTGAACTCCATGGGGGCGTCTTCGATGGCGAGCAGTTTTTCCTTAACCTGATCCTGATTCATGATACGCCCATTTTAACCAAGTTCGCCGATTTTTTCCAGAGCCAGAACTGCGGCGGCAACGCAGGCGGTTTCGGTGCGCAAGGCCCGTTCCCCCATGGAAAGGCGCAGGAACCCCGCCTCTTCTAACCGGTCCCGTTCCCCATCTGACCATCCTCGTTCCGGGCCGATGGCCAGCACTGCGGAACGGCGCATCAGACTGAGCCGCGCAATGGAGCCGCCGGGCCGCACATTGTCCGCTGCGATGAGGAGCGGCCCCAGGCCCAGCCTGGCGGTTTTGTCCCAGGGTTTTTCCGCAAGCCATTCCTCCAGGCTGACATACACCGAAAGCGTGGGGATAAGGGTATCCCGTGACTGCACCGCCCCTTCGATCAGGGCGGCCTCTGCGCCGCCGTCACTTAAAAGTTTGGTGTCCCGGTAGCTTTTGTCCCCCAGCTCGGTCCCGATCAGGTCAATCGCTTCCAGCCCCAAATTTGAAAGATCCCGGAGCAGCCGCCGCAGTTGTATGGGCCGGGGAAAACCCACCGCAAGGCGCAGGGGCAGCCGGGGGGGCGGCGCTTCATCAAGGTTTAATGAATAAAGAATCGATCCGTCAAGGTTGATTTTTTCGATGATCCCGGTTCCCCGGTTTCCTCCCAGGACCCCCGCGTCAAAACGGTCACCGGCTTTTTTGTGCAGGACTTTTATGAGGTGGGTTGTCCGTTCGTCCCGGCGGGGCAGGGCCTTGCCCAGTTCGTGTTCTTCAAAAAGGATGAGGTTCATGACAGTTTACGCCTTCGGCAAATACTTGCGCAGCCGGGCCAACACTTCGTTCAAGTCCAGGGGCTTGCCCACATGATCGTTCATGCCCGCTTCAAGGCATTTCTCAATATCCTCCCGAAAAACATTTGCGGTCATTGCAATTATTGGAATCCGTTTTACGGATTCCAATAATTGCTCGCTATCGAAATGGGGCGTCAGCCCTGTTTCGAGAGCCCTGATCCTCTGGGTTGCCTCAAGGCCGTCCATCCTGGGCATCTGTACATCCATAAAGATCATATCGTAGCGATCCGGGTTTTCGCTGAACATTTCCACCGCTTTGATGCCGTTTTCCGCGCAGTCGATGGACAGCCCCGTGGGTTCAAGCAGAGCCATAACGATCTCCCGGTTGATCTCCATATCCTCCGCCAGGAGAATGCGGCGGCCCGCAAAGGAGTCTGTCTTGGCATCTTCTTCCGTCAAACGGGCGCCGCCCGCAAGGATGCTGCTTCCCGAGCCGATACTTTTGTTGATAAGGTCCGCAATGGTGGATGCAAAGAGGGGTTTGGAAAGAAATTTATCCACCCCCGCGGCCCTGGCTTCATCCTCGACAAGGGACCATTCCGCCGCGGAAATCATGGTGACGATCGATTTGCTGGCGCCGCCATCAATACTACCGGCGCCGGCTTCCTTGATCTTCCGGGCAAGCTCTACGCCGTTCATGCCGGGCATCTTCCAGTCGATGAAATAGATGTCGTAAAAATTGCCCTGTTCAATAAGTTTAAGCGCTTCCTCGCCGCTGGCGGTAATGTCGCAGGCAATGCCGAAACGCTGGGAAAACTCGGCGAAGTATTCACGGGCCGCTTCTTCGTCATCCACCGCCAGGATGCGGATGTTCTGCCAGTTTACGCCGGGGTTTAAAAAATCCTGAACCTTTTCCGAACTCCGCTCAAGCTGTACGGTAAAGCCGAAGGCAGAACCTTTGCCCGGAGAGGATTCAACCCAAATTTTTCCATTCATCATTTCTACGATGCGCCTGGAAATGGACAAGCCGAGCCCCGTGCCGCCGAACTTCCGGGATGTGCTGTTTTCAGCCTGCTCAAAGGATTTGAATAACTTGGCTTTTTGCTCATCGCTGATCCCGATTCCCGTATCGGTCACTTCAATTTGCAGGGTGCAAAGATCCTTTTCTTCTTTCACAAAACGGGTATCAAGATGGATGGAGCCCGCTTCGGGGGTAAACTTTACCGCGTTGCTTAACAGGTTGGTGATCACCTGGGCCAGCCGCTGGTCATCCCCAAACAGCATCCGGGGGATGCGCCGGTCGATGCGGGCAGTGAGTTTTTGTTGCTTTTCATCGACCCGGAAATTGATGACATTCACCGCCTGCTGGAGCATCTTTTCAAAATCAAAATTTACCGGGGCCAGTTCCATCTTGCCCGCTTCAATCTTGGACATGTCCAGAATGTCATTGATAACCCCCAGGAGGTGCGCCGAGGCGTCTTCAATTTTGCCGAAGCAATAATCTTTGCGCTCAATATCGGCGGCGGCCTTGCCTATGGCGGTCATGCCGATAACCGCGTTCATGGGGGTGCGTATCTCGTGGCTCATATTGGCAAGGAAGTCGCTCTTGGCGCGGCTTGCCTCTTCGGCGGCGTCTTTGGCAGCTTGCAGGGTTGTGGAAACGGTCAGGTCGTAAATCATGATGCAGTAGCAGACTATCCGTTCCTGGTAATAAACCGGGGACTTGGATGCCCGGAGGTAGAAAACCTGTGGTTCGAGAACCTGCGGTTCTTTGGCCTTCTCCGGCGGCGCTCCATCGATTTCCGATCCGCTCGGAAGCCGGAGGGAAAATTCATGGCTCGTTACATCCTTCCTGAGGATTTCACGGGAAAAATCCGTAATTTTATATGCGGGAGACCCTGCGGGGAGTCCGGCTATTGTGGGAAAGTAACGCCGGGCCACGGCGTTGGCGTCCAGGAAGCGGTTCTCCGAATCCAGCAGAATAAAGGCGTCGTTGATGGTTTCCAGCACGTTTTCCCGGGCAAAGGGTATCCAGTCCGCCATGCGGAAACGCAGGGTGTGGTAACCGAATACCAGTTCCACCAGAGCTACTGCGATGGAATTGAGGCTGTAATTGTCCGCATAGCCTGCGGGGTCCCAATAAAAGCGAGTAAAGGTAAGGGCCGGAGCCAGACCGGACAGCAGGAAAAGCAGGGAGGCTTTCCGTAAATTCCGATCTCCCCCGACAAGATGCCGGAAGATGCAAAACAATCCATAAATGATACACAGGATGGCATAGAGCGAATTCACCAGAAACAGGATACGGGCATCGTACACCAGATGGGGGAAGGGGCGGCGCTGGAAGAGTACATTGGCAAACCAGGAAAAGTAGGGAAAAAACACATCCCCGGACATGAGCATCACCCCATTTACAAAGGGATAGGCCAGGAGGAAAAACTTGAGCAGCCGGCTTTTAACGGGCCGGTCATAATATTCCCTGGCAAAAAGCGCAAAATATACCGCCATCATGGGCAGGAGGGAAAACTGCAGGCGGCTGCCCATCACAGCCATCCCCAGGTTATTGGAGGTGATCTCTATGAGGTAGCCCAGGGAATAGAGGAATATCGCAATGGAAAGAAAGATAAAACTGCGGGATCGGGGGAGCTTGCTGTTAATGATAGCTACGCAGAGCATGGCCCCCGATGAGAAGGTAACACAAAGCTGCAATATGGTAAGAGCTAGTACCATGGTCCTCCTCCGGCTCATTGTATAGTGGAAGGAAGGAATGTACAATCTTTTATCGAATGAAACTCATAAAGCCCTTGTTGGAAATCCTTGCCCTCTCGGCGCTGCTTGCGGCCTGCGGGAAACCTGTACCCGCCCTGCCCTGGCGGAGCGGTACACCGGGGCGGCGTCCCGTAGTCTATTCCCAGGGGGCCAGTGATACCCAGGTGGTCATCGCCAATTCCTCCCCTGAAAGCGGCCCTTTTGCGCCCTATACCGTCCCCCTGAACGCGGGTATCAGGGCATATCTAAAAATGGTAAACAGCTCCGGGGGCATTGACGGGCGCTTCATCCGTTTTAACCATCACCTTGATGATGAGGGGGATCCGGCGCTGGGGCGGGAAGCCCTCCGGACGATGGTGGAAGATGAAAAGGTTTTCGCTATTGTCGGGCACTTCTATAGTACGGTGGTGGCGGCCACGGTGGAGGATATAAAACGATACGGCATCCCTGCGGTCGATTTCGTTTCCAGTATCAGCGAACTTTACGCCACGGGAGCGCAGACCAACGCCGATGGCTATAACCTGTTCCCGGTGCAGCCCGTTTTTCAGACAGAAGGCCGGCTCATGATGGGGTATGCCGCCGGAGTCTTCAAAGCCAAAACCATCGGTGTTATTTATACCGATGACATCGCGGGGAAGAACATGTTTCGGGGCATTATTGAGCAGGCGGCAACCCTTAAGCGGCTGCGGGTAGCGGCCCGGCAGGTTCCCGCAGCCGGCGCAGACGCCCCCGGCATCAAAACCCAGGATGCGCTTTCAGCCGCAGTACGCAGCCTTAAACTTGAAGAGCCGGATTTTATCATCATCTGCTCTCTCCAGTACACCCTGCCCGATATTATCAGGGAGTTGGCCGTTCAGGAGCTGCGCAGGGACTGCATCACCAGCTTCACAAGCACTTCCCTGTCTGTCTCGGATGCGGTGCTCCCCCTTATCGGCGGCGATTTTGATGTCTACGGTCTGGGGTGGATCAATATGCACGATACCCAATCCATAAATGTCTTCGGCCGGTGGATCGAACCGGAATACGCGTCCACTGCCACCGCCATGTACGGCTGGATCGCCGCCCATTTTTTCTGCGAGGGCCTGCGCCGCATCGAAGGAGAGGACATCACCTGGGAAAATTATATGGCGGCCATGGAGAAGGGCCCTATCAGCATCCCCTTCGGAGGCTCCTGCGACTATTCCGGGGGCAACCGCTGGGGAACCCAGGAGATGAACCTCCAGCGGGCCATCCCTGCGGATGATAACTTCCCCTCAGGCTGGGAGGAAGTATCCTCCATGAACAGCATCACCGCCCTCCTTGGGCGGAGCCGGTAAGTCTGTTATTTCTTACGCTGCTGCCCGGCGCGACCTGTACATCGGATCGGGTGAGTACTTTTTCGTTCATTCTGATAAGCAGCCGGGGGAGCGCCAGGTTGGTGGATCCGGGGATCGACAGGTTATAGGTTTCCTTGCCGTATTTTGTGGTGAGTGGTATTCCGGTATACAATAACTCATAACAGGTTCCGTCGGGATTCATCCTGAAAAACAGGGTGTTTTTCTCATTATTCTCATCAAAACAAATTTCAAAAAGGGTGGGATCATTTTGACTTGGGATGGCGACAATATATTTCCCCATTGTTTCTTTATTAATCCTTATTTTTTTGGGCATTGTTATCGTCCGGACAATAACCGATCCGTCCTGGTCAACATCTATGGATTTTGCGTTTTTTTCATTCACTAATTCTATTGTTTCGGAAATATAGAATTGGAAATCTTTAAGATCGGCGCCGTTTTCCCGTGCCATTTGTATAATGTCCCGGCTGATTGGCCTCAGGGGGATGGCCGGCTCCGCGGCCTCCTGCTTGGGCTTCTGGGTCTTGCATCCCGGCAGCAGGCTGGCGGCCATCATCAATGGGATTAAAAAAATGAAGGGTATCCGGTGTTTCATCCTAATAAATTATCGTCCGTATTGGAAATGATGTTAATTATTTTTTAAATATATTGAATAAGCGCCCCAAAAGATGGATATTAGTAGCAGGAAATTACATTTGAAGCCCCCAAGGAGCGTGTTGATGAGCGAAAGCGATAAAAAGAAGCCGAAGAACGGGGGCGGACCCCAGTTTCCCTTTGGCGGGCCGAAGCTGCCGGATTTTAAACCCTTTGGGGGCGGCTGGAAGTTCTCTATTGTCTATATTGTCATCCTGGTCATCGGGATGAGCCTTTTTAACTATGTCTTTTTGAACCGCGTGAACCCCACCATCGATTTTTCCGAGTTTAAGGCCCGGATCGCCTCCGGGGAGATCAAGCGGGTGGAGCTGACCGATTCCTACTTTACCGGCTACACCACCGCCCGGCGGGATGCCGCGCCCCGGACCCCCATGCGGACCCCCTACATGAACAACACCCCGGAGCCGGTTTACCGGGCGGTCCCCCTGAATGACCCTGATGTTATCAAGCTGATGGACGAAAAGGGCGTCGCCTATTACGCGGTGTCCCGCGAGGGGAGCACGATCCTCAATATTATCTTCAGTTGGGTGCTGCCTATCGCCTTTTTCTTCTTTATCTGGCGCTTTGTAATGAAGCGGATGGGTAACCTGGGGGGGAATGTACTCTCCGTGGGGAATAGCCGGGCGGTGATCGTGGCGGAAGGGGACATTGTTACCCGGTTTAACGATGTGGCCGGGGTGGACGAGGCCAAGGAAGAGCTGGTTGAGGTGGTGGATTTCCTTAAAAACCCCAAAAAGTACACCGATATCGGGGGAAAAATTCCCAAGGGGGTGCTTTTGGTGGGCCCTCCGGGGACCGGCAAGACCCTTTTGGCCCGCGCCGTGGCCGGGGAGGCCGGGGTTGCCTTTTTCCGCATGAGCGGCGCGGATTTTGTGGAGATGTTTGTCGGCGTGGGGGCCGCCCGGGTGCGGGACCTCTTCAAGCAGGCACGGGACAAGGCCCCCTGCATCATTTTTATCGATGAACTGGACGCCATCGGCAAGAGCCGGATGAACAATATCGGCGGGGGCAACGATGAGCGGGAGCAGACCCTGAACCAGCTCCTGGTGGAAATGGACGGCTTCGACTCCACCACCGGCCTTATCATCCTGGCCGCTACCAATAGGCCCGATGTGCTGGACCCGGCGCTGTTGCGGCCCGGCCGCTTCGACCGGCAGGTTCTGGTGGACCGCCCCGACCTCAAGGGCCGGGAGGAGATTCTGCGTATCCACTCCAAGGAAGTTAAACTGCACACCCATGTGGACCTGGAGGCCATTGCGCGGGTTACTTCCGGCTTTTCCGGTGCGGACCTTGCCAATATCGTAAACGAAGCGGCCCTGTTGGCCGTCCGGGGCGGCCGTCATCTGGTGGAGCAGCAGGACTTTAACGAGGCCATTGAAAAAACTGTTGCCGGGCTCCAGAAAAAGACCCGTGTGCTGAAACCGGCGGAACGGAAGCTTACCGCCTATCACGAAGCGGGTCACGCCCTGGTCGCCGCATTCACCCCCGGCTCCGACCCGGTGCAGAAAATTTCGATTATCCCCCGGGGCTATGCCCTGGGCTATACCCTGCAAATGCCGATTGAAGACCGCTTCACCATTACCGAATCTGATCTATTGGGGCGGATCGACGTGCTCCTGGGCGGCCGGGTTGCGGAAGCCATGGCTTCCGGGGAATTTTCCACCGGCGCGGCCAACGACCTGACCAAGGCCACGGACATTGCCCGCAAGATGATCACCGACTACGGCATGAGCGGCCGCTTTAAGCACGTGGCCCTTACTTCCCGCGGAATGCGGATGCCCGGCGAAGCGGTCCAGGAGCCCATGTTCCACCGGGAATATTCCGAGGCAACCCAGCAGTACATCGATGAGGAAATCGCCAAAATCGTGGAAGAACGCTACGCCAGGGTAACGGAAACCCTGAGCCTGCGCCGGGCACTGCTGGATACGGTGGCCGCCCGGCTTCTGGAAAAGGAAACCGTGGACGAAAAGGAGTTCAAGGCCCTGCTGGAACCGGCTCCGGCGGAGTAATTACTTCTTAACTTCTTCTTCATCCTCAAGGTATTGGGTCCGCTGTTCGCCTACCCATTTCAGGATTTCATTGGAAAAGTTATCCAGATAGATGTCCCGTTCACTGGCATCCCAAAGCTTTTCATCAATAAAAAACTGATGGGGCTTTACGTTCAGGGCGGATGCGAGTGCCGCAATGGTTTTCGGGGAGACCCATTTTTTACAGTTTTCAATGCTGTTGATAAAGTTGAAGGTAATCCCCGTTATACCGGAAAGTTCCATTTGGGAGAGGCGCCGCTGTTCCCGGAGGTGCTTCAGATTTTTGGCAAATAAAAGGCGGATACTCTGTTCGCTGGCGCTATTTTCACTTTTTTCCATGTCAATACTAAAAATTGTTACGTTTCTCTCAAATCACAACAAATAACCGGTGGTAGAAAAATTGAATCTATTGGCTTGTCTTTGGAAAAAAGAAGGGGAATATGAATCTCAGCGGAGGTCTGTTATGGACAGATTGTTCAGAATGAGTATTTCCGGCCGGTATTCAAAGTGCATGGTATCGTAAAAAGTCCATTTTCCGCCCCAGATGAAGCCGTAAGCCTCAAAGGCCTTAATTGCCGCTTCCGGGGGGTGGAGCCGTCTTTCGTAGGGAACCGTCCACCAATCGCTCTTGGTCCGGGCAGTCCAGAGCCAGTAAGTTTCCAGTGCCCCCCTGGACTTGGGGAGCAGGTCAAGGGCGACGCCGTAGGCATGGTAACTCCGGCTCTCGGTAGCGGCGATGCTCCGCCAGTTCCAGGTGTCCATGGTATTGATGCCGTTTATCCACTGCCTCAGCTGGGTATTGGTCTTTGCTTCCGCAAGGAGCCGCTCTTCTACCAGGGCAAGTTCCTCCATGATCGAATAATGGACCAGAATTTTTTTGCCCAGAAAGTGGATCGTCTTGAGCCGGTCATAGGATTCGGCCCTGGTATGGGCCCGCCAGAGGGCATCGTAAAAATGTTGGGAGCGTTTTGGGGGATGCTCCGTCCGCTGCTTCGCCTGATCCCGAAGCCGGGCGGCTTCCTCCGGCCCCGGTTCCCGCCAGGGGGGGAGGTTTTCCGGGTAATTATAGAAGGGCTGGGGATCGTATTCGGCGGCCCTGTCCCGCAGTTCATCCGGCAGGAGCCGTCCTTCGGCATAGTAATACCAGACCCCGCGGACCGGCGCCGCCCAATCGCCGTTCCGGAAGGCCGCCTGTCCCACCCGGTCAGGATAGGCCGCCGCCAGGGCCTTCATCACCACCTCCGCACGCAAAGGCGGGGTCTGCGCCGGCGAAGTCTGGGCAAGGACAGCGGAAACACTGATAAAAACAAAAAAACAACCCAGGTAGAGCATTTTCTTGAAAAGCAAGATACGAATTTCCTTTTTTAAGGCAGAATAATTTCCTTATAATAGCAGACTCCGGGCGCCGGGCACAATGCCTTCTTTACACAATGCGGGTTGACGTGATATATTCAAATGGCTCTTACCAGGTTGATATTGGAGAGATGCGAGAGCGGTCGAATCGGACGGTCTCGAAAACCGTTGAGCCCTTACGGGCTCCGAGGGTTCGAATCCCTCTCTCTCCGTATAGGCATTTATTGCCGGTTGTTGTGGTTTCTGTTTTTGGAGAGGTGTCCGAGTGGTTTAAGGTCCACGCTTGGAAAGCGTGCGTGCTTGAAAGAGCACCGGGGGTTCGAATCCCCCCTTCTCCGTAGGTTTTTATAAGAAAATGATGATGGGGGATTCGAACCGGAGCCCCCGCTGACCGGAGGGAAGAAAAGCGCACATGGATGTGCGCGGCAGGGGGCGTAGGCGGGTCGGAGGAGCAAACAGGATGTTTGCAACGGAGACCGAATCCCCCCTTCTCCGTAGGTTTTTTCTTAGGTAAAAAGGGAATGTCTGTGCCGTATGATATTAACGAAGAAAAAGAAGAACTAACCAATAAACTTTCCCTGCAGTATTCCCGGAATGTTATTGATATCGAAGAATATGAACGAATCGTGGAATATATCAATAAAGTAGAAACATCAAAAGAAATCGGCATTATAAAAAAGGTAATACAGGAAAACGATCTCAAAAATAATGATGCATTGATATTGCCGCAAAATGATAATGCGGAAAAACATCTGGCCCTGTTTTCATGGAGAAGTTCAAATGTAGTATCCTTAAACGGGAACGGGGGGAGCTACCTCAGCCTGTTCGGCACAAACAAAATAATCATAGATAATTTGCCCAAAGGCAGAACAATTATCCACGTTGATTCAATATTCGGATTAACCGAAATCGTGGTTTCACGGAATATCAAAATAGTTAACAAAACAGTACCGGTGTTTTCAGGAATTTTTATCCCGGACGAAATAAACAAAGAAAATGAGGATTTGCCGGAACTGTATATAACGGGAACCGCTGTTTTTGGAAATATCACCATCAAAAGGGTATAATAATGCGGGGCTTGCCTTCCTTGCCCCCATTCGGTAGTATAAAAAGACAATGAAACGTAGGATTTTTGCAGCCTTTCTTTTGATTATTGGGTGTTTTTTCATATATGGACAGGAAATTGTCACCGCCGAGCGCTACCTGGGGACGGTTTCGGAGCGCTACGGCGGGATTAAGGACTATGAAGCGCGGCTGGCGATCCGGTCCGGAAATACCGACATGACGGGGACGGTGAGCCATCTCTCTCCTTCGTTTTTGCGGATCGATTTTACCCGGCCGAGGGAACAGGTAATTGTGTTTAACGGCGAACTGCTGACCATATACCTCCCGGAATACCAGGCAGTGCTGAATCAGGACATTGCGGCGGGCAGGCGGCCGGGGTCGGCTGCGAATACGGCGGGACTGGCAACGGCCCAGGGGCTTACCCTGCTCAGGCGGAACTACATCCCCAGTTTTGTGACCGGGCCGGAACCGATTCCCCTGGACGAGGGCTCAAAGGAGCGGGTGGTCAAGCTGCGGCTTACCCGGCGTTCCATTTCCGAGGGGTTCCGGGAGCTGATCCTGAGCGTGGACCCCAATACCCTGCTTATCCGCCGTATTGAGGGGCGGACTATCGCGGAAGGTCTGGTGCGGTTTGATTTTTCGGACATCAGAACCAATCAGGGAATACCAACCCAGCGGTTCATCTACGATTCCCCCGCATCGGCAAATTTGATCAATAATTTTCTGTTCCGGGATACCGATTAGACTGTAGGAGGAAATGGTGGAATCCCTGGGAGATAAGCTGAAGGCCGCCCGTGAATTGAAAGGGTATAGCTATGAGCAGGTGAGCCGGGAAACCAATATTGCCGGCCGTTACATTCAGGCTCTGGAGCAGGAAGATTTTTTGGTTTTTCCCGGGGAGCCCTATCTCCTGGGTTTTTTGCGGAACTATGGGGAATATCTGGGCCTGGATGTGGCTGAACTGCTTTCCCTGTACCGGTCCCTGAAAATCCAGGAACAGCCGGTCCCGGTGGAGCAGCTCCTGCGATCCCCCCCCGATTATGTCAAGATCATTTTGAGTATCCTGATTCCTCTGGCGGTCCTTGGGGCTGCTACGGGGGGCTACTTTCTTTTTAAAAACCTTTCCTCCAAAGAGACCTCTGCCGCGCCGGTCCGATCCGCGGCGGAATATACCATGGGCGCCGAAGCCCTGGAACGGCGTTTTTACCGGGGGGATTCGATTCTGGTTCCCCTGGGCGATGATCAATACAAGCTCACCCTTTCCAACCTGGGGGAGGCGGTAACCATTACCACCCCCGGCGGCGCGGTGATGCTGGATTTAAGCCAGGAAGTAAACGTTGACCTCAACAATGACGGCATTGCCGAACTGCGGATTTCCGCAGCGGATTTTGCCAAAAATGACAGCTCCGCCGGGGCTTTGCTGCGCTTTGAGCTGAACAGCAGCGTCCCGGCGC
>BOBW01000036.1 GCA_026002595.1 Spirochaetia bacterium | reverse complement strand
GCCTATATGGTAAGCAAAAACCTGACTGCCCGGGCGCTGAAAAACGTTGATCCCGCGGTACAGGAAAAAATTTTCAGAAACCTGCCGGAAACCGAAGCGGAAGCCATAAAAAAACTCATGGCTGATTTGGGCACAATCAGCATCGAAGATGTTGAGGCGGCCCAGCGGGAAATACTTTCCATGGCCCAGCCCTACGTTTGAATCGGGGCTTTTTTCCTTATTCTATTCTTTTTTATATACTTCATTTACGGAATGACCTATCCAAACATCTGGCAGAATCAGGTTAAAGGAAGCAGCAATTGTTGGAGCAATATCATATATCATTACAGACGATAAAATGTTATACCCTTTCTTTATATTTTTCCCATACATTATAAAAGGAATTTGTCTTTCTTCTGGAGTATCACCGCCATGTCCAAGTCCGATACCGCCATGATCCGCGGAAAATATAAATATTGTATCATTATAAATACCTGCATCTTTTACAGCCTGTTCAATTATATGTATGTATCCATCAAGCTCTGTCAACTTTGCATAATAGGCATCGGTATCATGTCCGGCAGTGTGTCCGGTATGATCCGGTTCATCAAAAACAATCAAAGTTAGTGTTGGTTTTTCGTTTTTTATATAGTTTCCTATATGCTCAACGCCTTCTTTATTAGCTGAAAGTTGCGGCAGTTGTTCCATACAGTCAAGAACATCAGGCGGGCAAAGATAACCAATCCCACCCCATTCATAAAAATATCCAATTTTACTTTCAGGAATTTGATCCTTAAGCAAAGCAAATATGGTCGGAAAAAACCCATGTTCATCCGTGGGCGTTTCAAAAATAGGTGTTTGGGTATTCCATTCGGTATATCCATGCTCTACCGGACTCGCCCCCATAAACATTGAAGCCCAATTACATGCACTTGATGAAGGCATTATATTTTTTGCAGTAAGCGTATACGAACCATTGCTCATCATCCGCTTTACCGTAGGCATCTCTGAATTTTGAATACCGTAGGATCCCCAGCCATCCAATCCTATTAAAATAACATACGTATTTTCTTTACCACTATTTTTCTTCATTGTACCAGTATTACAACCAATAAGAGTAATACTACATACAATTAAAAATAAATATTTATTCAATACCCATCCAGCCATTGCGCCTAACTTCCCCTACCTTAACTTCCGCAGCAGGTTTTGCAGTTCCGCATTGGTCTGATTTTCCCTGGGGACTGCGCTTTCCGTTTTTTCGTTCTGCAAGATAAGCTCGTCCCCTACGGCGATGCGGTCAAAAAAACCATTACGGGCCAGGGCCCCGGAGGCTACTTCCTCATCGGCATTCTCCACGGTAAAGGTTCCTACCACGTCATCGGGGGCATAATAGAGGCCGATCCCTTCGTTCAAAATTGCGGCGCGGCCTTTTTTCACCACATCGTATACCTGCTCGATCTTCACACCATCGGCCCGGCCCTTGTCCAGCAGGGCCTGGGCCTGACGGCGGACAATGAGTTCCCCCCGAAAAGGCAGGGCAACGGCAAGCTGATCCGCCAGTCCCCGGCCGGCGTTCCGCAGCCGGTCCTGGCCGGTGCGGTAGGTATAAAAGGTTTCCGCGGGGGAACCGGTTCTTCCCACAAAAAGTTCCCCCTTGATGGAAAGGTCCCGCTCATTCTCGGAGACGGAGATGACAAGGAAATAATCCGCCCCGGCTTCCCGGGCGGTACGGAAGGCCTGGGAAAATGAGGGCTGCCGCAGTTCCAGATTCATGGGGGCGATGTTCCGGTCATGGATAAGGAGTTCCCGAATCCAGGAGGCCCCTACCGCTCCGGCGTCGGCATGGTAAAAACTCGACTGGGAAACCACGGAAAAAACGGCGATTTTCCAGTGGGGGCTTGCAAGTTCCATTGGATTTACCTGCCAGCGGCGGAACAGGGCGTCCGAAAGCAGGGAATCATAGACCTCCACCGCATCGTTCAGGCTCCGGTCCGCCTGGCCCTGGTCCTGCAGGAACCGCAGTTCCTCAAGGTAGCGGGCCGGGTAGCCCTGGAGCCGCAGAATTTCCGCATATTCCCGCCGTTCTTTGGCAAAGGGATTCAGCCTGAGCCCCCGGCGGTATTCAAAAAGGGCCTGCTCCGCCAAATTACGCACCCGGTAATCCTGTCCCCGCGCAAAATGCCAGGCCGCCCAGCGGCTCCGCTGGGGATCTTCGATGGCGGTGGAACCGACAAGGATGTCCTCAAGGCTGGAACGGATAAATTCATCCTCGCCGTCAATGGCGCTTGCTTCCGAAAGTACCCTGATAGCATCGGCGCTGCGGCCCATCCGGGCCAAGGAAAGACCCTTGAGGTACCAGGCCCCGGCGTCATCCCGGTTTTTGGCAATAAGCTCATCCGCAAGGGCCGATGCTTCCGCGTACCGGCCCGAGCGGTAGCGGAGGCTTGCCAGCAGGGTCTGGGCAGGGGTGTAACCGGGCCTGCGGGAGAGGGCCTCAGCGGCATAACGGATAGCTTCGTTGATGCGTCCTGCCTGGGCATCAAGGTATGCGGCATAGTAATAGACCCGGTAATCATCGCTGTGCTGGGCCAATGCCCGCTCAACAAAGGGCCGGGCCCCTTCCCCGTCCCCCAGGGAGCCCAGGACCAGGGCCAGGGAGAGGAGGAGCCTGCGGTCATCGGGGTAGCGGCGCACCGCATCCCGGAAGCGGATCACCGCTTCGGCGCTTCGGCCCCGGGCAACATCCAGTTCCGCTGCGGCAAAGAGGGCCTCCCGGTTATAGGGCTCCCGGCTCAAAATATCGGAAATGACCGTGGATGCGGTGTCCAGCCGGCCCAGGGCGATCAGGGTGGAGGCTTCCAGATTAGCAACCCCCATATTCCCCCGGGCAAGGGAACGGGCCTTCCTGACCCAGGTAAGAGCCTCGTCAAATTCCCCCAATTCGTAGTAACACTCCGCCAGAGCCGCGGTCCCCTCCGCATGGGCGGGGTTCAGGTGCAGACATTCGATAAAAGACTCTGCCGCCGCGTACCAGTCCTCCGCCAGCATGGAAGCGCGGCCCTGATCGTAATAGGCCGCAGCATTAGAGGCGGATTGGGCATGAAGCTGCAAATTACCGCAAAGAAAAAGAAATAAAATAAAACCACAAAGGACACAAAGTCGCACAAAGGGGATAGAATATTTCTCTCCCCCTCTTCTTCGTGTTACTTTGTGTCCTTTGTGGTTAATATTTTCTTCTTCCCGGCCCTTCATTCATCATCCTTCTTGCCAAGCACAATCTTTACCGTGTTGATCTTATGCCCGTCCATATCCTGAATGATAAAATCGTTCTCGTTATAGACGGCTTTTTCGTATTTTACCGGAATTTTCCCAAATAGGTCAAAAACAAAGCCCCCCAGAGTATCGAAATCCTCCGTGGGAAGTTCCAGGCCGGTTTCTTCGGCCAGGTCCTCAAGGTTTACACGGGCATCGCAAAGCCAGGTCCCCTCCCCCACCTTAAGCACATCCTCGGTCTCATGGTCGAATTCATCCTGAATGTCCCCGATGATTTCCTCAATGATGTCCTCCATACAGACGATCCCCGACACCCCGCCGTATTCGTCCACCACCACGGCAATATGGACCCGGCGACGGCGCAGTTCCCGGAGCAGGCCATCTATGTGCTTGGACACGGGAACAAAAAAGGGCTTGCGGAGGAGTTTTGTCACATCAAAGGGCTCCTCACGGACCAGGGACTTGAGGACATCCTTTACATAGAGGATGCCAATCACGTTATCGATGGTTTCCTTGTACACGGGAAACCGGGAATGTTCGCTCTCGGCGATCAGTGCCAAAAGCTCGTCCCGTGAGGCGTCAACGGAAAGAAAAACCGTGTCGGTCCGGGGGACCATTACTTCCTTGACCGTGGTGCCCGAAAGTTCCACCACCCCCTGGATCATCTCCCGCTGCTCCGACTCAAGGGATCTGATGGCCCGGGGGTTTATCTCCCCGTTCTTTTTGAAAATCCGGGAAATGCTCCCCGATACCCCCTCAAAAAATCCGGAACTCACAAGTACTCCTTTGGAGTACAGCACCCTTTTGGGGGGCAAATGCGCTCCCCGGCTAAATCGGCCAATATTTTCTCCTGTAGGCGGAGCATGGGCTCCGTTTCGTTGTTGGTTTCGTGATCCATACCGTCTAAGTGCAGAATACCATGGATCAGGAGCCGGCGTAACTCCTCATCCTCTGATATTTTGAAATACCGTGAATTTTCCGCAAGGGTGTCCAGGGAGATAACGATATCCCCCGGCAGATAGCGGTCCCCCCCTTCATCTTTAATGGTTTCCCCCAAAGGAAATGAAAGGACATCTGTGGCTTCGTCCTTATGCCGGAATTGCTTATTGAGGGATTGGATGCAGGGATCATTGCAGAGCAGTACCGACAGATCCCAGCCGTCACGGCGGATCTCATCCAGTACCTTGAGAGTGAAATTTTTTAAGGCCCCCTCCCATTCAGGTAAGGGAACCTCCTCGGCGTTTACCTCGATCTGGTTCACGTGGCAACGGCCTCCCCGGCGGGAGCCTCTTCTTTAGCGGCTCCGGACTCTCCGGCCGCGTCTTTGGCCGGCGCGGCTTCCCTGGAAGGCAAGGATTCCTTGCCAAGTTTGGGGTACTCGATCCGGGAATGGTAATAACCGGCCAGAACCCGGACAAAGGCCTTGCGTATGGTTTCCAGGTCCCGAAAGGTCAGTTCCGATTCCGCAAGCTGGCCGTGTTCGACCTTGGCGCTGATCAGTTCCTGGATGAATTTTTCCATTTTGGAGGCCGTGGGCTTGCTGAGGGTCCGCACCGCCGCTTCGGTCACATCGGCGAGCATGACCACCGCGGATTCCCGTGAACGAGGGGGATTGCCCGGATAGGTAAAATCTTCGATGTTGACTTGTCCTTCCTGCTTGAGGGCCTTGGTGTAGAACCAGGTGATCACCGAGTCGCCGTGGTGTTCGGCGATGATGTCTATTACCTGCTGGGGAAGGGCCAGGCTGCGGGCCTTTTCCACCCCCAGCTTGACATGGCTGCGGATCACCGTGGCGCTCAAGCGGGGGGCCATGTCATCGTGCTTGTTGTAAACGGTCTGGTTCTCCACAAAATAGTCCGGCTGTTCCATCTTGCCGATGTCGTGGTAATAGGCCCCGACCCGCGCCAGCAGGGGATCTGCCCCGATGTCCTGACAGGCGGTTTCCGCAAGGTTTGCCACCATGATGGAATGACTGTAGGTGCCCGGCGCGGCGGTAAAAAGCCGCCGCAAAATGGGGGAATTGAGGTCCGAAAGCTCGATAAGGCGGAAGGTGGTGGCGGCGTTCAGGGCGTGTTCCAGGGGAGGGAGGAAACCCAGGACCAGCATACCGCAGCCAAGGCCGTTAAAGGCGGCCCAAAAGAGCATGCCAGGATAGGCGCCGGGGGCGGCGGAACGCTGCAGCAGGATCACAATAACCGCAACACAGTTGGCCCCGGCAATGAGGAGACCTGCCTTGAGGAGGTCCATCCGCTTTTCCGCGCCCTGAAGGGAATAGGAAGCCACAACAGCGGAAACCAGGGCAAACAGATAGGCCGAAACATCAAAGGAGCCGGAAAAAAAGGCCCCCAGGGGCAGCACCATGGCCAGGACCAGGGCCAGCCGGGGACCTATCAGGATGGCGGGAAGCATGACCACCAGGGCGGTGGGAAGCATCATGGACACCGGGAAGGGCTCCGCCCCCAGGGACAGGTCTTTGACAAAGACCGCCCCGATAAGGTATGCGGCGGCCAGGGCCGAAATCAGGTATATTTCCGCATCGGAAAGGGTTTTCCCGATTACGAGGTTTCCGCAGAGGAATAAAAGAAGCCCGTAAACAAGCAGAAGAATAAGAATAAGGGCCGCCACGCTCCGGGGGTCCCTTCCGGGCAGGGGAATATTCAGGGCCCGCAGTTCCTTCATGTTATCTTCGGTGATGATAAATCCCTTTTTGATGATCCGTTGGCCCTTTTCAATATACCTGACCACCGGTTCAACCCGCTCCCGGGTCTCCGTGACCCGCTGCCGGGTATCATTGGGGGAAAAAAGGACATTTACGGTGATAAAAGGGGAGAGCAGCGCCGGGGCGATGCGGGCAAAGGAAGAAGGAAAGGTTCCGGCGCTTACAAAACCGTTGATCGCCCCTCCCAAATTCTCCATGGTGATAATGCCGTCATAGCGGATCAGTTCCCGTTCCGTCCGGGAACCGGCAAGGGAAAGAAGCTCCACCATATCGGGGTTGTACTGCTCCAGCCCCTGTGCACCTGGGTTGAAAATGCCCCGGCCCAGGATATTTTCCAGTACCGCGGAACCGTATTCCCCATAACGGGCCCGCTCCGGATCGGCAAAATAAACATCCAAAACCCCTGAAGCAAATGAAGTGGGGTATTCCGCCTGTACCGCCAGCTTGAAGGCATCCACGGAGACGCCCCGGTCAAAAAGCCCCCCCGTAAAAGCGGAGAAACGATCCCAACGGTTCCGTATTTCCTCATCGGCGGAGGATGAAAACCGGAACACCGCCGGAACCAGCCGCTCCTGGGCCTCCACCCGTACACGGGTAGCCTCTTCGTCCACAAATGAAACTTCATCCTCCGCCAGCACATCCCGGTCGGCAACCTTGCCTGCCTCAAAGTCCCGGACATCCCCGGCGGCATGGTCCACGGAACTCATATTCCCCACGATTATAATAGAAGAAACCACAAAGACCGCCAGTGTCGCCGCGGCAGGTCCGGGCCGGACCCGGGGAAAATTCAAAACATGGAGCAGAGCAGCCCACATTTTTTTGCTCTTTGAATTTTCAGGATCGTTTTTCACTGGCATTGTTATTAGCCTCTTCGTAGGCCTGTATAATCTTCTTTATAAGCGGATTCCGTACCACATCGGCGGTGTGGAGGAAGGCAAAATGAATACCTTCCACACCAGACAGCACGGAAACGGCGTGGAGGAGCCCGGAATCGACCCGCTTGGGCAGGTCTATCTGGGTGGTATCCCCGGTGATAACCGCCCGGGCGCTTTCTCCAATCCGGGTAAGAAACATTTTCATCTGTTCTTTGGTGGTGTTCTGGGCCTCATCCAGAATGACGATGCAGTCATTAAGGCTCCTCCCCCGCATATAAGCCAGGGGGGCAATCTCGATGGCCCGGGTTTCCTCCAGTCGGCGGATTACCTCGTAGGGCACCAGGGATTCCATGGCGTCATACAGGGGGCGCAGGTAGGGATTTATCTTCTGGGCCAGGTCCCCGGGCAAAAAGCCCAGGCTTTCCCCGGCTTCCACCACCGGCCGGGTCAGCACCAGCTTCCGCATCTTCTTGGAAAGTACCAGCCGAAGGGCTTCCGCAATGGCCAGATAGGTCTTTCCCGTCCCCGCCGGTCCTATGCCGAAGCTGATATCACAGGAGCGCATCCCCAAAATATAGGCCGCCTGGTTCCGGCTCCGGGGAAATACCCGGTTAAACCCGTGGGGAATTTGTATGACCGCATCCTGGGGGCGGCCGGCATCCTCCGGTTCGGCAGGTTCCGGGGGAACAAAACTCCCGGTCAGGGCCTGGACATATTCGGGGGAAGGATTATCCCCCTCTCTGACTGCGGTAATAAGGTTATCCATCATCTTTTTAAAACGCCGGACACCGGCCTCATCAACCCCTTCCAGCCGGATCTCGTTTCCCCGGGTGGCAATCCGCCCGCCCAAAGAACCTTCCATGACCCGGAGGTTCCCGTCGTTGGCGCCGCATACCCCGGACAGCAGATCCCGGTTATCCAGCACAATGGTTATACTATCCTCCAAATATACTCCTACGGGGAAAAGTTTATAGCCGCATCAATAAGCCTGTCAACTCTCCTGTCCGCCGCCATCCGCCCACGACAAACGCATAAACTTAAGAATTTAACCACGAACCACACGAAGCGAACCTTCGGTTCGAACACGAACAATTTTGTGCTTTTTTCGTGGGGTTTGTGTCGTTCGTGGTTTAAATCCTAAAGAATTCTATCTTAATCAGTGAAAATCCGTGAATAATTTTTTTCATGTGTTTGTCGTGGCCATCCACCTACTTGAAGGTCCACTCTTCCTTGGTGTACTTCATCTCGGTCTTTACTTCGCTGATGGGTATCCACTGGACCACAAAGGAAATTTCGTTGTTGAATTTATACTCCGTTGCGCCTGCGGGCAGATAGGGGGAGACGGTCATCCCCAGCTTGGCGTTCCAGTCCCCCAGGTGGTGGGTTACATCAAGCTTAAGGGTCTTCAGCTTAAAACCGGAACGTTTCCGCAGATCATCATTATCAAACCGGAAAGAATTGAACAAATCGAGAAAAAAATTATTCTGATCCCCTTCGGGTATTTCGATGGGGAGCTCAAAACCGGGGATATCCTTGAAATACCGGTACATGAGGGCATTTTCCGAGGTGGCGGAGAAGGCAATATCGATAAATTTATTGATCCCCAGGGTAAAGCCCAGGGTAAAATTAAGCCGGGAATAGGTATAACGCTGAAGATCGAAGACCATATTGGTATTGACGTTCACGGAAAAGGAAAGCCGCTTCTGCCAAAGATCAACCTGTTTGAAGGTCTGGGCATAGCCGAAGCTAAGATCCTGGGGATGGAGTTCCTCTTTTTTATCAGGTCTCAATATCCATCCGTTTGCACTCCCATCGGGATTGTTAAAGTTAAAAACATAGGGGACCGAACGTATCGCCCTATAGGCAGCGGTAAAACCGACCAGGCTCAGATTGGTAGTAAGGGTGGTGAATTCCTTTTCTTCCGCATCAAACACCGCATACTGCGAAAAGCTTCCGTATTTTCCGAACTTAAGGGATCCAGTCATGTAGAGGGGCTCCAGCTTGTAAGGCTTCTTTTCTTCCCCGGGAACCGGCGCCGCGGTCGGCTTATTATCATAATCGGGGAAGACGATCCTCATGCGGGTGTTAAACTCCGCAATCCAGGCCCGCAGGGTAAGATTTCCCGAAAGGGTCTTCTCTTCCGGGGGAAGATCCGTGGCCAGGGTAAGGTTTTGGACCTTATCCATCACATTGGCGGCAATATTGACGGTAAACTGATGGGAATCCAGGTTTTCCTTATTCCAGGCGCCGTATTTTATGTCCCATTCCGGATCTTCCCCCCCAATAGGGGCAATGAATTCCGATTTTGCGATAAGCCCTTTAATAGAATATTGCAGGCTTGAATTTCCCCATACGGGGCTCTGGTACAGGGGTTTTACCGTGGTGGAAAAATCATAGGAAGTACTGAAGGAAGTTGCGGCATAGGCGCGGTTGCGGGCGGACCTCATTTTTGACGTGTCCAGCACACCCCCTGTGGTGAATTCCTCGGCCTCCTCGTTGGCATAGTTGTAATCCTGCCAGGAACCGGTACCGCTGAGGCGGAAAGTGTTTGCATAGAGCCCGTTTACATCGTTCAGATTAAAGGATGTGCTGGCGTCGCCCCGGACCGTGGAGAGCACCGAGGAAACCTCACCCCAGTCTATATCCTCCGCCTCCTTCCAGTGGTACGTTCCGGTCTCATCCGCGCTGTTCCGAAACTGAAGCTCCGAGGCGGCAGAGGGATTAAGCCGGTAATCAATACTGAACTGAGGCCCCCCGAGCCGGTTAATATCAAAACGCTGGCCCAGCGCTGGGGGAACGAGGTTCATGGAATCCGTGGTTCCGCCATCGCTTTCTTCAGCCGGAGTCTCCCAGGGCGAACGGGGAACACCGATATCCTTAAAGGGATCATCCTCAGGCGGGGGTGCCTTTGCCTTTTCTGCGGCGGCCGCGGCACTGCCCCCAATAGTCAGGGGGGTTCCGGCGATAGCCAAGCTCATGGAATAGAGGGTGAATTTGTCGGGATAAAAGAAGGTCCGATTCGGAGAGTAGTCATTTTGATATTTTGTCGAGGGCCTGGTCCGGAAGGCAACGGTACTGGTAAAACTTGAAAGGGAAAGGGTTGAAACATAGGGGTGCAGTTTCGCAATAGGAGGAGTCACGGCGCCGTTCATCTGCCATTCATAGGCCCCCAGGACGGAATTGCCGGCGGTTCCATCTTCGACGATGGCGGCTCCATCCTGCATCATACGGATCCAGTCCATTACCTCGGAACGGTTTAGAAAGTCCTTGTTCACATAGGGATCAGAATAAAAGGGAAGAGCCCAGGACAGGGAACCATACTGGCCTCCCAGGGATCCCTTGGTATTAAGCCGGTAGCGGAAAGGGACATCCATGGAAAAAAACCGGGAACTGTTCCAGTCGCTGGTCCCGTCATACCGGGCAAAGGGGGTATAAAAGGGATTTGCGCCATTTTGTATCCTGACCACATCCCGGGTAATCCCTATCCCGCCGGACAGCTCAAGGGAATTGAGTATGCCCATCCTGGGCAGGGTCAGCTCGGTCCCAAAGTAACCGCCCAGATTGACATACCAATCAACAATCGCCTTAAGACTGATTTCATTGGGGTCCGTGTCCTTCTTGCCGGTGCTTCGCAGGAATATCCCGTCCCGCTCCTTTTTCATATCCGACCCGTTCCCCAGGATTCTGGAGATGGAACTTTCCGAAGTAGTGTCAGTTTTGGGCCGCCCCAGAATATAGGTGGTGGTCTGCATAAAATTCCCCTCCCGGGAACGAATACCCAATACGGGATGGAATACCACTTCGTCAGCAGGCCAATAAAGGAAGGGGATATACATGACGGGAATTTCCCCCACCTTAAGGACGGCATTAAAGATGGCAAAATCCGAACCCGGCAGAAGCCATAATTTTCCGGCCTTGAGGGACCAAAAGGCTTCCGGGTTGACGGCATTGCTGATTTCCGCATTGGTCAGGATCGTCACTTCCTCGTCGCTGCGGGAGATCACCGTCCCCGCAAAACGGTAGGTGGTCTCATCATTTTTGAGGGATTTTTCCGAAACGCTGTTCATAAAGACGCTGGACCAGTTATCCAGGTTTACGGTTATGTTGTCTCCCCGAAAGGTCTCGACAGTATCCCCCTCCTCCTTGACATAGGTGACACCCCCCTCGGCGGTTAGAAGGTTCCGGGTCCGGTTATAGAGAATTTCCCTGGCCGTTATCCGGTGCAGGGCTTCCCCGTCCTTGAGGCTGACAATCACGTCCCCCCGGAGCCGGGCATATTCCTCGTCCACCACATCCAGGGTAAAATATTCGGTACTCCGGGCGGATTCAATGGTGATGGTCTTTTTGTTGCCCGGCGCCGAAGCACCGGCCGGTACAAGGGGCACCTTAAAATGATCCCGCAGCCGCCGGGCCAGATCATCCCGGGTCCCACCCTCTGAAAGGCCGAGGCTCCGGCACCAGGCGGCCAATTCCGCCAGGGTAGAGGTCTTAATGTCCATGTCTATGACATTTTCTTCCGGGGATAGCCCCGGCGGCGCATCCGGCTTTTCTGCGGGAAGTTCTTCAGGGGTCTGCGTGGGAAGTTCCGCAGCCCCGGTTTCATCAGTTTCGGTTTCCCCGGCTTGGGCCCAAACCGTCAGGGTATGGGAAAAAAACAGAATACTGACAAAGAGGATTATTCTGGCAAACCGGGCCGGGGCGCTGCGCATGTTACCGGGAAGAACCGGTCTTTCGGGCCGACGACCGGCCTGAGCGGTTCCGGTCCAGCAGTTCCTTGATATAGATCCCCGTATAGGACTTGTTATGGCCCGCCACCTTTTCCGGAGTTCCGATAGCCACCACTTCCCCGCCCTTGTCGCCCCCCTCAGGCCCCAGGTCGATCAGGTGATCCGCCTGGAGGAGCACGTCCAGATTATGCTCGATCATCACCACGGTGTTCCCCTGATCCACCAGCCGCTGGATCACCTCCATGAGCTGCTTCACATCGGCAAAGTGGAGACCCGTGGTGGGCTCGTCCAGTATATAGAGGGTTTTGCCGGTGGACCGCTTGGAAAGTTCCAGCGCCAGCTTGACCCGCTGGGCCTCCCCGCCTGAAAGGGTGAGGGCAGACTGGCCCAGCTTGACATAACCCAGACCCACCGAAAGGAGGGTGTCCATCTTCCGGCTGATATGAGGTATGGAGACAAAGAAATCCGCCGCTTCCTCAATGGTCATGTCCAGCACATCGGCGATGTTCTTGCCCTTAAACCGAATTTCCAGGGTTTCCTTATTGAAACGCTGGCCGTGGCACACATCGCAGGTGATATACACATCGGGGAGAAAGTTCATCTCGATCTTGATGGTCCCGTCCCCCTGACAGTTTTCGCATCTCCCGCCCTTCACGTTGAAGGAAAAGCGCCCCGGCTTATAACCCCGCATCTTCGCATCGGGGAGACTGGCGAAAAGGTCCCGGATGCCGGAAAAGACCCCCACATAGGTTGCGGGGTTTGACCGCGGGGTCCGGCCTATGGGGCTCTGGTCGATATCGATCACCTTGTCGATAAATTCCGCCCCTTCCATGGCTTCATAGGCCCCTTCCGCATGGTTGGAACCGTTGACCACATTGGTCAAGGCCGGGTAGAGCACGTCACTTAGCAGGGTGGACTTGCCCGAGCCGGAAACCCCGGTGATACAGGTAAAAACCCCCAGGGGAATTTCCACGTCGATGCCCTTGAGATTGTGTTCGGTGACACCGGTAAGACGCAGGAAGTTGCCGTTCCCCTGCCGCCGTTTTTGGGGGATCTTCATAGTTAAAGTTCCCGCCAGATACTGCCCGGTAAGGCTGCCCTCAATGGCCATCACCTCTTTTGGCGTCCCCTGGGCCACAATCTCGCCCCCGTGAACCCCGGCGCCGGGCCCCAGGTCCACGATGTAGTCGGCGGTGCGCAGAGTCTGCTCGTCATGCTCCACCACGATCAGTGTGTTACCCAGGTTGCGGAGGTACAGCAGAGTATCGATAAGCCGCTGGTTGTCCCGCTGGTGGAGGCCGATTGAAGGCTCGTCCAGAATGTAGAGCACCCCCACGAGGCTGGACCCAATCTGGGTGGCCAGCCGGATACGCTGGGCTTCGCCGCCGGACAGGGTCGCGGACTTCCGTTCCAGGGTAAGGTAATCCAGGCCCACATTCTGCATGAAACCCAGCCGAGCGTTTATCTCCTTCAAAATCTGGTAGCTGATCTTCTTTTCGTTCTTGTTGAATCTGACGGAATCGAAAAATTTGAGGGAATCGGTGACCGAAAAGCTTGACAGCTCCCAGATGTTCTTCCCCCCCACGGTGACACCCAGGGCCTCCGGCTTGAGCCGCTTGCCCCCGCATTCCTCACATGGCTTCTGGCTCATGAACTTTTCCAGCCAGTCCTTGATCCCGGAGGATTGGGTTTCCAGGTACCGGCGCTTCAGTTCTTCCAGAATGCCGGGAAAACGCTGGTTGTACTCAAATTTGTTGGTCCCCTCCCGGTTCTCGTACTTGATCTTGATGTCTTCCTTGCTGCCGTAGAGGATGGCATCCATCACCTTTTTGGGTAACTCATCAAAGGGGGTACTGAGCTTGAATTTGTAGTGCTTGGCAAGGCTTTCGAAACGGCTGCGGTGCCAGGCGCTGTCCGGGTTATAGGGAACCACCCCGCCCTCGTCAAAGGACAGGGAGCGGTTGGGAATCACCAGGTCGGGATCGAATTCCAGCTTTGCCCCCAGGCCGGAACAGGCCGGGCAGGCCCCGTAGGGGTTGTTAAAGGAAAAAAGCCGGGGCTGCAATTCCGGGATGGAGATGCCGCAGTCCGGGCAGGCGTTTTTCTGGCTGAAAAAATGTTCGGTGGAGCCACCGCCCCCGCCATCTTCGGCACGGCCGCCTTTGGGGTCCCCCTTCTGCACCGCCACCAGCATGATCCCGTCCGCCGCATTAAGGGCGGCTTCCACGGACTCCGCCAGCCGGGAGCGGATTTCGGCACTGATCACCAAACGATCAACCACAATCTCTATGGAATGCTTCTTCTGTTTATCCAGTTTGATGGCGGTCTCATCGTCCAGGTTCACCACCACCCCGTCGATCCGGGCCCGGGCAAAACCGGCCTTCCGGGCATCCTCCACAATTTTCTGGTGCTCCCCCTTCTTCCCCCGGATCACCGGGGCCAGAAGCTGGATACGGGTTCCCTCCCCCATTGCCATGATCGTGTCGATGATCTGGTCCACGGGCTGTTCCCGGATCTCCCTGCCGCAGTTAGGGCAATGGGGAACGCCGATCCGGGCGTAGAGGAGCCGGTAGTAGTCATAGATTTCGGTCACCGTCCCCACGGTGGAACGGGGGTTCCGGTGGGTGGTTTTCTGCTCAATGGAAATGGCCGGGGAAAGCCCCTCGATGTAATCCAGGTCGGGCTTGTCCATGCGGCCCAAAAACTGCCGGGCATAGGCGGAAAGGCTCTCCACATAGCGCCGCTGCCCCTCGGCAAAAATCGTATCAAAGGCCAGGGAACTCTTCCCGGAGCCGGAAAGTCCGGAAATGACAATAAGTTTATCCCTGGGCAGTTCCAGGTCGATGTTTTTAAGGTTGTGCTCCCGCGCGCCCTTGATGATGAGCTTGTCCATAATGGGGGAAGAATACCCCGGATAGGGGGGATTTTCAAGTAAGGAAGCTGCGCAGCGGGTGGAATCGGCGCGGCTCGTAAAAACTTAATCCATATACGCGCCGTTCATGGGAGCGGCGGCGTTTTCCGTAAATACCTTCAAAATCCCGCGGGTATATTTTGATGCAGGGGGCGTCCAGGCTTTTCTCCGTTCCGCAAGAACCTTGTCGATTTCGCTGTCTTCCATGGGTTTTCCGTTAATACCGGCGATGCGCAGAATACGGCCCGGAATGTCCAGTTCGATCAGGTCCCCTTCTTCAAGCAGGGCGATGGGGCCGCCCCGGGCCGCTTCGGGGGACACGTGCCCTATGGCGGGTCCCCGGGACGCGCCGGAGAAACGCCCGTCGGTAATCAGGGCGATGGTTTTCGCCAGTTCCGGGTCCGAGGAAATGGCTTCGGAGGTGTAAAACATCTCCGGCATGCCGCTTCCTTTCGGGCCCTCGTAGCGGATGATCACCGCATCGCCGGGTTTTATGCGGCGATTCAGTACCGCGTCAATGGCCGCTTCCTCACTGTCAAAGGGCCGCGCCCGCAGTATTGCGTTAAACATTTCTTTGGGCGCAGCCGAATGTTTGATCACCGCGCCGCCGGGGGCAAGGTTCCCCTTGAGCACAGCCATGGTGCCGTCTGCCCCGATGGGATTATCAAAACTGCGGATCACATCGCTGCGTTTAATGCCGAGCTTTTTCAGGTACGCATCGCACTTTTCGTAGTATCCCTGTTTTTTTAAGTCCTCAAGATTTTCGCCAAGGGTTTTGCCGGTTACGGTCATGACATCCAGATGCAGGCTGCCCTTGATTTCTTCCATGACGCGGGGAAGGCCCCCGGCTGCGCAAAAATACTGCGCGGGCCAGCGTCCCGAGGGGCGTATATCCAGCAGGTAATGGGCGCCCCGGTGCATCCGGTCAAAAATTTCAGCGTCAAGGCCGATGCCGAATTCGCGGGCAATGGCGGGGATGTGGATCAGGCTATTGGCGGACCCTGAAATTGCCGCGTGAACCATGATGGCGTTTTCAAAACTTTTCATGGTGACCATGTCACAGGAACGCAGCCCGAGCCTGACCAGCTCCACCGCCTGCTTTCCCGCCTGCGCCGCCATGTTCTGTAAATCCTCCGATGTGGAGGGCAGCAGCGCGCTGCCGGGGAGGGCCAGCCCCAGGGCCTCCGCCATGATCTGCATGGTAGAAGCGGTGCCCATAAAACTGCATGCCCCGCAGGACGGGCAGGCGTGCTGTTTGTAGTAGCTGAGTTTTTCTTCGGTAATCTCGCCGCGCTTCTGCATGGCGCTGTACATGCCGATCTGTTCCAGGGTGAGCAGATCCGGCCCCGCGTCCATCACCCCGCCGCACACAACGATGCTCGGAATGTTGAGCCGCCCAATCGCCATAAGATGGGCGGGCACCGCCTTGTCGCAGCTTGACAGGAACACCCCCGCATCAAAGGTGGTGGCCTTGGCGTGGATTTCGATCAGACTGCAAATCGTGTCCCGGCTTGCCAGGGAATAGTTGATACCATCGTGGCCCTGGGCCATGCCGTCACAGATATCGGTGGCAAAATACCGGGCGCCCTTGCCGCCGCTTTCGTTGACTGCCGTCACCACCCGGCCCGCAAGCTCCAGCAGGTGGGCGCTCCCCGGATGGCTGTCCCCGGCGGTGCTTTCAACCAAAACCTGCGGCTTCGCCAAATCCTCAAGCTTCCATCCCATCCCCATCCGCAGGGGGTCCATCTCAGGCGCAATGGCGCGTATCTTCTGACTTTCAAGCATGACCTACTCCAATGATGCATGATATCATATTTTTTAAAGATTTTGCCATTCATATCCGGTTGTAGGGGCTAGCTTTTTTCTCAATTCCAGTCTGATCGTAATCCAAAACGCTATTATTGCAAAAGAGACAGGCCCAAAACAGGGATTAGGTGAGTCTGAAAGTTGTGTGTTCCCCGGCTGCCCCGGGGACTCTTCCGGCTATACGCCAAGCAGACGTCCATGCTAAAAAGTTTCAATTCTTGGCGCATTATCATGAATTTTTGCAATAATTTCATAATTAATTGTTTTGCCAATTTTTGCCATTTCTTCAATCGTCATGTTTACATTATCAAAAATTAAAACTTTGTCACCGATTGATATGGGGCCACTGATATCAGTAATATCGATCATTGTATAATCCATACAAATAATGCCACATACAGGGGCACGTTGTCCATTTATTACAAACGCTCCCTGATTAGATAAACTTCTACTGATTCCATGTTGATATCCAATTGGTACTGTAGCTATACGGGTTTTACACTTTGTTACATAGGTGCGTCTATAAGAAATTGGAATTTCTGTATCAACTTCTTTGATTTTTGTAATGACAGATTCTAATTTTAATGCAGGTTTCAATAATATCTTTTCTTTCAATTCTTCACAGGGATAATAACCATATAACATTATCCCGGGGCGGACCAAATTAAACCGTTCTGCATTTGGATTGAAAATTGCAGCACTTGCACAAGCATGCTTATATTTAACAATACCAATAATCCCTTCTATTGCTTTAACCCCTTCTTTGAATTTTTTCGTCTGTGACTCTGTAAATTTTAAATCATCTTCTGTATATGAATCTGCACAGGAGTAATGTGTCCATATTCCATCTACAATAAGGTTTTCCATTTTGCTAATTTCATTGGCAAAATGACCGCACTCATCCAATAATATCCCTTGCCGCCCCATACCAGTATCTATTTCGATATGAATATTTTGTCTTTTATTATATTCTTGGGCCGATTTATTTAATTTTATTGCAAAATCAAGATCACTAACAGAAACAACATAATTATTCTCTACAATAAAATTTATTTGTTCGGGGAATGGTTGATAAATGAGTAATATATTTGAACCAGGTAATTTAGACCTAATATGCATCGCTTCATATATATCACCAACAATTAAAAAAGGACAACTGCTATAAATATTGGCAATAATATCTGCTCCCAACCCATAAGCATTTGCTTTAATAACAGGAGCTATTTCAATATTATCACCTACAGCAGCTTTGATCGCCGAAAAATTATGCTTCAACGCACTGACATCAACAAGCAGCTTTGTTTGATATTTAGAAGGAGTCTTAAGTCCATCGTTTTCTATTAAATCAACCATAAATGAGTAAAACTCTTCCATTTCCATGGCCCGTGAGCCTTTTATTAAAATTGTATCATTATCAGTTAATTTGCAATTATTAAAAAACTCAGACAAAGCATGTTTCAAACCTTCTCTATCGCTATTATCAAAACAATATGTATTTTTTTCCATGCCCTGCTTAAAAGATATATAATCAGATCCGATAAAGAAAACATGATCTAATTTTCTATCTCGGCATTTCTTTGCAAGGTCACAGTGTTCTTGTCCGCTATATTCGCCAAGTTCAAACATTTCCCCAAATATTGCTATTTTCCTTCCTGTATTGTTAAATTCAGAGAGAACTTCCAGGGCTGTTTCTGCGGAATCCGGGCTTGAATTATAATAGTCTTTTATTATACTTATTCCTTTAACACTTGATATTTCAGATCGCATAGGTGCGGAAGTAAATTTCCTTAATACTGATATTGCATCTTTTGGCATAATATTAAAATGCGTGCCGCAATAAATTGCAAATAACGAATTTAAAACATTGTATTTGCCAATGGTTGGCAGTTCACAAGGTAAATTAACTCCTTGAAAAACGACATTAAAAATAGTTGGATTTTTGTTTGATTGTATATTTGCCGCTATTAATTCCGGTTTGTAATCAGGATTAATGCCGACAAACGCTTTTTTAACATTGTCTGTTTTAGCACTACGCAGAAGCACGTCATCAGAATTCAAAACAAGTAAACCATTCTTTTCAAGACCAGAGACAACTTCCAGCTTTGCCTTTAAAATGTTTTCTTGAGATCCCAATAAGCCAATATGAGCTTTACCTACCATCGTAATTACCGCTAAACATGGTTTGGCGATTTTTGAAAGTATGTCAATTTCACCTAAATGATTCATCCCCATTTCCAATACAGCAATATCATATGAATCATCCAGCTCAAGAATAGATTTTGGCAATCCAATTTCATTATTATAATTTTTCTCAGTGGCATAGACCCGATATTTTGATGCCAGAACGGTTGCAATCATGTTTGTTGTTGTTGTCTTTCCATTACTTCCGGTAACAGCAACAATTTTTATGTTCAATAATGAACGATAATATAATGCTAATTCCTGTAATGCCTTCAATGTGTTTTTGACAATTAGCGTTGGTAATCGTGTATTTATGACGTGAGAACATACAATCGCTATGGCTTTTTTCTGTTCGGCCAATACTACAAAATCATGACCATCATAGTTATTACCTTTTAAAGCAATAAAGAGATCCCCGGGTTTTAATGTTCGCGTATCAGTACTAACGCCCTGTATGTATTCATCGCCATGATAATCAGAAATGGCGCTTATGCTTCGTATCACATCAGATAATTTTATTTTTTTCATAACAAACATCCCATTTAATGTGTAATTATCTTTTCCAATAACTCTATTGGATAAACAGGCGGTAATTCCGCTGTTCCTTGCTGGAAAAGCACCGTTGAAGGAGATAATCCGGGCAGAGTATTCAATTCGATTATAATTATTTTACCCGTATCATTATTTACAAAAATATCTATACGGCAATAATCTTTTATACCGCATTTTTGGGCAACTATTTTCACCTGCTCTTTAATGGATTTTACAACATTCCCACTGATTATATCATCGGGCGGAGGTGTAAGATTTATACCGGTTCCTCCCTGAAATTTATCTTCCATAGATAATACACCGTCTGCTACAGTAATACTTGGATTTAATGAATGATATACACCATTTTTTTCCAGAACGCCGACAGTCAATTCAACCCAAGGCTTAGAATCAGAAATAATATTTTTATTTTTAAATTCAAACTTTTTCGTCTCTATATATTCTTCAAATAGTACATCTTCACGTGGGTTTGGCAGCTGCACCTTTTTCGGCTGCTCGACAAAAGTATTCTCTGGAATATCCGAAACATCAGAAAAATATAAGACTAAATATCTTTCTAGTTTTGCAATAGAATCAATTATGACTATTCCTGTAGAACAACCATCGCCATTGGGTTTGATAATAAATGATGAACCACCGAGAAAATTAGTAATGTTTTTCCATTCATTCGATAAATTGCTCTGTAGTCTAAAAAGCTCATCTTTGCTATATTTTTTCTTTTTGCAAGAGCATATAATTGAAGAGTGAAGATTATTGATAAGTTCTCCTGTTCTATATTTATCCATACATAGTTGTGATGCCTGAGAACCTGAGCCATTAAAGTGTACCCCTTGATCTTCCAGTATTTTCTGTAATGAACCATTTTCACCAAACCCGCCGTGTAACCCAATAAAAATATCGGCATCTTCCTCTTTTGAAAACGATATAAATTCAGGGAGAGTCATTTTAAGCGGTGATGCTTCCGGACAGCGTGCAAACGAAGCCGCAGCAAGATCGGATAAAATTTTCGTCCTTAACGCGGTGGTCAAATTTTTTGTTTTTTCAGATGCTTTAATCTGACCAAGTATTTCTTCTGTAGTATGGCTCAGAGCCGCAGCATAGGGTATTTCACAAACCATATATTCATCAATTTTATCTTCTTCACAAAACAGAATATAAGGAAACGGCAAAAATTTATCGGAATTTGACAGTTTTAACCATGCGTTTGTGCCGCTCATAATTGATACTTGACGTTCTGATGTTGTTCCTCCCATAATTACATTCAGTCTTTTTTTATTGATATTTTTATTATTTTCAGCACTAAATGGTATATTATACCTTTTACAAGCGTTTTGTATGATGTACTCAAGTAAATCTCTATGCCTGAAACCTGCTTTTGCAGCTTGCTGGAAAATAAAACTGTTCTGTTCCATTCCGCTGATGGGGTTAAAATCAGAAAAGTATATAGTATTGTCATTCAACAGCCAACCATCAATACGAAGAAAATCATTTGCACCAACAATTTTAAAAAGATACTCAGCTTCTTGACGGATTTTCAATATTATTGATTCATCAAAATTTGCAGGACAGTGATAACGTGTTTCAGTTGTTGATAAATATTTTCTTCTTTGATCGAAAATTTCTCCTTTTATGGGCTTCTTGTTTTGATCTAAAAGTTCTATTTCTGTTGGAATTAGGGCAACTGGTTTTCCTTCATTTTCAAGAATAATAATAGTAAACTCTCTTCCTTCACATAATTTTTCAATAACAATATCGCCAAAATCTGTTAATGATTCGGTTGCTTTCCTGATGATATCGTTTATGCCATCAGCTCGCTGAACGCCTATTGACGATCCTCCTTCAACAGGCTTGATAACAACCGATTGTAGATTATTAGTTGTGATGAATACTTTTATTTTTTCTTCCATGTCGCTATTGTTGGATAAAAATAATTTTGGAATTGTAGCCATTTTATTTACCTGGAGTATTTGTTGATCAGCATTTTTCTTGTTATACATTTTAATACAGGATTGAGATGATGAAGCTATATGCGGAATTTTATTTGATTCTAAAAAATATTGTATTCCACCATCTTCACCATATTTTCCGTGCATTACCGGGAACACTATATCGGAGTTTTTAAGTAAATCAATAAATTGCCCATTGGTTTTCTTTTCATTTTCAGATAAATTGAATGAAAAGTCAGAGGTTGTATTTGAATACAAAAATTTCTTATCAATTAAATAATTGACTTTATTTTCATCAATGAAAACCACCGTAAGCTTGATGTTTTTTATTGTACTTATATGGTCATATACTGAACGAACAGAATTAAGTGATATATCACGTTCTTTAGATGGTCCGCCGCATATTAAGCATATTTTCAACATAGTCATTTCCCCCCATATCTATTTAAAAAACGCCCAATAATAAGACATCCTTATAATAGAATATCGTTCTGTCAGTAAGATGTCAAGCTGGTGGGTACAACCCGGAGACATAGGTAACAGAAATGTAGCGGCACATCGGTAACACTTTCAGGTAAGATTAATACCTATAACGATACCTCGTGGTTCAGTGGATAGAACACCAATGGATAGAATATCCACGTCTTCCCCGCACAGCGAAGAATACCCTCGGCGGAATACCAGGTGTCGCTTTCCGTTCCGAGCCTGACCAAAAAGACAGGAATACCATCTTCAAAAAAAAGGGGAGACGCAAAGGGGGATGTCCCGATCCAGGGGCCCTTTGATACGGGAATTTGGAGTTTCTCGCGGGGAGCGGGTTTGAAACGGCGCTTGTCAAAGCCCGATTTTACCACCCGGGCGGCGATGTCCCCCAGGTCCGCGATCCATGGATCGGCGCGGACTTCCGCGGAAACACCTGGGTCTCCAAACAGTTCCCGGAACCGGGGCCAGTCAAAATTTTGGGGAACCCTGACGCCGGTCCCCGGCGCGGAAGCTGCTTCCCGCAAAAGGGCATGGTAAAAAAAGGCGTCCACCCCACCCTGCCAGCTTAAATGGAGGTAACCCCTGCCGGCGTCAAAGGGGAAGATAGCCCCTGCCGGCCGGAAAATTCCTGGGCTAAGGCCCCTGGCAGGCCAAAAAGGCCAGGCAAGGACCGGGCTTGCCATGGTGGGATGAATGTTTACTTCAACCCCCTCGCCGGGAGCCCTGGTTTCCAAAGATTCCCTGATCCCCGCCGGGTTTATCCATTCGACCCGCCACTGGGGCGGCCCGAAGAATTCCGCCCAGGCCGGGGGCAGATCCGGAAATTCGATGACAAGCCGGGTCTCCCCCAGGGAATCCCCGCAGCCGCAGAAAAGCAGAACGATAAGCAGAGCCGCAAGGGGCATCGCCGTATTCAAAATATATTTCATATCCTATATAGGGCGCCAGATGCCTGTTTTGCTTGCATCAAGGCCGGAAAAAAGACATACTTTATTGATGTTTAAGGATTGCATCATCATGGCCGGGGGATCCGGGACGCGGCTCTGGCCGGCAAGCAACTCCCGGCGGCCCAAACAGTTCCTGCCTATTTCACCTGACCGGCCCGATTACAGCTTTTTTTCAGCGGCGGTGGAACGGGCCCTTGCGCTTATCGAAGGGGATGACGGCCGGGTGATCATCATCGCCGGGAAGGGCCATGCGCCCCATGTTATTGAGGCCTGCGCCGCTTTCAGCGCCGATGAGCGGAAACATCTGCTGCTGATTCCGGAACCGGCGG
>BOBW01000035.1 GCA_026002595.1 Spirochaetia bacterium | reverse complement strand
CCGTGGAATCTACCCCGCCGGAAATAAGGAGCAGCACCGGGTTGTTTCCCACCCGCTTTGCGAGGGATGCGCGGACCTCTTCCACATACTGCTCCATGGTCCACCCGGCTGCTGCGCCGCAGACGCCGAACACAAAGGCTTTGAGTATTTCATCCCCGCCTTCGCAATGGGTTACTTCCGGGTGGAACTGAAGGCCGAACCATGGCTTGATATCGTGGATCACCACCGCGGGGTAGCCGGTGTCACTGATCCCGTATTCGCGGAAACCGTCCGCAAGTTTTGTAAGGGTGTCGCCGTGGCTCATCCATGCGGTGAAAGATGGGGCAAAACCGGCAAGGAATTTCGCAACCAAATCACTATTCACAGTATTACTGTTTTTAACATCACTGTTCGCAATAATATCAGTATTACTGTTTTTGCTATTAATCTTGACGCCGATCCTGCCGTATTCCTGTTTCGGCAAAGGCTCCACCTTGCCGCCCTGATCGTAGTTCATGCGCTGGAGGCCGTAGCAGATACCCAACAGGGGAAGGCCGCAGGTGTAGATCTTCTGATCCGGAACGCCCCCTTCTTTGGTGTAGACCGATTCGGGGGAGCCGGAAAGGATGATGCCGCGAACTTTATCGGGGCCCTTACCATTGCTGTTGAGAATTTCGTCACTGAGCGGTGTGTCGCCGGGGATGACTTCGGAGTAGACACCCATGTCCCGGATGCGGCGGCCGATGAGCTGGGTGGTCTGGCTGCCGAAATCCAGAACGATTATTTTATCCATTACTTCGTCCAGGGACTTTTGCGGATGATGGTGGCCTTGCGGTCGTAACCAACGGAAACAATATCGATGGGGGTTTCGCAGAACCGCTCGATGAACTCGATGTACTCCATGGCCTCCACGGGAAATTCTTCGTAGGTGAGGGCGTTGGCCAAAGATTTTTTCCAGCCGGGGAAGGAACGCAGTACCGGCTCAGCGTTGTTGAGGTCTTCGATGGAGGCGGGGAAATTTTCCACGATTTTACCACCGATGCGGTAGGCGATGCAGGCCTTGATATCCGCCAGGGTGTCGTAAACATCCAGGTGGGTCATCACCAGTGAATCAATGGAATTGGTCAGGCAGGCGTAGCGCAGGGAAACCAGGTCCAGATAGCCGCAGCGCCGGGGCCGCCCGGTGGTGACCCCGTATTCCCGGCCGGTGTCCCGCACAAAGCGGCAGAGCTCGTCCTCAGAATCGGTATCAAATTCGCTGGGCAGGGGGCCGTTTCCCACACGGGTGGAATAGGCCTTGAAGACCCCCAAAACTTTGTCGATGGCCCGCGGGCCGATACAGCCGCCCACCGCCGCGCCGGCTGCGCAGGACATACCGCTTGAAACATAGGGATAGGTTCCCAGATCAAGGTCGAGGAGTGTCCCCTGTGCGCCCTCAAAAAGGACCTGATAGTTTTTACGGTGCATCAAATAAGCAGAAAGGTCGATGGACATTGCTTGCAGTTTTTCAATGTAGGGTTCAAGGAAGTCCCGGTCGCCCTTGTCAAGCTCGTCCAGTTTTTCCTTCCAGGAAAGGTCCGCGATGCGGATGCCGTCCCGGTCGCTTTTCATGGAATAGGTGATCCCGATGCCCCGGCCCGTGGTTCCGATGGGCTTCTTCCGGGCGGCGTCCCGGTCCTTGTCAATCTGGATGTAACGGGGCAGCACGATGTGGGCCCGGTCGGAAATAAAGACCCGGCCGTCGGTGTCGATCCCCCGCTCATTCAGCATGGCGATTTCCTTAAACAGGGCAACGGGGTCGATCACCATGCCGGCCCCCAGGATCACGATCTTGTCGGAATAGAAAACCCCCGAGGGGATCAGATGCAGGGCGTACTGTTCGCCGCCGATAACGATGGTGTGTCCCGCATTGGCGCCCCCGGCATAACGGACGATTATCTGGGCCTCATTCGCCAGATAATCAACGATCTTTCCCTTCCCCTCATCACCCCACTGGGCGCCGATCACGACGACTTTCATCCGATACCTGCCTTGTTTTTACAGGATATACAAAAACCGCCCCTCATTCAATAGCGGCGGACGGCGGGCATCAAGGCATATCAAATATTTTCCCCGGATTCATAATGTTTGCCGGGTCCAGAGCCCGCTTGATTGCCTTCATCATCTCAAGTTCTATCGGGTCGATAATATCCTTAAGGAATTTTTTACGCTTCAAACCGATTCCATGTTCCCCGCTGATCTTGCCTCCCAATGCGCCGGTGATGCGGTAGAGTTCTTCAAGACACGCCTCTTCGGCACAAAGCCATTCTTCCTGGGATGTCTCAGGGGCCTTGACCAAGGTTGCGTGGAGGTTCCCGTCTCCCGCATGGCCGTAACAGGGAATCTGCATCCGGTATTTTTTTCCCAGGGCTTCCAGTTCAGGAATGATCTTTGGGATATTGGCGATGGGAACAACAATGTCCTCGATGCTTTGCACAGGACAAAAAACCTTAAAGGCTTCGGCAATATTTCTGCGTACATTCCAGATGCGTTCAATGTTATTTTTATCCTCCGCCACATAAACTTCCAAAGCACCCTGGGCTTCGCAGAGTTTGCCGATTTTCACGAGGTCCCTTTCGATCTGATCGGCATCGTTTCCGTCCAGCTCAATGAGCAGCATGGCTCCGGCGTTTTCGTAGGGGAGACTTTCGTTGAGATACTTGCAGGTGGTAATTACCGACAGGGCATCCATGAATTCAATGCTCGTCGGGGTAAGCCCCTGGGATAAAATAAGCGGCACCAGATCGATGGCATCTTTGGCATTTTTAAAGATAACCAGCAGATCCGATTTTGCCAGAGGATTCCCGATAAGCCTGATGGTTGCCTTGGTAATAATCCCCAGGGTTCCCTCGGAACCGATGATCAGGGATTTCAGATCGTAGGCGCTGACATCCTTAAGCAGTTTTCCCCCGAGATTGACGATGTCCCCCGTGGGGGTAACCAGCTCAATTCCCAGAATATACCTGCCGGTAACTCCGTACTTAACGGCCTTGCCGCCCCCGGCGTTCTCCGCAATATTCCCGCCGATAAAGCAGGTCTGGAGGCTCATGGGATAGCCCGCAAAAAAAAGACCCTCCGCCTGAACCGCCTGGGCAAGATCGTTTGTTACCATTCCGGCTTCAACCACAACAACCATGTTTGCCCTGTCTATCTCCAGCAGCCGGTTCATCCTTTCCAGGGATATACAGATGCCGCCTTTGAGGGGAATGGCGCCCCCTGAAAGGCCGGACCCTGCCCCCCGGGGGGTAATGGGGATCCCTTCCCGGTTTGCCAGTTTTACTACCGCCGCTATTTCTTCCGCCGTAGAAGGCAGTATTACTACGGCGGGCATACTGCCGTACAGGGCGGCATCGGTTTCATCATGGGAGTAGGCCTCCATTTTTTCTTCATTAAAGATGACCGCCCCTTCGCCCACTATGCGCTGTAATTCTTTTACCAGCTCCATCACTTCGCCCCCTTCTTTTGCCTGATGATCTTGATAAGTTCCGGGACAACCTGGAAGGCATCACCCAGTATGGCAAAGTCGGCGATCTTGAGAAGGTTCGCCTCGGGGTCATTGTTGATGGCTACGATAGTTTCACTGGTCTTGATTCCCGCAAGGTGCTGAATGGCCCCGGAAATGCCGATGCCGATGTACACCTTGGGAGAAATGGTTTTGCCGCTCAAACCAATCTGATGGGGATAACTGATCCAGCCCCGGTCAACCGCATCCCGGCTTGCGCCCACCACCGCCCCCAGGCTTTCTGCCAATTCTTTTATCAGGCGGAAATTTTCCTGTTTCTTTAAACCCCTTCCCCCGGCGACAACCACATCCGCTTCTTCCAGGTTTACAAAATCCGATCCTTCCTTTCTTAATCCCAGCACGCTTACCCTTTCATCTATCAGGGAATCTTTAAGCGCGATATTTTTGATGACTCCGGTCCTGCGGGGGTCCGCATCCAAAGGCCGGGTTGACTTGGGCCGGATGGTCGCCATCTGGGGACGGTGATCGGGGGTTTTAATGGTTGCCATAATATTACCGCCGATGGCGGGCCGGGTCTGCAGCAGGTTTCCTGTTCCCTCTTCAATATCAAGGGCCGTACAATCCGCCGTGAGGCCGGTCCCGGCCAGCACCGCCGTATAGGGCATCAGGGTTCTTCCTGAAGTGGTTGCCGCAGCCAGGACTATTTCAGGCTTATGTTCCCTGATGAGATCAAGCAGTATTGCTGCGTAAGTCCCGCAGGTAAATTCCTTAAGCCCTTCGTCCTGAACCGAATACACTTCATCGGCTCCCCTCAGGATAAGCTCCCGCATGTCGGCGGGGGAGACATTCCAGCCAATCAATACCGCAACAAGTTTTGTTCCGAGTTTATTTGCCAGGCTTCTTCCCCGGGCCAGAAGCTCAAAGGAAACATTTTTCAGTTGGCCCTTGTATTGTTCCGCCATGGTCCAGACATCACCCATCAGATCACCCCCCGGCTTTCGAGCAGGGAAGTCAAGGCTTCCAGGGCCTTTGCCATGTCGGCCTCGTTTCCCGCCGGATAGACAAGGGCGTTCCGCGAAACCCTGGGGCTTTCTATCCGGGTAACCCTGGTAGGAGACCCCTTAAGCCCCAGCCGGGACGGGTCTACATCCATGTTGAGGGAATCGAACACGGGGATTTCCGCTTCCATGGAAACTATCTTTCCCTTCAGTGTGGGCAGCCGGGGCTGGGCAATTTCCTTGAGTACCGTCAGCAGGCAGGGGAGCGCGGCCTCTGTTTTTTGATACCCCTCTTCGATGAGGCGTTCAACGACAATCCGTCCCCCCTTGATCTGTTCTATCTTTGAAACATAGCTCAGCACCGGAATGCCCAGCCATGCCGCTATTCCCGGACCGACCTGGGCGGTGTCCCCATCGGTGGCCCGCTCCCCGGTGATGATAAGATCAAAGGCGCCGATTTTTTTGATTCCCTGCGAAATGGTATAGGAAGTTGCCCAGGTATCGGCGCCGCCGAATGCCCGGTCTGATATAAGAACACCGTTATCGCAGCCCATGGCGATGGCTTCTTTCAATACTTGCCGGGCCTGCAGGGGCCCCATGGTGAGAGCATGGATGCTTCCCCCCTGTTCTTCCCGTATCCGCAGCGCCGTTTCCAGGGCATAAAGATCCAGCGGATTGATGACACTTTCAACGCCGGTTCTGAGGATGGTACCGGTCTCGCTGTCCATCTTCACATTGCTGCTTTCGGGAACCTGCTTAATCGGTACAATAATATTCATAACACTAAGACCTCGAATAGTTGGGCGCTTCCTGGGTGATGGTCACATCGTGGGCGTGGCTTTCCTTAAGCCCCGCCGCAGTGATTCTGCAAAAATTCCGGTACTTCTTTAACTCGTCAATGGTTTTGCAGCCGCAGTAACCCATCCCCTTGCGGAGCCCCGACACCAACTGGTGAAGATATTCGCGGAGTTCCCCCTTGTAGGGCACCCGGCCTTCGATGCCCTCGGGCACCGGGGTTTCGTCCTTGGACATCTGGTAGCGGTCCCCGCTGCCGTCGGCGATGGCACCCATGCTCCCCATGCCCCGGTAGGTCTTGTATATCCTGCCGTCAAAGATGACCTCATGCCCCGGCGCTTCCTTGAGCCCGGCGAATAAATTTCCGATCATCACCGTGCTGGCCCCTGCGCCGATGGCCTTGGTCACATCCCCGGAAAACTTGATCCCCCCATCGGCGATAACCGGGATGCCCGACTTGGCGGCCTCCTCGGCACAGTCCCAAACCGCGGTAAACTGCGGCACCCCGACACCCGCCACAACACGGGTGGTACAGATCGATCCCGGCCCAATACCAACCTTAACTGCGTCCGCCCCGGCTTCGATGAGCCTGCGGGTTCCCTCTTTTGAAGCAACATTCCCGCCGATTACGGGGACATTGAATTTTGATTTGATCCCTTGCACTGCGTCCATCACATTTTTTGAATCCCCGTGGGCGGTATCCAGCACCACAAAATCTATTTTGGCATTTTGAAGAAGGGGCATACGCTTGAGATAATCCTGGGGAGAAACCGCCGCTCCCACGATAAGCCGTCCCTGTTTGTCGGTGGCGGCCTGGGGGAAGCTGGCGTTTTTTTCCATATCCTTCACGGTGATGAGCCCCGTCAGGCGGCCGTTGCTGTCCACCACGGGGAGTTTCTCGATTCGGTGCTTGCCGAATTTTTCACGGGCGCTGGAAACAGACGGGGTCCCCTGCTCGGTCACAGGATTCTTGGTCATCACGTCCCGCACAGCAATACTGTCATCCTGACAGAATTTCAGATCCCGGCTGGTGATGATCCCCACCAGGATTCCTTCCTTGTTCAGTACGGGCATCCCGGAAAAATTGTAGCGATCCCGCAGGGCCTTCACGTCTTTTACCAGTGCGTCATCGGTTACGGTGATCGGGGAATCAATAACCCAGTTGAGGTAACGCTTCACGTTTCCCGCCTGCCGGGCCTGCTCCTCCGGGCTCAGGTTCCGGTGAATAACCCCCGCGCCGCCCTCAAGGGCGATGGCGATGGCGAGCTTTTCCTCGGTAACCGTATCCATGGCCGCGGAAATAACCGGCACGTTCAGGTATACACCGGTGCAAAGCATTGTTTTAACATCGCATTCCTTTGGGAGGATGTCAGAATAACCGGGCAATAAAAGTACATCGTCGTAAGATAAAGCTTCGGTAAACATATTATAACTCCTATTTCTTCTGCATTAATTCCCGGTACTTGACTGCCAGTGTTTTCGCCTTCTTCACCGCAAGCCCATTGTACTGCTCCGGTTTCTCAAACCATGAAAGGGCATCAACAGCATTACTAACAAGCCCAAGTTCTACCATCTTTTTTCCGATGCGGGCAAGGACTTCCGGGTCTGCCGAAAGGGCCGCAGCAAAACTGAGATTTTCTTTTTCAGCCTTCAGCGTAATCTTTCTGATAACCTCGTGGGCATCGGAGACCCCGCTTTCCGCCAGCAGTATATATGCGGGTTCCGCAAGGACGCCGCCTGAGATGCCGCCGGATGCGTCACCCCGCAGGTTTTTCAGCAACCGCTCATGGTCCGCGCCGAGCCCTTCAATGACGCCGGACATGCGGCTTACGGCGAGGCAGAAGCCGGCAACGTAGTCGGCGATGAAGCGCTGACTGGCGGAATTGGAAAGATCCCGCTGATGTTCGCTTATCTGGTCCATGAAAAAAGTCGTCACCCTTGGCATGAATGCCTTCCAGAGGCTTTTGACGTGCTCCGAATTCCAGGGGTTCCGCTTTTGGGGCATGGTGGATGAGCCCACCTGATCCGCGGCGAAGCCTTCCCGCAGTTCACCGATTTCGCTGCGCTGTAAATTGCGGAGGTCATCGGCAAGGTTGGCGATGATCCCGAAGGCGACATTGAATTCCAGCAGCAGCCGCAAAAGGTATTCGGGCTCCACCAGTTGGGTGGAATGTTCGGAAGGCTCAAGGCCAAGTTCGGCAAGGTAGAGCCGCTCCAGCTCCTCCGGGTCCTTGACGATCATGCTGGCGGCGTTGTAGGCCCCCACCGCCCCGGCAAGTTTTCCCTTGAGCTGTTCCGCAAGGCGCTCAATTTCCAGGATCGACTTCCCCAGCCGGGAAACATACTCCGCAATGGCAAAGCCCACGGTGATGGGCACCGCATGCTGGCCGTGGGTACGGCCCACCTGCGGGGTTGCCGCCTCTTTTTCGGCAAAGTCGCAGAGGAGGATTTCCAGCTTTTTGAGATGGGGCAGTACCACCTCACGGGTCACCCCCCGGATACGATAGGAAAGGCTGGTGTCCAGAATGTCCACACTGGTTGCACCCAGATGCACCAGGGGGGCGGTTTCAGCGGGGACTTTTCGCTTGATCACATTCACCAGGGCCCGGATATTATGCCGGGTCTTTTCTTCCTCCGCATAGACCTCCGCGCTTTCCACTGCGGCGGCGGCCTTTTCAAGCTCGGCCCTGAGGGCAGGCGTCAGGCCGCCCCGGACGCTGAGGTGGGCGATCATCAGGGCAATCTCCGCCCTGACGCAGGCGGACACCGAAGCTTCCTCGGAAATCCAGGGCGCCAGGGAATCAAAGAGGGCTTCTTCGGAGATTGAATACCGGTGATCGATGGGGGAGATATTGCGGAAAATGTTACGGGTCTTTATTGAGGCTTCCATGTCAAAGCATAGCAAAAAACGGGGGGATTTGCATAGTCCCAAAGCTCATGGGGAAACGTCCGGTCTATCGTTATTTTTAGGTTAGCTTAAAAATAATGACAGGCACCCCTGCGTTCCCCTTTTTGCATAACATGAAAAGTGAGGGCGCACGGCACGGATGCCGTGCGCGCTTTATTACGTGGCTGCTTTAATCATCCTCCGAATCTAAAGTCCACTTCGCACTTTCAAGAATACCCTTCACCGAGTATGTCGTAGTGCCTTTGGACTCATATTTTGTGGCGGATACTTCTTTTCCGCTCTCCGAGCTTGACCTTTCGATAACATTCCACCCTGCTTTAAGTGAAAGATTAACGGTAGTAGAGTAATCATAGACATATGTTACACCATCTTCTGTTTCTTCACCCTGATCCTGATCAGAACCATTAATAGTTACGTCTTTATCAACATAGACATAACTATAATCTGAACCACTTAGGGAATAGTTTTCTTCAGTTCCGCTGACAGATTGAGTACCCAAACTCAAATATGAATAATACCCCGGTGCTGTTGCCTCAAAAGATAAGTCACCAAACCTTGCATCAGCAGGTTCAAAGGTAGTTATTTTTGTACCATTCCTGAGGTCGAACTGGCTTGCAAGGTTTTCTTTTGTAGTTGTGCTCAACCAATCTGAAACTGCCGCCGGAATTGTAACGGTGAAATTGCTGCCGTCAGGAATCGCTGCCGTGAGTGTGGTGTTGAATGGCCCATTAACGGTAACAGCAGTAACGTTTGTTAACGGCGTATACGAAATGCCGGCACTATCCCATGATTCCCCGTATACTTTTCCCTTGATCTCGAAGGTTTCACCGAGTACCGGATTTGACCGTGTTTCTTCTTCCTCTCCACCATCCGGCGGCGGGCAACCCGTCAGAACCAATCCCAATGCCAGCACGGCGATTACCACCGCTTTGCCGGGCAATCCCGCGAGGAGCAGGTTCCTGCCGGAACCATTGCTCCGGTTTTTTGCGATTTTCATAAACTGCCTCCAAAAATATTCCATTCGTATGCGCCGCCTTCGTGTAAACACACGGCCTCGGCTTTGTATCTATCCGGCGGGTAACACCCGCCGTCTTTAAGCCGTCCAAAGACGGCATAAAAGCCACTGTCTTCCGGCGAGGATACCCTCTGCCTAACCTATTCTCCTGGTTAAATCCCCGTTCTTGCCCTGAGTCTTGTTCACGGCATTCACAAAAGCCAAGGCCTTCTTGTCCTCCCCCAGCTGAGTAAAGGTGAGGGCCTTGACCATGCCCAGGATTTCAGCCTGTTTTTCGCCGGACAGGCGGTTAAAGCCTTTTATCAATGCAAGTTTTCCGTCATTAGCCATAACATTGTCCTAAAATTCTTAAAAATAACAATAGAATAATAATATAAGGACAAAGTGATAATGTCAAGCTTGATTTAAACTTCAATTGAAAATGAGGGTTTTTTAGGTTATTATTTCGCCATGGGTGAAAAGGACGGTTTGAACGTCAATCAGCGGGTTAAAGCATTAAGAAAAGCGCTGGAATTAACGCAAAATGAGTTCGCCAAGATGATTTCCGTTTCCCAGACGCTTATAAATTATATTGAGCAGGACAAGCGGGTCGTCAATGACCGCCACATCCGGCTGATATGCGATTCCTTTGGCGTAAACCCCCAGTGGCTGAAAACCGGCGAGGGGGAGCGCTACAACTCGGAAAAGGGCGCACGGGTGACCAAATTGCTGGCCCTTTTTGGCAATCTCAAGCCGCGATACCAGGAATTTGTGCTGAATCAGGTCGATCAGTTCCTCAAGATGCAGGATGAGGAGGGGTGAGTTGAAACCGAACCCTTCCCTAAAAGCTGCCCTTTATAGTAAGATATCCAGGTGAACTGCGTAACATGCTGCGCCGAGCAAAAGGAGCTTTCCCTCTCCGAAGCCTCCCCTTCCGGAAAACTGGTTCTTCTCCCCCCGGACTCGCCGGAGGCGGCCAGGGCATACCGTTACTTCCGGCAGCAGGGCTTTTGTCCGGCGGACCGGGACAGCTTTCCCGTGTACAAACAATATGAGCAGGCCAGCGGCTTACAGGAGATGAGCGCCGCCATTATCGCCTCGTGGTCCTTTGTCTACCACGGGCTCTACAAGATCATCGCCGGGTACCTCTGCGGGGTGTACTTTTATGAGGGCAAGCCTGTCTACTTTACCATACACCGGCCCTCTGAAGAACCGGCCTGTTCCCTGAATCAGATTATCGATATGCTATACCGTTTTTCCCGTGAGGCAGGGCTGCCCTTTTTGCAGATCAAATTCATTGACGAGGCCTACCTTGGGGAATATCAGGGGGCCAAAGGCTACCGGGTAAACACCGAACGCCGGGATTCCGATGACGAATACGTCTACCGGGTTCAGGACCTGCTTGAGCTTTCCGGGCCGGTGAATTTCTACAAGCGCAAGCGGCTTAAGCGCTGCACTGATCGCGCCGATATTTCGCTGCAGCCCATGACAAACGAAAATGTGCATATCTGTATGGAAATTGAGGAAGAGTGGTGCCGGGGGAAGGACTGTACCTACTGCGCCTCATTCGGCGGCTGCGAAAAGAAGGCCCTGGAGATCATGATCGATCTGTTTGACGATCATGTTCACAAGGGCCTTTTTCTTTTTCAGGATGACAAGCCCGCCGGATATATCATCTGCGAGAAGATAAGCGACAAACTGGCCTTTCTGTACTTCGGCAAGGCGAACATGGAAGGCTACTTTGTATATCTTATTTATACGATGTTCAAAACCTGCCTGCCCGATGTGGAATACATGAACCTCAATGAGGACATGGGGAGCCCCGGGCTGCGGCTTTTCAAGAGCCACCTGAGCGCCTACGAACTGTGGCCCAAGTACATCTGTACCTACACGAAAGAAGAAGGGGACGGCGGCCAATGAGCGATGGATCACTCAAGGATCAATCGTTAATCGAAAGGCCCTTGTCCAAGCGCCCGCTGACCAAGCGGTCTCTGACCGCACGGGACAGCCATGTGCGGGATTTTCTTCTGCAGCAGGGCTTCCTTCCCGCAGGAGCGGAAAGTTATCCCCTGTTCAGGGATTTTGAAGGATCGGGCCGCCTTTCCGAACTGACCCCCACGGTCTCCACGATCTGGGCCCTGTCCTTTAATGAAGTTTACAAACTGATCGAAGGCCATCTGGTGACGGCATTTTTCTTTGAAGGGATGGAACCCTATTTTGAGATCAAAGCGCCCCGCAGTAATAATGGTGAAAGCGCAGCGATACTGTTGAAGCAGGTGATCGATACGCTCTACGGTTTCGCCGTTGGTGCGGGGCTGCCCGAACTGCGGGTCTACGCGGTGGAAGAAAGTTTTCTTGAGGAATTCAAAAATATCGAAGGTTACGAGGTAAGCGCCGAATACAGCGATGATCACAGTGAATACGCCTACAAACCCGCAGATATTGTGAACTTATCCGGCGGCGTGAACCATAAAAAAAGCACCCACCTGAATAAATTTATCGGCCGGGAGGGCATCACCTTTACGTCCATGACCAATGAAAACCATCGGCTCTGCCTTGATGTCGAAAAGGAATGGTGCACCCATCAGGACTGCGCGGAATGCAGCGCCTTTGCGGGCTGTGAGTTAAAGGCCCTGGAAATCATGGCGGATATTTACGACGATAATTTTTACGAAGGGCTTTTCGGTTATGTTGACGGGGCGCTTTCGGGGTTCATCATCTGGGAAAAACGGAACGAAGACCGGGCCTACCTTCACTTTGGCAAGGGAAACATACAAAACTTTTTTGTGTACCTTATCTACATTCTGGCAAAAGAAAAACTGCCGGAAGAAATCGAATTCTTAAACATAAACGAGGACATGGGAAAGGAAGGGCTGCGGCGTTTCAAGAAGCATCTGGGCGCCCATGAACTTTGGCGGAAGTACCTCTGCATCTTTGTTAAAAAAGAGGCATAAGATGGCCGCCGCAATCCATTTCCCCTGCGCCGGCTCCCGCGACTATTTTTTGCAGCATGGTTTTCTTCCCATGGGGATAGACAGCTTTCCTGTTTTTAAACAATTCGATGTCGGCGGCACGCAGTTCCACGAACTTACTGCGACTGTTTCTTCAATATGGGCCTTTGGTTTCGATGCGGTTTACAAGATCATCGATGGCTATTTATGCAGTGTGTGGTTCTATAAATCAGGCCAGGTTTATTTTGTTATTCAGCCGCCGCGCAGTATTACTGCTGCCGCTTCCCTGCCGCAGTTACTTGATACGCTTTATGCCCTGGCCGTTGAAGCGGGGATACCCAAAGCCGCTTCAGCCCAAGCAGGTTTACCTGGAGCCGCTTCAGCGGCCTTGCAGCTCTGGGCGGTGGACGAGGGGCTTCTTGCGGACCTGCGGCAGCTTAAAGCTTGGGATGTCCTGCCTGAATACAGCGAGGATTGCAGCGAATATGTGTACCGTACTGCGGATATCATCGAATGGAACGGCGGGGTCAACCTGAATAAGCGGAACAGCCTTAAACGCTGTTTTAACACCCCCAATGTTGTTATCCGGCCTTTGACCAAAGAAAACTTTTCCCACTGTTTTGCCGTTGAGGATGAGTGGTGTACGCACCAGGACTGCGAAGCCTGCCGGGCCTTTGCGGGATGTTTAAAGGATTCCCTGAAAAACATGGCGGCAATTTTCGATAACAGTATTTACGGCGGGATCGCGCTGTACATTGATGATAAGCCTGCAGGCTACGCCATTTGGGAAGTAATGAACAAAACCGCATACATATATTTTGCCAAGTCGAACATCACCAACTTCAATGTGTACCTTTACTACATGGCGGCCAAGGACTATTTGTCCGGCATTGAATATGTTAACAACGGTTATGACATGGGCAAGCCGGGACTCCGCACTTTCAAGAAGCACCTCAGCCTCCATGAGCTTAGCCGCAAGTATCTGTGCACCCTGTCGAAGCGGGAAATTATCCGTGCACTTTAAAGAGACCAAGGGCCTCTTATCCTCTGCCAACGGCATGAACATAAGCCGGGGCTGCGTCCACGGCTGCATATACTGCGATGCCCGGAGCAGGTGCTACGATATGCGGCATGATTTTGAGGATGTGGAAATCAAAATAAACGCGCCCGCTTTGCTGGAAGACGCGCTTAAACGCAAGCGGAAAAAGTGTATGATCGGGACCGGGGCCATGAGCGATCCCTATATTCCCCTGCCGGAGAACCTTGCCAACATTCACGCCTGTCTGGAAATCATCGAAAAGTATCACTGCGGTCTGGCGGTTCAAACCAAGTCCAATTTGATCCTGCGGGATTTAGATTTGCTGAAAAAGATAAACGCGCAATCAAAGTGCGTGGTTGAAATAACCCTTACCACCTATGATGAGGCGCTCTGTAAAATTCTGGAGCCCAATGTCTGCACCACCAAAGAACGGTTTGAAGTTTTAAAAACACTGCGGGATAACAGTATTAAAACTATCGTGTGGCTTACCCCGCTGCTTCCCTTTATCAATGATACCGCGGAAAATTTGCAGGGGCTGCTGCGGTACTGTATTGAAGCAAAAGTTTACGGCATCATCTTCTTTGGTATCGGCCTGACCCTGCGGGAAGGGGACCGGGAGTATTTCTACCAAAAGCTCGATGAACATTTTCCCGGCCTGAAACAACGCTATCAGCAAAAATACGGTAACAGTTATCAGGTTATGAGCGGCAATGATCGTGAACTTTCAAAAGTCTTTTACAAGACCTGCGCGCATCATCATATTGTCTGTAATAGCGATGAACTTTTCAAATACATGCATGAATTTGAAGATAAAAAACCAGCGGCGCAGCTTGATCTATTTGGCGGCGGAATTTAAGTTTCACTAAAACCCCGCCGAACTGGAAATTCGCCGAACTAAAAGTTCGAGATCACCCCCGCGTTTAATCCGCGGATCACCTCGCAGGCAAGCTTCACCGCGTTCTCGAAATCTGCGTAGGAGGCGATGCCGTAGTGGGTGTGGATGTAGCGGACCGGAATGCCGATGACAATGGCGGGGACCGCTTTGCCGCTCAGGTGGATGACGCCGGCGTTGGTGGCGCCCCCGGTGCGGATCGCTTCCTGGACGGGAATGCCCTTGCGGGCCGCAGTGTCCAGGGCAAAACGCTGGAACCGGGGGTTGGTGATCATCCGGGCGTCGATGTGCCGGAGCATGGGGCCTTTTTTGATCGCCGTCTGGATCGCGTAGGATTCCACCACCGTGTCGTCCGCAGGGACGCCCTCAAAGGAAATGGCAATATCAGGCTGGACAACCTGTGCGGTAACGGTGGCGCCCCGGAGTCCCATTTCTTCCTGGGCGGCAAAGGTGCCGGTCACGTTGACCCCGAGATCGGAGGCCACAAGTTCCTTTAAGGTTGAAATAATGGCCGCGCTGCCCAGGCGGTTGTCAAAGGCCTTGCCCATCATGATGTCGTGATCCGCATGGTATTCAAACTGCACATCGGGAATCACCGGCGCAGCAATACTAATGCGGTAGTCTTCGCGGATTTCCCGGTCGCTGGATGCTCCCACATCGATCACCATGTCGGCAATTTCCGGGGCCGCTTTCTTGTCCGCTTCGGAAAGGAAATGCGGGGGCTTGCTGGCCACAATGCCGGGAATCCACGCACCAAGCCCGCTGCGGATAAGCACCCGGTGGGCGGGGATGTTGGAGGGAACCCATCCGCCCAGGGTCACAAAATCCATGGTCCCGTTAGGACGAATCGCCTTGATCATGAAACCCACTTCATCGCTGTGGGCATCAAGCTGCAAAACCGGCAGCCCCGTTTTTGGGCCGCTGCGGCGGAGGTAGAGGTTCCGCATGGCATCCTCGTTTAAATCTCCCAGACCTTCACTATAACGGCGCAGTGCCGCCACTGCCTCATCCTCAAAACCGGAAACACCGGGGACATCGGATATTTCCTTAATCATCGCCAATGTTTTTTGCTTGTCCATTTTTTTCCTCCATTGATTCAGAATTTATTTTACACCACGTTAACTCGTGTTTGTTGTGATAGAGATGGGTCACCGTGCCGCCGGGGATTTCCGCAAAAGCCCGGGTGGTCTCGTAATCGGCCTCGCCCTGCATTTTTATGGTGCAGACAAAATTTTTGCAGAGCCCCGAGGCAAGCCATTTCTGTATCCATTCATAAAGACGGGGCGGATAACAGATCACATCTGAAAAGATCCAATCCAGGGGGCCTATGTCTTCGGGATTCAGGGTGAAGGCATCGTGCCTGAGGGCGGTGACGCCGGGCATGGCGAGGACGCGGTCCTCCAGGGGGGCGCGATCCACGGCGGTCACCTGCGCGCCCAGCCGGGCCAGTGCCCAGGTCCAGCCGCCGGGACTGGCCCCTGCGTCCAGACACTTTTGACCGGGCTGCGGCCATTTGCCGCAGCGGACCAGTGCTTCCCACAGTTTCAGATAGGCGCGGCTGGGGGGACCGATTTTGTCTTCCTCAAATTCGATTGTCCCCGCCGGGAAAGGGCTGGAACAACGGGGGCTGGCAATCAAAGTATGGGCGTCCAACAGGGTCCATGCGCCGATGCCCGCATCGGGAACCTTCCAGGGGAAAGGCCGGGGCTTGCGGGAAATCGGCGGCAGCTGACTTTCGATAAGGGCAGCCCGGCGGAACTGGGTGTGGAGGACCGGCGCCGGTGGCATGGATGGCGGCGCCCAATTCCGCTGGATGCCCCGGAGTGCGGCAACGGCCTGGGATATGGAATCGAATTCAAGGCGGAAGGGTTCAAGCCAGATGTTCTGCTGCCAAAAGGGTGCCTGACACCTTTCGGTATTATGCTGATCAGCATAATAAAGGGGACCCCACTTTTCCTGCCAGGTTCCCAATTCATGTTCTAAATGATCTTCAAAGTCAGGAATTGCCTGATAGACCCGGCCCGCAAGGGCAACACCATTCATGCCAAGGATGATTGACCGGTTTCGGCGCGCCAGGAAAGATAATCAACATAACGCTGAAAAAGTTTGCCCTTGGGGGAGGCGGTGATGCTGAAACCTACCTCACCGGAATCTGCCCCGGTACGCACCCATTTAACTTCTACTTCTAATTCAAATTTGCCAATCTTTGCGGCCTTTTCGGGTATAATTTCCAGTTTATATTGATTGTTCGGCCCTATGTCCGCCAGGGACGTGCATTCCACACAGCAGCCGGTGACGCTGAGATCCTTCAGAAGGCTTTCTTCCCCTAAAATATCGTGGATACGCACCTTGGCAAGGGTCCGATAACGGATATTTCTGCGGCTTTCCGGCGGAAATGCCCTTGGCTGTTCCTGCATATTGATTCATTCTGTCCGATTGATCCTGTTTCGTCAATCTATTATTGTAGTACCGTACCAAAAAATGAAATTTTGAGGAGTGATACATGGCGGCAAAACGCGGTCCTGGCGAGCGGATTCTCGAACTCTGCAAAACCTATTCGATTGACCGCTCAACATTGGCGGAACGCAGCGGACTGGACCCGGACCTGATCCGCCGCATCGAAGAAGGGTACATCCCCGATCTGGCCCCTTTGCTGAAAATTTCCCGCGCCCTCGGCGTCCGCCTGGGCACCCTATTGGACGATCACGAACAACTTGGCCCGGTCATTACCCGCAAGGGTGATGTCACTGCGGCGGCGCGGTTTGTCACCGGGCTTCCGGACCGAGGCTTGTCCGGCGGCGAAGGCGGAGCTGCCGGTTCCAAGGCTGCCGCCGCAACAGGAAAAGCCGCATCCGATCACAAGGGCCTTCACTTCAACGCCCTCGCCGCAGACAAGGGGGGCCGCCATATGGAGCCCTTCATTGTGGACATCGAAGCCGATGCGGAACAGGGCAAGTCCAGCCACGAAGGTGAGGAATTCATCCACGTCCTTGCGGGAACCCTGGCCCTGGAATACGGCGCAGAATCCCACACCCTGAACGAAGGCGATTCGGTCTACTACGATTCCATCGTGCCTCACCGGGTTCTGGCCGATGGTGGTAAGCCCGCCCAGATTCTCGCGGTGATTTACACACCCGTTTAATCTGCAACAAAGTGAGTACTGATATGGAATACATTGAATCGACCCTGGGCGCCGTACTGCGGGAAAAGGCCCAAGCCCAGCCGGACCGTGACTTTATCGTATACGCCGATCGGGACCTGCGTTTTACCTACGCTGAATTTGACAAACGGGTGGACGAGATGGCCAAGGGCTTCCTCGCCATGGGCCTGAAGAAGGGCGACCACATCGGCATCTGGGCCACCAATGTGCCGGACTGGAACACGGTCCTCTTTGCCAGCGCCCGGGCCGGGATGGTCCTGGTGACGGTGAACACCGCCTACAAGGCCCACGAGCTGGAATACCTGATGCAGCAGTCCGACCTGGCCGCCATCTGCATCATCGACGGCTACCGCGATTCCGACTACATCGCCATGATCAACGAACTGGTGCCGGAGTTGAAAACCGCGCCCCGGGGCCACCTCAACTCCGCAAAATTCCCCTGCTTAAAAAGCGTGATCTACATCGGTCAGGTAAAACACCGGGGCATGTACTCTTTAGCGGAGATACTGCTTCTGGGCCAGCACACCGGTGACGCCGAACTGCGCCAGATCGAAGCTTCACTTGATACCAACGATGTGGTGAATATGCAGTACACATCAGGCACCACGGGCTTCCCCAAGGGGGTCATGCTCACCCACCGGAACATCCTCAACAACGGCCTCGGCATCGGGGACAACCAGCGCCTGGGCCCGGCGGACATCGTGTGCCTGCCCGCCCCCCTGTTCCACTGTTTCGGCCTGGTCCTGGGGATGATGGCCATCCTCACCCACGGCTCCACCGCGGCCATGCTGGAATGGTTCGATCCCCTGTTGGTTCTCGCCACGGTGCAAAAGGAAAAATGCACCGCCGTCTACGGGGTGCCCACTATGTTCATTGCCGAGCTCAACCACCCCATGTTCAAGATGTTCGACCTCACGAGCCTCCGCACCGGCATCATGGCGGGATCACCCTGTCCGATAGAAGCCATGCGCCAGGTCATCGATCTGATGCACATGAAGGAAGTCACCATCTGCTACGGCCTCACCGAATCATCCCCGGTGATGACCCAGACCCGCTACGACGACACCCTGGAAGTAAAAGTTGAAACCGTGGGCCGCGCCCTCCCCGGCGTGGAAGTCACCATCCGCGATCCCGAGACCGGCGCAGAGTGCCCCACCGGCGTCCACGGCGAATTCTGCTGCCGGGGCTACAACAGCATGAAGGGCTACTACAAGATGCCGGAAGCCACCGCCAAATGCATTGATGCCCAGGGCTGGCTCCATTCCGGTGACCTCGGCGTCAAGGACGAGGCGGGCAACTTCCGGGTCACCGGCCGCATCAAGGACATGATCATCCGGGGCGGTGAAAACATCTACCCCAAAGAAATTGAGGACTTCCTCTACACCATGCCCGGCATCCGCGATGTGCAGATCGTGGGCATTGCCAGCAAAAAATACGGCGAAGAAGTGGGGGCCTTCATCATCCTCCACAAGGACGCCAAAATCACCGAAGAGGATGTGCAGGATTTCTGCCGGGGCCAGATCAGCCGCTACAAGATCCCCAAGTTCATCTTCTTTGTGGACGGCTTCCCCCTCACCGCAAGCGGCAAGATACAGAAGTTCCTGCTGCGGGATATGGGGCTTAAAAAGGTGGAGGAGCTGGGAATTTCAACGTAGCAAACATGCTGTTGACAATTAAATTTTTAATGAGGTATGGTATGATCATGGCGATGCAAAAAGCAAACTTCTATCTTTATAACGCTTCTTCATATTACTACGGAAACAAGCCGGGCTTGCTCTTGCCATGATGTAATGATAGGTGGTGTCTGACATAAACTTACTTGTGCGGGACAATGGGGTTCTCAGCTGCGGCAAGAACAGGTTTATAAAGGTAGAGTTTCAATTTTAAAGGTCATAAAATCAAATTGACCCGGCTGCCGATTATGTATTTACACCGGTTTCAAGTAATTTTTCAACTGCCCGTTCAATAAACGCAGAACGATTTTTTGTTACGCGGTCAATCCGGCTTACAAGGCTCTCATCCATGCTGATATTGAACTTCCGGGCCCGTGGTTTTAAGGGATACAGTGCAACTTCACCGACAAAGAATGTGCAGCTTTTTTCCCACTCATGCCAATCTGACCATTGTTCCTTTATTTCTTCCAGCGTCCGGGGCTCCGGCAAATTATCCTCGCCATCGGCATAAAGCGCGAGCGCCTCATGCGCCATTCGGACGGCATCGGCATAATTCGTCCCCGCGGAAAAACAACCCGGCAAATCAGGAAATATCACGCCAAATTCTTCACTCCCTTCTTCATACTCAAATAATGCAATGTAATTTTTCATACTACCTCACTTTAATCCTGCCTGCCGCAGAATACTTGCTGCTGTCCCTTGCGGCACATCTTTACCGTGATTCGGGATGACCACAATACCTTTTTTTGACGGATGCTTGAATTTAATGTGGCTTCCGGTTTGATTCACCTGAAACCAACCATCTTTTTCAGCCATTTTTATCAATTCGGTACTGCTGTAGCGTTTAGGCATTTGCTTGTTTCCTTAACAAATTTATTATATACACTTTAGTGTATCGTGTCAAACGGAGCTATCTCGGTGAACATCTCCCCCTCCCTGCAAAGGACCTTTTTTTATGAAAATCCGCAATGCCATTGCGGATTTTCATAAAAATGCTTGTAATATCCGGCCAACCACAGTAAACTCTGAATAATGTACCAGGAACGGACCATGACCAATACCCTCCTTCAGACTTCGCAAAACTTTAAGGTCATTCTGTTGACCGGTATGCGTCAGGTGGGGAAGACCACTTTTTTAAAGGAAATCGCCTTGGGCGAAGCGCGGCAATACGTCACCCTGGATAACCCCAAGGACGAGCAACTGGCGAAGGAAGAACCGGAGTTCTTTTTGGAGACCTATGCTCCCCCGATACTCATTGACGAAATACAATACGCGCCGGGCCTGTTCCGGTATATCAAAATACTGGCGGATACCACCGGCAAACGGGGTATCCTCTGGATGACCGGGACCCAGCAGTACAACCTTATGGCCGGAATAACCGAAAGCCTGGCAGGACGGGTCTCCATTCTGGATATGCTGGGGTTTTCCCTCTACGAACAGGACGGCAAAGCCGCCGCGCAGGCCCCTTTTCTTCCCTCCAAAACGCCGCCGGGCATTTTGGCGAAGCGGAATTTAGCCGAAACCTATCACATCATTTGGCAGGGCTCGTACCCCGAAGTTATCGGTAAAAACGCCGATCAGCGCGCCCTTTTTTACAGTTCATATATCAGGTCCTATCTTGAACGGGATGTCCGGCAGTTGATAAACGTGGAGAATGAATCGGCCTTTCAGAGATTTTTAAGCTGCGTTGCCGCGCGGACCGGCCAGGAACTTAACCTGACGGAGATCGCCCGGGACGCCGGGATTGCGCCCAATACCGCCAAAAGCTGGCTTTCCATCCTGGAAACTTCGGGGATTGTCTATCTGCTAAAACCCTATTACCGGAATGTGATAAAACGCCTTACCAAGCGGCCCAAGCTGTACTTTATGGATACCGGACTCTGCGCCTATCTTTCAAACTGGACTACCCCCGAAACCCTGGAAAGCGGCGCCATGGGCGGCGCTTTTTTCGAGACCTTCGTTATTACCGAAATTATCAAGTCCTGGTATCACAACGGCCGCCGCCCCTCTTTTTACTATTACCGGGATTCCAATCAGGCCGAAATTGACCTGCTCATTGAACAGGACGGCCTTTTCTATCCCATTGAAATAAAAAAAACCGCCAACCCCGGCAAACAGGACATTAAGGCTTTTGCTACCTTTGCGGATATTGAAAAGACCGGCTACGGCAGCCTCATCTGCCTTACCGACCATCCCCGCCCCCTCACCCCAAATGCCAGTGCGATTTCGGTGTGGGATATGTAGAAGCTACTCCTTAGGCGATATGTTCGGAAACTGCAATGTTATTCCTATACTCATGCAGATCGCACACCGCCTGCTCGTAATCGATCAGTGTAGTGATGGTAGGCTTGTCCCCGCAGACCTGGCAGTCGTGGTTGGCTGCCAGTTTGATTTTGCGGAATTCCATGGTCAGGGCGTTGTAGGTTAAAAGATAGCCGTTGAGGAGGCCGTCCATGCCCATGAGGTACTTCAGGGCCTCGGTGGCCTGGAGCGTACCGATGACGCCGCCCATGACGCCGAGCACCCCGGCCTGGCGGCAGGTGGGGACCGCATCGGGGGGCGGGGGGCTGCGGAACACGCAGCGGTAGCAGGGGCCCTTGCCGGGGATGTAGGTCATAAGCTGGCCCTGGAAGCGGATGATCCCTGCGTGGGAAAAGGGCTTACCCAGCATGACGCAGGCATCGTTGATCAAAAACTTGATCGGAAAATTGTCGGTACCATCGATGATAAAATCGTAGTCTCGGTCTTTGATGATGTCGGTGATGTTGGTTGAATTGATCCATTCGTGGTAGGTCACCACTTCCACATCAAGATTCATGGCGTTCATGGTTTCTTTTGCGGACTGAACCTTGGGCTTGCCCACATCGGCGGTACTGTGGATGATCTGCCGCTGAAGGTTGGAGAGGTCCACCGTGTCGGCATCGGCAATGCCGATGGTCCCCACACCGGCGGCGGCCAGGTACATCGCGGCGGGCGCGCCCAGACCCCCGGCTCCGACAATCAGCACCTTGCCGCCCATGAGCTTCTTCTGGCCTTTGACCCCCACTTCCTTTAAAATGATGTGCCGGGAGTAGCGTTCCAGTTGTTCGTCGGTGAATGCCATTATTCCATAACCTCTGTTTTGTGCGGCCTTGGCCGCATTATTTAATCGAAGTGAAACAACGTTTCACAGGCCCCCTTTGACCACGGTCAGCAGAAATGTTCCGTCATCGGCCTGGGTGACGTTGGTTACCTTGTGGCCCTCGTCTTTAAGGCTGCGGGGCACGTTCTGAATCGGTTCGCCGTTGTTGAGCCGGACTTCCAGCACCTGGCCGTCATCCAGCTCTTCCAGGGCGACCTTGGTTTTTACAAAGGTGACGGGGCAGACCACGTTGGTGATATCTACCCGTGCGTCTATGTGCTGCGCATCGCTCACGACAGGGCCTCCTCTAACTCTTTTTTAAGAACATCCGCCCCGACCCGGCCGATGGTTTTGCCCAGCCGTTCCCCGGCATTGGCGTGGGCCTCGTAAAATTTGATCACCGCATCGGCGGCTTCAAAGACCTGGTCCTTTTCAAAAATGATGGGCAGGAGCCGGAGCCCCTCTTTTATGTCGTTGCCGAACATGCCGCCGAAGGAGAGGACATAGCCGTTCTTCCCGGTCCAGGCATTGGTAGGGCAGCTTTTGACGCATTTGCCGCAGTAGACGCAGCCTTCCTGTTTAAATGAAAGATTCTGCTTTTCCTTATCAACCTTGACAACGTTGACGGGACAGACCGCCTCGCAGAGGCCGCACCACGTACAGGCCGCTTTCTGCCATTCGGGGAAAAGGCTCCCCTTGATACCTAGGTCATTTTCTTCGGCCTTAAGGCAGTTGTTCTTGCATCCCGTGATCCCAATCTTGAACTTGTGGGGCAGTTCCCGGCCAAAGTAGCGCCCGTCCAGCTCTTCCGCCAGCTTGCTGGTTTCAATGTTTCCGCTGGGGCAGATGTCGGAACCCTGGCAGGCGGTTACGGTCCGCACCCGGGGGCCGCAGACCCCGATTTTGACCCCCGCATCGGCCAGTTCCTTTTTTACCGTCTCAATGTCCGCAAGGCGGATGAAGGGTACTTCAACCCCCTGCCGGGAGGTCAGGTGGATATAGCCCTTGCCGTACTTTTTGGCGACTTCGCTGATCCTTTGGAGATGTTCGGCCCGCACCTGGCCGCCGACGACCTTAAGGCGCATGGAGAAGGTATCTTTTTGTTTTTGCCGCATGAAACCGCCCTTTTTCAGGGCGGCATAATCAACATCTGGCATGGGACCTCCGGAAATGATATTAAACTACTGGGAATTTTAGGTTAAGACAAGGGGGCTTTTTATGTCAATACGGGGAAATTTTTTGTATTTTTTTTATATTTTATCTTGAAAAAAAGGATTTACTTTGGTATACTAATTTTAGTTACCTCATAAGTATCTGAAAAACAGGGGAGATGAAAAGTATGGACCGTTTAATC
>BOBW01000034.1 GCA_026002595.1 Spirochaetia bacterium | reverse complement strand
GGCTTGGGGGTGTTCAGGGTGATGGGAACCAGCCGGGATCCGAAACCGGCGGCGATAAATACCGCCCGTTTTACCCGGTAGGGCTCCAGCGCTTCTATCCCGCGGGCATTAATCACATCGCCGTCCAGAAAACCAAGCTCCAGAAGCTGGGCGTGAACTTTGTTTACGGTCCCCACCGAAAGGCCCAGTTTTTTTGCGATTAAACGCTGGGTAATTTCCGTTTTACAATCCGCCAAAAAGGCAAGTACATCAAACTGATTTCTGGTCAAACTCATGGTAGTTCTCCTGTTTTTTTAGCCTGCCGCCTGATTGCGTATATAATCCCCTTTAGGAAAAAGTTACAGCCAAGGATGAGCAGGGATACAAAGGCGGCGCTTTCCAACTGCATGGTTGCTTCAAATTGGGTGATCATTAAAGAAACCGGTTTAATCCGCACGGGGCTTAAAAAAGATACCGCCGAAATGGTCATCATGGAATTCACAAAAAAGTAGGTGAACATTTCCAGAATGGTAAACCATGTTTGCGGGATCAGAACGTCACGGACAATAGATGACCGCTTGATACCCAATGTCAGGCCCACGTCTTCCAGATTCATATTGAGTTTACCCAGTGAGTTGTAGGCCATCAAATAGGGGGACGCCAAAAAGTGGATGGTGTTCACCAGGATAAGGATCGCCAGAGTTCCATAGATAAAAGAACTTTTGAAAAAGAGTACGTAGGACAAGCCCAAAACCAGGCCGGGGATCGCCAGCGATGTGATGGAAATAAGGTGCAGTAGTTTTGATGTCCGTCCGGGTGTCCGGGCGGTAAAGTAGGCGATGACGTAGGATATGATCGTCCCGATGATTGAAACCCCAAGGGCAATGATCAGCGAATTGACCAAATACCTTCCGGCCCCCATGTTCAGGGTATTACTGATGTTATCAAAGGAAAATCGCATATCCACCGGATACTTTTTGACAAAGGTTAGGATGGCGAAAACCAGAACCGGCAGGGCGATCAAAAAACAGACAATCATACAGTACAGAAAAGCTGCAATATCACGGGGGGTATTTTTTCGTTTGCTGATTTCCTGAATCACATAATTACTGTTGCCCCGATCCTTATTAAAAAGATCAAACAGAAACGCTATCACCGCAGGCGCAAGGAGCAAAGCGCCTATGACGCTTCCCTTGCCGAAGTTGAGCAGCCCCACCACTTCCTGATACATCAGCACCGGCAGGGTAGTACAGCGGCCGCCTATCATCAGGGGAACCCCGTAATCGGTAAATATCAGCGTAAAAACGGCGAAAACCACCGAAATAAGGGGCTTTCGCAGATAGGGGAAAGTGATGGCAAAGAAGCGGTTTTTACGGGGTATGCCGAGCACTTCTGCCGCTTCGTAGGGGGAACCGTCTTCGTATTTCAGAATATCTACGATCATGAGGAAGGCCACCGGGAAGGCGTAGAGCACCGACCCCAATACAATACCCTGAAATCCATAAATTGATGTGCTGAGCCTAAAGAGCCGGGTTATGACGCCGTTGCTCCCCAACAAAATCAGCAGCCCCATGCCGTGGGATATGGAAGGGATGAGCATGGGCACGGCGGCGAGGACCGTAAAAACTTCCTGCTTCCGCATAGTTGTCCGGGCAATGCAGTAGGCAAACATATAGGCCAGCACGATGGAGATAATCGTCCCGGTTCCGGCGGTGGCAAATGAATTGCCCAGGGCCTGCTTAAACTGGGGCGCAGTAACAATACCGGCGATGTTGGTCCCCGGTATATACATCAGCATGGCGAAGAGGGGAAAAATAACCGTTACCAGAAGAAAGGCAATGATGAGTAATTTTATTCCCGTAATGCGGCGGAGGCCGTGGCGGCCAAGGCCGCCTTGAAAGTTCATAGGTTCACCTCGTGAACCCCTTTGCCCCCCATGTATTTTATCAGGGAATCAATTTTCAGCCGAAGATTCTGAATGACAAATTCATCGACATACCGATTAGCCGGATGCTGAATAATATTCTCCGGGGTGTCGAGCTGTTCAATGTTACCCGCATTCATCACCATGATGCGATCCGAAAGGGCAAAGGCTTCTTCCTGATCATGGGTGATGTAAATCATGGTTGATTTAAAGTTCCGCTGTATCTTTTTAATTTCGTCCCGGAGCGAAAGCCGGGTCGCCGCGTCCAGGGCGGACATGGGCTCATCAAAGAGGATGATCTCCGGGTTCAGCGCCAGGGTGCGGGCAATGGCGACACGCTGCTGCTGGCCGCCTGAAAGTTTGTAGGGCTTCTTGTTCACATGCTCGGTAAGTCCCACCTGCTCAATAATATTTTCCGCAATGGAGCGGGCCCTGGATTTTAGGCCGGCATTGAATTGCAGGGCGTATTCCACATTGCCCAAAACGGTCATGTTCTGAAACAGTGCATAATTCTGGAACACGATCCCCATGTTACGCGCGGAAGGTTTTGCGGCGGTAATGTCAACGCCGTCTTTACGGATAGTGCCGCCGGATGGTGACAGTAATCCTATCAGTATCCGCAGTATCGTTGTTTTACCGCAGCCCGAAGGCCCCAGAATGGAAAGAAACTCCCCATCCCGGACGGTGAAATTGACATGGTGTACTATTTCCTGCCGGTTAAAGCTGTGAGTTAGATCTATTACTTCCAGTTTGTCGCCGATTACTGCCGCCATCAGTATTGCCACTTTTCCAAAAGCCGCTGTTTTTCCGCCAGATCCGCTATGCCCTTCATGTCGGCAATCCGGACATTCTGCGGATAGTTGGGCATGGTATTAACCTGATTCTTAAAAATCGGCTCGGGCACAAAAAGTTCCTTGTCCTCGCGGTTCAGGGTGGTCACATAAAAATCAAATACATCCCGTACCGCCTTCCGGGTTTCCTTCCCCTTAACAATGCCAAGCCCGTAGATCGAATAGGGGGACCCTTCCTCAAAGTAGATAATCTTTAAGGGGACGCCCTTATTGATGGTACTTACCACCTGATAGGTCATCCCCAGGCCGATACCGGCTTCCCCCTGCAGTAAGGCGTTAACCGGCCCGGAACCGGAAGAGGTAAACTGCAGTACATTTTGGGCAAAGCCGTCAAAATAGGCAAAGGCCGCAGCTTCTCCCCTGGTGTTCACGCGGTTCTTAAGGAAATAGTAACCCGTGCTGGAAGACTTGGGGTTGGGCATGGAGAGCACGCCCTTGTACTCAGGCTTTAAAAGATCGTCATAGGACGTGGGAATGGGCAGATTCCGGGCGGCAAGGAACCCCTCATTAATAATGATACAGCCGCTGCCCCGGTGCCAGGGCAGGTATTTCCGATGGGAAGGGACAATGTCATCCAGAAAGGCCGAACTATCGTAGGACGAAAGGTCCGCCAGGTTGTCCAGGAGGCCCTCAAGGTAGCCCGTGTCCAGTTCGCCAATAATGTCGCAGTCGGTCTTTGTACCCTCCGCCTTGAGCTTGGCCCCCAGGTTGCCGGTGGGCATGTAGTTAACAATGACCTCATAGTCCGGGAACTGTTCGTTCAGCCGTTTCTGATAATGCTCGATGCGGTAATCCTCGGAAGTGGAATAGATCACCACCCGGTTGGATTCATTTTTAGCTCCGGCATAGACGCCTGTTGCCAAAAGTACGATACCCAAAAAACAAAGCAAAGATTTCTTCATATTCATAATAGCCTCTCTTTATGTTAAGCTATCACAAAAAATTGAACACCGTCAAGCCACAAATCGCTTAAAATGAGTGATTTTTGTTCATTTTATTAAAATATGGTAAAAAATTGAACATTGCCAAATTGTATCTTCTATAGATACCAAATACTCGGTCTGAAACGGGTATCTTTGCTCAAAAGCATGGTATGTTTTTGTTTCACTCATAGTATGTTAAAGATTTCCCAGGTTTCCCAGTCAGGATTGACGGGAATATGCTTTACGCAGAATGTTCCAAGGGGTCGGGTCTTTTCTGTTTCATCCACCGCAGTATCCAAATCATCGTAAACCCCGATGATTTTATCCCCGACAATGACCAGTTCTTTTCCCAGATATTTTTCCCTGAGCTGGACTTTGTTAGCCTCATAAAAAGTAGTTTCCTGCTCGTACATAAGAGCCTCCATCTATTAATATACCATAATTTGGCAAATAAAGGATATTAATGCCCAGCAGGTCCCTGGGACTAGTAAGTCCCTTGACGCACTCGCCCTCCAGATGGACTATCAAGTATGGCTTTCCTCTCTCATATCCCCTACGGCTTGCTTCCCTGGCAGATCGTGGTTTTGGTCTTTTGCGGGCTCTGCATCGGGATGTCGAAAACGGGGTTCAGCGGGATAACCACGGTGATGATCCCCTTTATGGCCATCATCTTCGGCGCAAAGGAATCCACCGGGGTGCTGCTGCCCATGCTGTGCTTTGCGGACCTGTTGGCGGTGGTCTATTACCGGCGTTCCGCCTCCTGGAAGCACATCTTCCGCCTGATCCCCTGGGCTCTGGGGGGCTTCGCCATTGCCTTACTGGTGGACCGCTTTATCCCGCCCCGGGGCTTCAAAATCCTTATCGGGGTCTGTATCCTTATCGGGCTGGTGGTGATGATATGGAACGAAAGGCGGGGCAAGGACGCGGTTGTGCCCACGGCCTGGTGGTTCAGCGCGGGCTGCGGGGTCCTGGGAGGCTTTACCACCATGATCGGCAACGCGGCGGGGCCCATCATGTCGGTGTTTTTGCTGTCCATGCGGCTGCCCAAGACGGTTTTTGTAGGCACCGGGGCCTGGTTCTTCCTCATCGTGAACTACCTCAAACTGCCCATTCAGCATTTTGCCTGGCATAACATCTCCCGGGAAAGCCTTATCCTCAATTTAATGATGGTTCCCACGATCCTTATCGGGGCTGTGATCGGGGTCATTCTGGTCAAAAAAATCTCCGAGGCCCATTTCCGTGTCATGATTCTGGTACTGACCGTGATTTCAACGGTCCTGCTTTTCCGGTAAATTTTGATGATTTTTCTTGACCTTCACTGCCCCGGATAAGTATTTTTTTAATAAGATCCGTTCATAACAGGAAGCTTTAATGTCAAAACATAATTCTCATGGCAAGCATCAGGAAGGCGAAGCAATGTCGGCATCAGGTGGGACAGAATCGATTGAGCCTCAAGGCGCCCAGGAAGCTGGTTCCGGCGAAGGCCCTGCCCCGGACGCGGATACTGCCGGTGAATCTGCTGAAAATGCCGCAGAAACCGCCGGTAACGGCGCGAACGGTATGGATTGCGCCGATCCTGCCGAAAAAGTTGCCGATCTGGAAGCCCAGCTTGCGGATGCCAAGGACCAATTTTTACGGAAAGCGGCGGATTTTGAGAATTTCCGCAAAAGAATGAATCAGGAAAAGCAGAACGCCATTGATTTTGCCAACCAGAGCCTGCTTTTGGACCTCATTCCCATCATTGATGACTTTGACCGGGCTATTCAGGCCGCGAAAAGCGCATTTGACCTTGAAAACACTGCGGGGGACACCCCCTCAAATGCATTTAGCGGCCTTTACGAGGGAATCGGCATGATCTCCAAACGGCTTTCTTCCCAGTTAGACAGCAAATGGGGGCTCAAAAGCTTCGATTCCGCCGGGGAGCCCTTCGATCCCAGTCGGCACGAGGCCCTGATGATGGAAAAATCCGCCGAAATCACCGAACCGGTGGTTCAGCAGGAATTTTTGAAGGGGTATATGCTGAAAGACCGGATCGTCCGCAGTGCCAAGGTCAAGGTTTTGATGCCTGAGACTGCGGCTTCACCGGAAAATAACGGGGCCTAGTTCAATAAAGGAAGTGACTTTCCCCCGTATTTATAAGTATATTTTAACAGAACGAAAGGAGAACATATCATGGGTAAAATAATTGGAATCGACCTGGGGACAACCAACTCCTGCGTGGCCGTTCTTGAGGGCGGCGAACCGGTGGTCATCCAGAATTCCGAGGGCGGCCGGACCACTCCCTCTATCGTGGGTTTCACCAACAAGGGTGAACGAGTAGTAGGCGCCACCGCGAAAAATCAGATGATCACCAACCCGGAGAACACGGTCTATTCAATAAAACGGTTCATGGGCCGCCGCTATTCCGAGGTCACCAGCGAACTCAGGCTGGTCCCCTACAAGGTGGTGGAACAGGGGGATGATATCCGGGTGGACATTGAGGGAAAAAACTACTCCGCCCAAGAAATTTCCGCCTCCATCCTTCAAAAGATGAAAAAAACCGCCGAGGACTACCTGGGCGAGGCCGTTACCGAAGCGGTTATCACCGTGCCGGCCTACTTTAACGATGCCCAGCGGCAAGCCACCAAGGATGCGGGGAAGATCGCCGGCCTTGAGGTCAAACGTATCATCAATGAGCCTACTGCGGCTTCTCTGGCCTTCGGTTTCAATAAGGATCAGAAGAAAGAAAAGACCATCGCCGTCTACGACCTCGGCGGCGGTACTTTTGACGTTTCCATTCTTGAACTGGGGGAAGGGGTCTTTGAGGTAAAATCCACCAACGGCGACACCCACCTGGGGGGGGATGACTTTGACCGCCGCATCCAGGAGTGGCTTATCGCCGAATTCAAGCAGGATACGGGAATCGATTTAAGCAAGGATCGGATGGCCCTGCAGCGGCTCCGGGAAGCGTCCGAAAAGGCCAAGATCGAACTTTCCGCCATGCAGACCACGGAGATCAACCTCCCCTTTATCACCGCCGACCAGAACGGCCCCAAGCATTTGCAGAAAAGCCTGACCCGCGCCAAGTTTGAGCAGATGGTTTCCGACCTGCTTGAACGGTCCAAGGAGCCCTGCAAAAAGGCCCTGGCTGACGCCGGCCTCAATGCGGACCAGATCGATGAGGTAATCCTCGTGGGCGGCTCCACCCGTATCCCTGCGGTTCAGCAAATCGTCAAGGATTTGTTCAAAAAAGACCCCAATAAGGGGGTAAACCCCGATGAAGCGGTGGCTATCGGCGCCGCCATTCAGGGCGGTATCCTTGGGGGCGATGTCAAAGACGTGCTGCTGCTGGACGTTACGCCCCTTTCGCTGGGCATTGAGACCCTGGGCGGGGTTATGACCAAGCTCATCCCCCGGAATACGACTATTCCCACCCGGAAAAGCCAGATCTTCTCCACCGCAGCAGACGGGCAGACCGCGGTTTCCATTCAGGTCCTGCAGGGCGAACGGGAAATGGCCAACCAGAACCGTACCCTGGGACGTTTCGACCTGGTGGGCATTCCCCCCGCGCCCCGGGGCGTGCCGCAGATTGAGGTTACCTTCGACATCGACGCCAACGGCATTGTCCACGTCAGTGCCAAGGACCTGGGCACCGGTAAGGAACAGAAGATCCGCATCGAAAGCTCTTCGGGGCTGAACGACAGCGACATCGACCGCATGGTCAAGGAGGCGGAAATCCACGCCGAAGAAGACAAGCGGGAGCGGGAAAAGGCCGAGGTCCGCAATGAAGCGGACACCATGATCTACAGCACCGAAAAGAACATCAAGGACCTGGCTGACAAGGTGAGCGCCGAGGACAAGTCCAAAACCGAGGAAGCCATCGCCGAGCTCCGCAAGGCCCTTGAAGGTGAGGACCTCCAGGTTATCAAAGACAAGACCGAGGCCCTTAAGCAGGTGTCCTACAAGATCGCCGAGGAGATTTACAAGCAGCAAGCTGCACAGGGCGGCGCACAGCCGGGGGCCGGTCCCCAGGGCGATGCGGGCGGCGGTCCCGGCGCAGGTCCCCAGGGCGGCGGCGACAGCAACACCAAGAGCGCCGAGGATGCGGACTACGAAGTAGTAGATGACGACAAGAAATAAGTAAGAGAAGGGTGATATCTTGGCAAAGCGTGATTATTACGAAGTCCTGGGGGTGCAGAAAGGCGCCTCCAGGGATGATATAAAAAAAGCATACCGGAAGCTTGCCATTCAATATCACCCGGACAAAAATCCGGGGAACAAAGAGGCGGAGGAAAAATTCAAGGAAGCCACCGAGGCCTACGAGGTCCTCGGTGACGACCAGAAAAAAGCCGCCTATGACCAGTTCGGCTTTGCCGGCGTTGAAGGCATGGGCGGCCAGCACGATTATTCCCAAACCTTCCGGGGCTTTGAAGACCTCTTTGGCGGCGGGGATTTTTCCAGCATCTTCGACACCTTCTTCGGCGGCGGGGGCGGACGCCGTTCATCCGGCGGCAACGGCGGCGTCCGACAGGGGGCCAACCTCCGCTACGACATCGAAATACCCTTTAAGGACGCGGTCTTCGGCACAAAGGTCGAAATTCAATATTCCCGGAACGAGTCATGTCCCGCCTGCAAAGGCACCGGGGCGGCGAATGGCGCGGGGCGGAAGGTCTGCCCTACCTGCCAGGGTTCCGGCCAGGTCCGCCACAGCCAGGGCTTCTTCTCGGTGGCCTCCACTTGCCCTACCTGCGGCGGCGAAGGTTACGTCATCGAACAACCCTGCAAGGAATGCGGCGGTTCGGGCGCTCAAAAGAAACGGCAGAAGATCATGGTCACCATCCCCGCAGGGGTGGAAAATGGCAAGCGGGTGGTCATACCCCGGCAGGGTGACGCCGGTCCCAACGGCGGCCCCGCAGGGGACCTCTACGTGTTTATCCGGGTAAAACCCCACGAGCACTTTGAGCGGCAGGACCTGGACCTCTACTGCGCGGTGCCCATCTCCATCACCCAGGCCAGCCTTGGTGCGGACATCCACGTAACTACCCTGGACGGCAAGACCATCAAGGTGAAGGTCCCCGCGGGAATCCAGAACGGCAAGATGCTCCGCATTCGGGACGAAGGGGTCCCCGCCGGGGGCCGCCGGGGCAACCTCTACATCAAACTCATGGTCCAGATCCCCGCCAAACTTTCCAAAAAGGGGCGGGAACTGCTGGAAGAACTCTCCAGGGCCGAAGGTGAAAACGACAGCCCCCGGCCGATACCCCTGTCGGAGTTTGCGGAACATTAGCCGGCGGATCGTAGTTCTGTTTAGTATTAGTGTTCATAGCATGAATTGTATGTTATGTGCCAGACAAAGGGAATTATTATGTCTAAAGAAAAAGAAGTGTCATCTAAAAAACCTGGAACCTTTGTATTTTGGCTGATTTTCATTATGGTAATTGGTTCTGTCACACTATTGGCTGCCAGTTTAAGAGTCGGACAACAGAATGAAACAACCTTTGGCCGCGTATATAAAAATTTTATTGGTTCCTGGGGCGGCGAAATCAATATAATCCCGCCTGATTTTTATTTTGAAGAACAATACGTTGAAAAAACGATCAATTCCGCAACTAAACTATCTGAAGAAATAACAAAAATCAGAAATCATTATGTTTTACCGAATTCAATCGTAATAAACTCAAATATAGATTTGGATAAAAAAAGGGAAGGATTAATCGTTTTTAATTCATTTGCCGCAGATATAGACAACGAATACATTTTAACAAACAATACGGACTTTCAGGAGAATTTGCTGGTAAATTTTAAGCGGCCCGAAAATGCAAGTATTATATATGATTATCGTATTCTTGTAGATGGTAAACTGATTGATAAAGAAGCTGGTATTGACGCCCCGTTCATTGTGCTGCCCAAATTTGATCAAAATCAGGAAGTCAGGATAAATATTAAATTCAGAACGAATGGGATCGATGTTTTCAAGTATAAATTAGACGCATACAATAAATATGTAATACAGACATTTAAGGCTGTTTTCAGCATCAATACATCAAAATATAATATATTAAAATTTGGCCTGCCCCATACTGCTGCAAAAAATGATTCAGGCGAACAATTAATTGTGGAAATGAGCAGCTTTAGTACAACTCAGGATGTGGGCATTTCTTTTGTGTCAATCATAAATGATATGGATCAGATAGAAGGATTGATAAAATTTTCTCCCATCGCATTGTGCCTTTTCGTTCTGTTGGTATTTATCCTGGCGCAGATTAAATGTGTAAAATTCAACGCCATACACTATCTGTTTATTGCGATTATCAATGTTTTCTATTTTCTTTTTATTGCATATATTATCAGGTTCTTTAATGTATTTTTGACATTAGGGCTTGCTTTTTTATTTGCCGCAATAATGTATATACTATATCTGCCAAATGCAACAAATAAAACCTTTGCGTTTAAAACACTGGCGCCGTATCATTTTTCATTAACAACCGTATTGTCATTGCTATTTTTACTGCCAATATACCGGGGTATCTCGCTGATAATTTTCTTGTTCATTATCTTCTTATCAATTATGATTCCCATTGGGAAATCTGATTTTTCAAAATGGCCTATATTTGATCCGGCAAAACCATGAATTGGAACCAGGTCAATTAATGTCTGGCAAACCATCTCCCTTTCGATTATAGTTTTTTCTAATGGCCATGAGTGTCTTCCCCAAAAAAGTCGGCCGCCCCAAATGTCAGGAAGTAATTGAAGATATCACCGAAGCTGCGGGCAGCGGCTCGGCGGACGGCAGCAAGAGCGGCGCAATAGGTTTCGACAGCCTCCCCATATTAAAGTGCTGGCCCAAGGACGGGGGCCGCTTCCTCACGCTCCCCCTGGTCTGCACCGAAGCCCCGGACCATGGAATGCGGAATGTGGGGATGTACCGGATGCAGATTTACGACAACCGTACTGCGGGGATGCACTGGCACCTCCACAAGGACGGGGCTCATTTTTTTGAGCAGTACCGGGAACTGAACCGGCGGATGCCCGTGGCGGTGGCTCTGGGCTGCGATCCGGCGGTAACCTATGCCTCTACCGCGCCCCTGCCCGAGGGCATCTGGGAGATGATCTTCGCAGGCTTCCTCCGGGGCAAGGGGGCGGAAATCGCCAAGGCCACCCTGAGCGATCTGATGATCCCGGCGGACGCGGAGTTCGTCCTTGAGGGCTATGTAGATCCCAACGAAACGCGGCGGGAGGGGCCCTTTGGGGATCACACGGGTTTTTATTCCCTTGAGGACGACTACCCGGTCTTTCATTTACAGCGGATCACCCGGCGAAAAAACCCGGTCTACCCCGCCACCATCGTGGGTATCCCGCCAAAAGAGGACTGCTGGATGGCAAAGGCCACGGAGCGGCTTTTCCTGCCCCTCCTCAAACAGCTCTGCCCGGAAATCGTGGACATGAACATGCCCCTGGAAGGGGTCTTTCACAACTGTGCCATTGTCTCGATAAAGAAGCGCTTTCCCGGCCAGGCCCGGAAGGTGATGAACTTCCTCTGGGGCATGGGGCAGATGATGTACACCAAACTCATCATCATCGTGGATGCGGAGGTGAACCCGCAGAATGTGTCCGAAGTAGCCTGGCGGAGTTTTAACAATATCGACGGCCGCCGGGACATCGTACTCAACGACGGCCCCCTGGATGCGCTGGACCATTCCTCGCCGCTGCCCCGTTACGGCACACGGATCGGACTGGACGCTACCCGGAAAGGCCCCGACGAGGGCCACACCCGGCCATGGCCTGACCCGCTGGTGATGGATAAGGATGTCGTAGATTTGGTGAACCGGCGCTGGAAAGAATATGGATTCTAGCCAAATTCAGAACGATAGCCCTGCATTGTCTCCGTTCAAGGAAATGATCCGCAAACTCGGTATGATTTTCGATGCGGTGATTTTCCGGCACACCCTCTTTTCGCTTCCATTCGCGGCCACAGCAATACTGTTGGAGAGCGGGGGCCGCCCGCCCCTGAAAAAGGTGATCCTCATCCTCCTCGCCGCTGCTGCGGGGCGGAACGCCGCCAACGCCCTGAACCGGGTGATCGATGCGGATATCGACAGGAAAAATCCACGCACCGCGAACCGGCATATCCCGCAGGGGCTTCTTTCAAAAAAGGCCCTCCTTGTTTTCAGTTTGGTGATGTGCGTTATCCTCGTGGCCTCTGCGGCGCTGCTCAACCCCCTCTGCGTCATTTTGCTCCCACTGGCGGGTATCCTGATCGGGGGCTATTCTTTCAGCAAGCGATTTACCTGGCTCTGCCACTACTGGCTGGGCGCCGCCTGCGCCTGCTCGGTTATGGGTTCATTCATCGCGCTTACCGGGCGTTTTGAAGTGCGCTACTTTTTTCTTGCCGGGGCCCACGCCCTTTGGGTGGCGGGTTTCGACATTTTGTACGCCCTGCCGGATATCGACTTTGACCGCCGGGAGGGGCTCTACTCGATCCCTGCGGAATTCGGCGCCGGTTTTGCGCGGTTTCTGGCAATCCTGTCCCACCTGGGTACGCTGACGGGGCTTTTTCTGGTTCCGGTTTTCTGGAAGGTATCCGCATTCTATTTTATTGGGGCGGGTCTTGCGGCGGTACTGCTTATCACGGAACATGTGATTGCATTGGGAAACAGTGAAAAACATATTCGGATCGCCAGTTATTCGATCAATGAAATTCTGCCTCTGGTGATCCTGGCGGGAACCGCCATCGGCATCTATACTTTATAAATGGGAAGATACCTGCTTTGCATCACCGGGGCCAGCGGCTCGATTTATGGGCTCCGTACCCTGCGGGCCCTGATCGAAGGGGGCCATGAAGTCCACAGCATCGTGTCACTCTGGGGAGAGCGGGTTATCGCAAAGGAAACCGGGCGGCCCTTCCACCGCTGGGCCTCAGATTTCGGCCTTTCCGCGGAGCGGATCTACGCGCCGGAGGATTTGGCGGCCCCCCCGGCTTCGGGCTCTTTCGTTCTGGACGGGACCATCATCGTCCCCTGTTCCATGAACAGTATTGGTAGTATTGCTGCGGGGATTTCAGGAAACCTGATCCACCGCGCCGCACTGACCAGCCTGAAGGAAGGCCGACCCCTGGTACTGGTCCCACGGGAGACGCCCCTCTCACTTGTGGATCTGCGAAATCTCACGAGCCTTGCGGAAGCAGGGGCGGCAATCCTGCCTGCGGCTCCGGCCTTTTATCAGCAGCCCAAAACAATTGATGACCTTGCGGATTTTATGGCGGGTAAAATTCTTGACCGTCTGAAAATACAACACAATTTATTTAAAAGATGGAGTGAATAATGAAAAAAGCAATCGCCCTTTTCTGCTGTTTTGCGGCCATCGCCGTAAATCTTTCCGCCCGGCCCCAACTGGATGCCAATGCCGAACCCCTGCGGGTGGGGATCATGCCCGATGCGGATTCCCTGCCCTTCATGGTTGCCCGTGACGAGGGCTTCTTTATCGCCGAGGGGGTGAATGTGGAACTGGTAAATTTTCAGAACCCCCAGGAACGGGACGCCGCCATTCAGGCGGGGCGGCTGGACGCTTCAATTTCAGACCTGCTGGCTGCGGCAAGACCAGCCTGATCCACGCCGTGGCGGGGCTGCGGCGGATCAGCGCCGGGGAAGTCCGCATCTGCGGGCAGCTATTGACCGGGGTGCGGAAAAATACCGCCGTGATCTTTCAGGACTACGGCCTTCTCCCCTGGAAAACCGTTGAGGCAAACGCGGAACTGCCCCTGCTCATCACGGGGGTTCCCAAAGCCCGCCGCCGGGAACAGGCAAGAGCGCTGCTTGCGGAATTCGGCCTTGCCGGGTTTGCCAAACTCTACCCCCGGCAGCTTTCCGGGGGCATGAAGCAGCGCCTCGCCATTGTCCGCGCCCTTGCGGCGGAGCCGGACCTGCTCCTGATGGACGAACCCTTTTCCAGCCTGGATGCCCTCAGCCGGGAAGACGCCCAGGACTTTCTGCTGTCGATCCGGCACCGCAATTCATACCCACCACACCGCCGCCCTCTGACCATCATCATCGTGACCCATTCCATTGAAGAAGCGGTTTATTTGGCGGACAAGGTTTTTGTAATGATCGGGAAGAACCCCTGCGGTGGTGGTCAGGGCTCTGGTCAAGATGGGTGCGGCAGGGACACTGGGGCGGCATCTGGGGGCAAGCCTTTCCCGGATAATCTGGGCCTTGGTCACGAGCTCTATCCCCGCCGTGGCGCTGGGACTCGCGGCGGGCCGGTCCGCCAAAATTAACCGCATCGTTTCCCCGGTGATATACCTCCTCCACCCCCTGCCCAAGGCGGCATTTCTTCCCATCATCATGCTGGTCCTGGGATTGGGGGAAGTATCAAAAATTTTTCTCGTGGGCTTCATCATCTTCAGCCAGATTTTGGTAAGCGCACGGGACGCGGCAGAACGGGCGCCGGAAGAACTGGTTGATTCAGTACAGTCTTTGGGGGCAAGCAAAATCGATGTAATGCGCCACGTGATCATCCCTGCGGTACTGCCCAATCTTTTTACGGGACTCCGGGTAAGCCTGGGCACGGCGGTGGCGGTCCTCTTTCTGGCGGAAACCTTTGCCACCGATTCCGGCCTGGGCTACCTCATCATGGACGCATGGACACGCATTGCCTACGGTGAAATGTACGCGGCGATTCTGGCCCTCAGCCTTTTGGGGCTCTGCCTTTTCATCATCATTGATTTAGCAGAAAAACTATTTTGTCCATGGGAAAACAGATAATGGACTTGTTCGAGAACCCGGTTGGTTGCCGAACAACTCTATTACAAGCCCATGATTTTGATTGGTTAAAAATTCAAACGAATTTACCGCAGCAGAAGCAGCGATTCCGGCGGTGCAAAGAGCCGCTCCGGCATCTCGTTGATCCCCATATACTTGCTGTATTTCCACCATATCTCATTTTTTTCCGCAGAAATTTTGGCATCGGCATTGGTAAAGAGTACCACGTGCTCAAAGGGCTCCTCCGAATGTTGAGTTACGGCGATGCGCACCTGGTTACAGCCGCCTGAGTTTTCGCGGCCGGCCGGGCCGCCGGGCGCAGCCGGCACAAAATCGTGGGCGCGGATGCCCACATGGGTAACATCATCGGGAACCGGCGTGTTGAGCCGCAGCGGGAGCCCCCAGTCCAGTGCATAGATTTCCCGATCGCCGATCTTTTTGATGGGGGAAATATTTTTGCACCCCGTCAGCCGGGCGATCCGCACGAGGCCGGGCCTGGCAAAAAGTTCCTTTGTCGGTTTTTTACCCAGAACCCGGCCCCCGTCCATCACCAGCACTTCCGCGCAGAGCCGATAGGCTTCGTCCCGGCTGTGGGTCACCATGATCACATCGCTGCGGGTTTTGAGGAGTTCCAAAAACTGAAGCTGCATCTGCTCCCGCAGATTGGTGTCCAGGGCGGAGAATGGCTCGTCCAGCAGGATCACCTCAGGCTCCCGGATAAGCATCCGCGCCAGGGCGGCCCGTTGCTGCTGTCCGCCGGAAAGCTGATTGGGGTAGCGATGTTCCAAGCCGATAAGGCCGAATTGTTCCAGCCAGTCATGGGCCTTTTTGCGGGCTTCATTTTTGGCTAGGGGCCTAGCGGCCCCGGACAGCCCGATGGTGATGTTTTCCAGCACCGTCATCCGGGGGAAGAGGGCGTAGTTCTGGAAGAGGTAGCCCACCCGGCGCACCTGGGGTTTCAGGTTTATCTTTTTTGATGAATCGAAAAGCACCCGCCCGTTTACGGCGATGTGCCCCTCGTCGGGGGTTTCGATCCCGGCGATACATTTCAGGGTCATGCTCTTGCCGCAGCCGGAAGCGCCCAAAATGCCCAGGCAGCCGGTGGTTCCTTTGGAACCATTGGTGGTATCAAAATTGATTTCAAGGGAGAAGCTGCGGGAAAGCCGTTTACGGATGGAAACACTGATACTCATTTCACCCGCTTTTCCTGAATGGTAAAGTAATTCATCAACGCCACCACCGCAAAGGAAAAGATCACGATGACCAGCACGTAGTTGTAGGCGATGTCCATGTCCCCGGAGGAGACGGCGGAATAGATCGCCAGGGGCAGGGTGCGAGTCTTCCCGGCGATGTTCCCCGCAATCATGGCGGTGGCCCCGAATTCCCCCAGCCCGCGGGCAAAGGCCAGCACCCCACCGGAGGCAATGCCCGGCATGGCGGTGGGAAGGCTCACCTTCCAGAAGATCTGCCATTCCGAGAGGCCCAGGGTGCGCCCGGCGTAGATGAGGTTGGGATCAACCTGCTCAAGCGCGCCACGGGCGGAACGGTACATCAGGGGGAAAGAGATGGCAACCGCCGCCAGGACCGTGGCCCCCCAGGAAAAGGCTATCTTGATACTGAAAAAATCGAGGAAAAATTTCCCCACCGGGCCCCGGACCCCAAATATATATAGAAGAAAAAAGCCCGCCACTGTGGGGGGCAGGACCAGGGGCAGGGTGAGGATGCCGTCCAGGATCATCTTCCATTCTTTCCGGCGCATCCCGGCGACAAATTTTGCCGCCAGAAGCCCCAGAAAAAAGGTCACCACAATCGCCGCCGTAGCGGTCCGTATGGAAATCAGGATCGGCGAAAGGTTCATCTCTTAATTATTAGCGGAAAAACCGTAGTTCTTAAATATGGCCAGCCCTTCGGCGGAGGCGAGGAAGTCAATCAGAAGCTGCGCCTCTGCGGGATGGGCGGAGGCCGCCACGATTCCCACAGGGTAGATGACCTTCTGATGGCTCCCGGCGGGCGCTTCGGCGATGATCTCCACGGTTTTGACGGAGATGGCATCGGTGCCGTAAACTACCCCCACATCAGCGCTGCCCTGCCCTACCCAGTTAAGCACCTCGGTCACATTGGTACCGAGACTCGGCCCGGCGGCCTGCACCGCGTCCCAAATACCCAGGCTGATAAAGGCCTCCCGCGCATACTGGCCTGCGGGTACGCTGACGGGGTCCCCCAGGGCGATGGTCTTTGCCTGGGTGATGGTCTGGAAGCTGGTAACCGTTGTGGCAGTTCCCGCCGGTTTGATCAGCACCACCTTGTTTTCCAGCAGGGGCTTCACCGTGCCGCTGGAAACGAGATTTTTCCCCACCAGATTGTTCATCTGGGTAGGAGCGGCGGACATGAAGACATCAGCGCCAAGGCCCTCTTCGATCTGGGTCTGGAGTTTGCCGGAACTGTCATAGGTTCCGTCCACGGTGATCCAGGAGTATTTTTTTTGAAATTGGGGGATAAGCTCCTGTTCAAAGGAATTCCGTAAAGAAGCCGCGGCGGCCACCAGAATGGTAACCGGGGCTTGCACCGATGGTTCCTGCTGGGCCGGGGCGTCTTTTTTAGCTCCCGCGAAAAGCGGGACCTGGCCCAGGATCAGGACCGCCGCCAAAAGGCAGAACCAGGATTTGTTTTGTATCGATTTCATTTGTTCCTCCAAAAAATTTATATCCTCATAATATGACAAAACAAAACAAAAATCAACAAAAATAAAATAAATTCTCATTCTTACTTTGTTTTTGTTTAGTTTTGTTTCAAGTAAAAAATGCTTGCCCCGGCAAGGCCTTTTTAGTATTTTTAATGATAAACAGGAGATTCTTATGGCACAGCGCCAATTTCAGACCGAAGTAAACCAGCTTTTGCACCTGATCATCCATTCCCTCTATTCAAACCGGGAGATATTCCTGCGGGAACTGGTTTCCAACGCCTCCGACGCCCTGGACAAGCTCAAGTACCTGTGCGTGGCGGACGAAAAGTATAAATCCATCAGTTTCGATCCCCGGATCGACATTTCCTTCAAAAAAGACAGCGATAAACCCGCTTCTTCAACCCTGACTATTGCCGATAACGGTATCGGCATGAACGAGGCGGATTTGACCGAATCCCTGGGGACCATTGCCCGGTCGGGAACCAGGGCCTTTCTGGAAAAGCTCACTGCAGACGCTAAAAAGGATTCCAACCTGATCGGCCAGTTCGGGGTGGGCTTCTACTCGGCCTTTATGGTGGCCGACAAAATCGAGGTGATCAGCCGCAAGGCCGGGGAGGATACCGCATGGAAGTGGTCCAGCGACGGCAAGGACGGTTACGACATCGAGAGCGCTTCCCGTGATACCCAGGGCAGCACCGTCATTCTTCATTTAACCGAGGAGGGGGCCGAATTCGCCAACCGCTGGTCCATTGAGGACATCATCAAACGGTATTCAAATCACGTGGCCTTCCCCATCTTCCTGACCTACGACGAAAACGAATACGACGATAAGGGCAAGGTCAAATCCACCAAGACAAAGACCGACCGGATCAACTCCGGTACCGCCATCTGGCGCAGGTCCAAGTCGGAGCTTAAGGAAGAGGACTACAACGAATTTTACAAGCAGTTAGGGCACGACAGCGAGGAGCCGCTTTTCTACGTCCACACCAAGGCCGAGGGGACCCTGGAATACTCGACCCTGTTTTACATTCCGAAAAAGGCCCCCTTCGACATGTACAACGTGGACTACAAGCCGGGGGTCAAGCTCTACGTCAAGCGGGTCTTCATCACCGACGACGACAAGGAGCTGATGCCCACCTGGCTGCGCTTTGTCCGGGGGGTAATCGACTCGGAGGACCTGCCCCTGAACGTGAGCCGGGAGATCCTCCAGCAGAACAAGGTGCTCCTCAATATCAAGAATGCCAGCGTCAAAAAGCTCCTTTCCGAATTCAAAACCTTGGCGGATAACGCCGCATCCGGCTCCGATGAGGTCAAGCAGAAGTGGGAGACCTTTATCAAGGAATTCAACCGGCCCCTGAAAGAAGGGCTCTACCAGGACTACGGCAGCCGGGAGGCGCTTCTGGAACTGGTGCGGTTCAAGAGCACCGTCGTGGAAGGCTGGACCAGCCTTGCCGAATACGCGTCCCGGATGAAAAGCGACCAGAAAAGCATCTACTATATCACCGGCGGGGATGAACACACCCTGCGATCATCGCCGCTGCTGGAAGCCTACAAGGCAAAGAACATCGAAGTCCTGGTCATGGACGACGAGATCGACGACATCGTGATCCCCTCGATTGGCCGCTACAAAAAGCCCGGCATGGCCGAAGGCGAAACCGCCGAGTGGGACATCAAGGCGGTGAACCGGGCCGGGGCGGACGAGGAACTGGGCGAAAAGCAGGACAAGGCCGCGGAAAAGGAAATAAAGCCCGTCATCGAAAAGATCAAGAAGGCCCTGGGGGAAAGGGTCAAGGACGTGAAGCTTTCCCGCCGCCTCCACGACTCCCCCTCCTGCATCGTGGCGGACGAAAACGACCCCACCCTGCAAATGGCCCAAATGCTCAAGGCAATGGGGCAGGCGCCAATGGACGACATCAAACCGATTCTGGAAGTGAACGGGGATCATCCCATTGTGGCCGCCCTCAAGGACGTGGAGGATGAGGCCCGCATCGCCGATGTGGCGGGGGTATTGCTGGATCAGGCCCTGCTCGTGGAGGGGATCAAGATCAAGGACCCCTCAGACTTCGTAAAACGGCTTAACCGCTTACTGGCAAAATAGGGATACATAGTAGTTCTCTTGGCCTCATATAAAAAGCCCCGAGATTTTACCCGGGAGATTCCTGGTTCTTGGGTATGTACCCCTCGCATCCGGCACAATTGCACATAACGTGAAAGGTTTGCGACGTTTTTTGCGGCGCGATAAAGGAATGCGAAGCATTCCAGCGCCGCAAAAAATGTGGGTGGGGTGAGCCGTGGGAAGGAGCGGCAGACTTTAGTCTGAAGCGACTGACCCAGGCGAACGGAACCCGGAGGGGCTTTAGCCCCGAACCGCAAACCGTATGTTATGTGCAGTACCGCCGTACCCTATTTTATCTTTCCGTCTATTATCTTTTTATATAATATTTCTTCCAAATTTCTTCTTCCATCAATTATTGATATTATGTTTATATTTTCCTTTTCTATTTTATAATATATTATCCAATGTTCTATAATAATTTGTAGATAATCATTTACACCGATATCCTTTAATATTTGTACTGGTTTTCCTATCCCCGGCATGTCTTTTAATTTCTTAATTTGAGTATTTATTTTAGTATACGTTTTTTGTGCAACATTTACTCCAACATTATATTTATACCATGATACAATTTCAAGTAATTCTTCTCCGGCATCTTGTGACCAAATAATTTTGTATCTCATTTATTTAGCCCAATATCGCTTCAACTTTTTTATCCATTTCTTCTTCGGAAAATACTCTTCCATTTTTTATATCATTCTCCCCAATAGATAATATTTTAAGCAAATTTATTGCATCCATAATATTCTGGTAATAACCTACATTCATTAAAACAGCCCGTGCTTCTCCATTTTGGGTAATAACCACCGGGTTATTTTTTTCTTCCACCTGCCTCATAATATCGGCCGTATGAGCCTTTACATAGGAAATTGGCCTAATATCTTCCACTAAATTTATCATATAATACCACCTTACCTTATATAGTACCATATTTTGCCGATTTTGTCAATATATAATGTTAAATTTTGACAAAATTTTAGGCGGTATTTCGCCTAACGTGAAAGCTATACGACGTTTTTGCAGTTGCGATAAAGGAAACCGTAGGTTTCCAGCAACTGCAAAAATGTGCCGGAGAAAAAACGCACTAAGGCCGCAGGCCGACTGCGTTTTTTCGTAGGCCAAGCCGCTACTGCGGCGTCAGACTTGCAAAGCAAGTCTGCGCGTATAGCGTATGTTATGTGCAGTAGGGGCGTACTTTACATCATTTTTTCTATGTTATTTTCTTTCAATATATTTTTCCAATCTCGTTTGTTATATAAAAATCTAATTATATTAACTTTATCCTCTCCTTCATCAACAATATAATACAACACATGATTTTTCACTTTTATTGATCTATACTTAAATGATGCTAAATAATTGTCTTGAACTAATGGTCTTGTCAACGGGGTTTCCTTTAAATAGTTCAATTTATTTATTAATTCTATTATCAGATTTTCTGCCGCCATTGGCGATTCCAGTTTTTCCTTAATATATGTATATGATGTCCTGACATCACTACGTACTACTTTTGAGTATGCTAATGTATACATTTATTTTCCAATATATTGATTTAATTCTTTCATCATTTCTTCTTCAGTTATTATTTCACCGTTTTTTATTTGATTTAATCCGACTTCCAATAATTGATATAATTCTATTTTCCCCATAAATTCTTCGTATGTTTCAATGCTCATTACAGCCAAATCTCCACGCCCATTTTCTGTTATAAAAACAGGTTCTCTATTTTCGTGACAAAAGGTTGAAATTTCACCATAATCATTACGTAAGTCGGCACTTGCTCTTATTGCAGGCATCATATACCCCCTAAATAATTAAAATTTAATGCGTTTTTCTGATTTTGTCAAGAGACTTTTTGTATTTCAAAAAATTTCCTGAAAGTTAAATTTTGACAAAATTTTAGGCGGCATTTCACATAACTTCCGTGTATGTACAAAAAAGCCCCCAGGGCATACACCCCGGGGGCTTTCGGCTTTACATAACGCTTAAACTAGAGGCAAGGCGTTAGGGCGTAGTACTCGATGTGTTGAACGCTAGCTGGTACGAACCGGAATCGGAAGAATCATACGGCCATACCCTTACATAGTACACATTACCGATTGTTACCGACCGGCTTGTGTATCTGGTGGAACCATACATGTTGGTGGAAGATCCAACCGTGCTTCCGGTGCTGTCATACAGTTGTACACGCAGGTCAGTCAGCGTACCAAACGTAACGTGAATATACTGCGTGGACGCAGTCGCGGTGAACTTAAACCACTCAACCCCGCCTGATGCAAGATTGCCGTTCGCCCATGTGCCGCTGGTAAGCGTAGGTGCCCCAGCTACTGCTGTAAATTCACCCGGTTTTAAACTGGAAGAGGTATTAACCCCTACCGCATAGGAGCCGGTTCGGGTAGGATAATCAGACGGCACTCGCACTCTTACAAAATACGTCGTTCCGCTTATTACGCTAAAACTCTGAGCCGAAGAATATGAGGTGTTAGAGTAATTACCATTAAACACCTGACTACCGCTCGGGCTGCTGCTGAAGACGTCGATGTCTACATAAGCAGTTTTAGTGCCATCACCGTAGTTGATCGAACCGCTGCTATAGCCGCTATTCCACCAGATATATTTGGTTCCGGTGGTGTCGGCGGTAAACACATACCAGTCAACTTGGCCGGAGTCAGCTAAGTTACCATTCGCCCAAGTGTCGGCGGCAAGCGCCGATATAGAGAGAACGGGGGTAGGCTGAGACTGAGTGCCTTCACCGTTAGCATTGACCGCGGCGACTTTGTACGCATATGTGTGCCCCACACTCACCGTTGTGTCGCTGTATGGTGAAGCCGTGGCAGTAGGCGAGCCGGCAGCTCCGAGTTTGGTGTATGTACCGCCGTCAACCGAGCGCCATACATTGTAGCCGGTAATAGCTTCTCCCGACACCGTCGCATAACTCCAAGAAACATTTACTGCGGTTGCCGAAGTGGGCGCCGCCGATACGCTTGTCGGTACCGCCATCGGCTTTGCGGTGGCGAGGTCCGCATAGATAAGGGTATAAGTAGACGTTCCAGACACCCGCACAATGATATTGCCGGTCTTTGTGGCCGTAAAGCTGCTTCCGACAGGAACAAGGTAGTCGTTGTTGTAATATTCCGTATCGGTGAATGTGGTATTTTCATACGCAGCCGTTGTAGAGACAGAGCCGGTTCTGTAAATCAAGTAAGTGTTGCCTGTGGTCACCGCGAGCCGGAACAAAGCCGGTGGTGGAGAGGTGACGCTTCCGGTGAATTGTGTTCCCTCGGACAATGTTAGCGGCGTGGGCACCGTGACGGGGCTCGCCACTGATCTCTTGCCTTCACCGTTAGCATTCACCGCGCTCACCGCATAATAGTAGGTGGCGCCTGTAGTCAATGACGTGTCGGTGTAGGATGTAGATGCCGGGAAAGTATACCCAGAGACTGTCGTTTCGCGCGCTTCATGGATTTTTGAAAAACCACTCGTGCGGCTTGTTGAACGGTATACATTATATCCGGTAGCGTCGCTAAATGAACTCCAGTTCATAGACACAGCGATAATCCCCGTTTTAGTACTGGATACGGAATAATCGGTATCCAGAATAACAGACGCCGAATACAATGTCGGCGCGGTTTGCGGCGGCAATGCGGCATCGGCCGGGTCATAGTACTGGATGGCATAAGTGCCCTCATTATTGGTACCTTGCCATTGTACAATCAACAGTACCTGCGTTGCGGTGGTTACGGTTATCGCCCGAGGCGTTGTCCAGCCATTATTCGCAGAGAACAACGGCGTCGGTGCGGAACCGCCGGCGAGATAGTCAGTATAATCAGCCAACTTGTACGCCTGCACAACAACTCTGGCGGTCTTGGTGTCGTCGCCATCATTTTTATGGTTCCACTGCACGTTGTATGTGGTACCCGCGGGTATTGTGAACGTATACAGGTGTTTTTCGTTGGTTACCAGCGTGCCATTTTCCCATGTATTGGCGGTGAGTGCCTTCACATCCTGTGTCGTCACAGACGTTTCAGTCGAAGGAGCGCTGTCGCCGTAGTTATTGACCGCGACAACTCTGTACCAATACTTTGTATCCGGTAACAGACCGCCGACACTTCCCGAATCCAGGAAAGTTGCGGCACTAGACGTGCCGATCTGTGTGTAGGCACCGGCGGTATCGGCAACGTTAGGCGCGCGGTACACCTTATAGCTGGCCGCCGCCGGAATCTCTTCCCATGTCACCGTGACTAACCCGAATGACGCCGTGGCGGTCGGAGTTGCCGGTGCATCCGGTATTGTGGTTGCCGCAACGGGCGTTCCGCTCGCGCCGCCGCCGCGTGGACTGATGCCGCCGCCATTATAAGACGCCTGCACCCACACGTAGTACTTAACGCTGTTGGTTAAACCGCTATTAATCGTGAGAGTCGTTTCAGTGGTATCGCCATAGTACGTCGCATCTTTGGAGTCATTAGACACCCCGTGATACACGCTATAAGTAGCCGCATTACTGACCGCGTTCCACTTTACCACGAGCCGTCCGTTACCTGCCGTAACCGACACGCCGCCCGGCGCGGGGTATTTGTCGATGTAGATCCTTTCCGGGTCCGGGTCAGTTGGACAGCCCGTAAAAACCAATGCCAGCGCCAGCAGCGCAAGCAAACCTAATGAGAAATTTCTCATTTTCATTTTTTCCCTCCTTTAGTTGGGAATAAATCAAAAGCCCTGCTTTTGAACCGGAACCGAACAACGTTCGATGGACCCCGGTTCTGACCGCAGTGAGCCTTTATGCGCAGAGACAAAAAAACCCGGATCGCAGAATATACCACGATCCGGGCCTTGATTGACAAAAGGGAATGTATTGTAAAGAGTTACAC
>BOBW01000033.1 GCA_026002595.1 Spirochaetia bacterium | reverse complement strand
GCCCAAATACGGCGATAACCATATTGGCCATCGGGCTGCTCGATAAAGGAATACTCATTCGAATTGGTATTTCCTATACCGATATTTGCGGATAATACGGCAAGATTCCATGTCTCATTGATTTTCAATATGGCGCCCAGGTTAGGATACGCCGCCTTAATCTTGGTAAACACATCAAAGAGTTCATCAAAATTCCTCATGGGGGGACTGCCTATCGCTTCATACAGGTCCGTACGGTAGATCAGTGAAGGCGCCATGGGTACGGATTGGGATGCTGCCCAGTCGGCTTTTTCGGAATAATGGTTTAAAATGGTATAGGCCTTACCATCCGCGGATAAACCCCTGCCGATACCCAACTGCTTGGCGGGGATGTTCCAGCCCGTATTATATTTCTGGATTAATTCTTCATAGCTCCAGGCAATATCAGGGTCCGACATCTGGACGGTCTGGGTTTGGGTATATACCAGATCGGGAAGCTCACCCGAACCGATCATAACACCCAACTGCTCATTGTTAATCGCAATGGTCGGCTCCAGCCTGATTCCGGTAAGCCGGGTAATTTCCTCCGGTATAATACCGGTGAAGCTTTCAACCGGATACCAGGAGTGATCAATAAAGATAGTCAGCGTGGTGATCCCGTCTGCGTCTGTCGCCGCCTTTTTACCCCCGCATGATACCGCCGCCAGTACAAGCGCCATGACAAGGACGAATGAAAAAATACATTTCCTCATTTTACTTTTCCTCCTGCAGAAAATATTTTCCAAATCAGCGGAACAGCAGCACTGTTCCGCAATGGATACTGTTTCAAACCGCAGATCCTCTGCGGTCAGCCCTTGACGGAGCCGATGGTCAAGCCGGTGATAAAATACTTCTGGAAGAAGGGGTATACCACCAGAATGGGGAATACCGCCACCAGCATGGCGGTTACCTGTATCGACATGGTAGTAGTCCTGTTGGCCGCCGCCGCTTCCGGCGTCAGTACTCCGGACATACTGGTATTTGATTTATTCACAATGGACATAAGCTGATACCCCACGGTCCGCAGATCCTTGTTGTTCACAAAGAAGGCGGAATCAAACCAGGAACTCCAGTGCCCTACGGCGGTAAAAATAGCGATGGTTGCCAAAAGGGGCAGAGAAATAGGAATAATAATCCGGGTAAATATACCCATTTCCCCGGCGCCGTCCATCCGGGCGGATTCACTCAGCTCCCTGGGTATCCCCTGAAAGAATGAGATGGACACCAATACGAAGAACAGATTGAGCATTCCCGGAATTATGTATACAAAAAAGTTATTGACCAGATGAAGCGCACGGAGCACCGCAAAATAGGGGATGATCCCCCCGGAAAAATACATGGCGATTATCACCATGGTCATATAGACCTTACGGAATACCAAATCCTGCGCCGAAAGGCCGTAGGCGACCATGGCGGTAAACAGGGTGGTAACAACAGTACCGATAACGGTGCGGCTTACGGTTACCAGCAGCGCCTTGCCCCATATCGGATCTTCAATAAAGTGTTTAAAATTCTCCAGCGTAGGCTGCCGGGGCCAAAAGAAAATACCCCCCAGGGCCGCGTCCTTACCGTCATTGAAGGCCAGAACTATTGCCAGATAAAAGGGATAAAAACAGGCAACAAAAATCAATACCGCTAAAACATGGACCGTGATATCCACCGCCCAATCCTCTCCGGTACGGCGTATATGACGATGGGGGTGTTTTTTTATCGTATTCATCAGAACAATCCCTCCCCGCTTACTTTTTTGGAAACGAAATTACTGGAAAGAACCAATACCAGGGAAACAACGGACTGAACAAGGCCCATGGCGGCCGCATAGGAATACCGCCCCTTTGATAAACCCATGGTTACCACATAGGTTTGCAGTATCTCCGATACATCCTTATTACCCGGTGTGCCCAGGAGGTAACTTTGTTCAAAGTTGGAACCCGAAAGCCCTCCGCCCAGGAGGTTTCCCAGGGCAATGATAAGCACCACCGTAATGGTACTCTTCATGGAAGGCAGGGTGATGTACCAAATCCGTTTTAGCCTGCCCACACCGTCCATGCTGGCAGCTTCGTATAAGGTAGGATCGATAGAGGTAATGGTTGCCAGGAACAGGATGGCCCACCAGCCCATGTCCTTCCAAATGGAGGTAATGACCACAATAGGCAGGAAATATTTCGGCGTAATAAAAAAGGCGACATTGCTGTCATTAATTCCCATCCACATCAGCAGGCTGTTGATCACCCCGTTTGCCTGGAGGAATATCTGGCAGAACCCGGCAACAATAACCCAGGAGATGAAATAGGGCAGATAGCTGACCGTCTGCACCACCCGCTTGAAACCGCTGGAATGGATTTCATTGAGAAGCAGGGCAAGCAGTATGGGCAGGGGAAAGGTAAATATCAGCTTGACCACGCTCATAACAATCGTGTTACGGATAATGGCTCCGCTGTTATAATCGGTAAAAAATTCGATAAAATACTTGAACCCCACCCATTGGCTGGTGAACATACCCTTGAGGCCGCTGACGATCTTATAGTCCTTAAAGGAAATAATGATGCCGAACATGGGGATGTAATTGAAAATGAGTATGAAAACTATCCCGGCAAGCGCAAATAACTGTAAATGCCGCTGCTTCCAAAATAAACGGAACATTATACCCCCTTTGCCAGTACAATACGGATCGATAAGTCAATTCAAATATCACTTGAACAAATGGTATAATTGATTATATTATAATATATCTATTCTGTCAACAAAAATTTTTTGAATTTTTACAGGAGTAATGTATGAATCGGGAAGAACGCATTGGGGATCTCATCTCGAAGATGACCCTGGAAGAAAAGGTGTCCCAGTTGATGTATATCAGCCCTGCCATTCCCCGGCTGGGTATTCCGGAATACAACTGGTGGAGCGAAGCCCTTCACGGAGTAGCCCGCGCGGGACTGGCAACGGTGTTTCCCCAGGCCATTGCCCTGGGGGCAAGCTTTGACGAGGAATTGATACGCCGGGTGGCAACGGTCATTTCCGACGAGGCCCGGGCCAAATACAACGAGGCAATCAGGCAGGGAAACCGGGGCCAATACTGGGGGCTCACCTTCTGGACCCCGAATATCAACATCTTCAGGGACCCCCGCTGGGGCCGGGGCCAGGAAACCTACGGCGAGGACCCCTATCTGACCAGCCGGATAGGGCTGGCCTTTGTGAAGGGCCTCCAGGGGGATGATCCTGAACACCTTAAGGCCGCAGCCTGTGCGAAGCATTACGCGGTTCACTCGGGGCCGGAAAAATTCCGCCATACCTTTGACGCAATGGTTTCCAAAAAGGACCTCTTTGAAACCTACCTTCCCGCCTTCAAGGTTCTGGTGGAGAACGGGGTGGAATCGGTGATGGGAGCCTATAACCGGACCCTGGGGGAACCCTGCAACGGCAGTACCTATCTCTTAAAAGACATACTCCGGGGCCGCTGGCAGTTCAAGGGTCATGTGGTTTCCGACTGCTGGGCCATCCAGGATTTCCATCAGAACCATAAGGTAACCTTATCCCCGGAAGAATCCGCCGCAAAGGCCCTGAACGCCGGCTGCGACCTTAACTGCGGCTGCACCTATCCCATGCTGACGATCTCCTACAAGAAGGGGCTTGTCACCGAAAAGGCCATAGACACCGCCCTTACCCGGCTCCTGCGTACCCGCTTTAAGCTGGGTATGTTCGATCCCCCCGAAACAGACCCCTATTCCAAACTGGGCCGTGAGGTGATCGGCAGTGATGAACACCGGGCTCTGGCGCTGGAAGCGGCGGAAAAGTCTATTGTACTGCTCAAGAACGACAAGAACATCCTTCCCCTGGACGATTCGGCAAAGAACATCCTCCTTTTGGGACCCGGCGCCGCCAATATCCATACCCTTATCGGGAATTATTACGGTATCAACCCACGGTTGGTAACGATTCTGGAAGGGTTGGGGGAAAAACTCAGGACCAAGTATGCCATCAACCTTGAGTACCGCCAGAGCTGCCTCCAGTATGAGGAAAATCATTCTCAATTCGGTATCTTAAGTCCCTCGGATCAGGCCAATATGGTTATCGCCGTATTTGGGCTTGATAACGCCATGGAGGGTGAGGAAGGGGACGCCATTGCCTCGGACTCCAACGGCGACCGGGATACGATTGAACTTCCCCCCTGGCAGATTGACAGTTTACGGAAGGTCAGGGCCGCCGGAAAACCGGTGATCCTGATCCTCACCGGGGGCAGCGCCGTTGCCTTTCCAGAGGATGTGGCGGACGCAATCATCTTTGCCTGGTATCCCGGTGAGGAGGGCGGAACCGCCGTGGCGAATATCATCTTCGGCGACACAAACCCTTCGGGCAAGCTCCCGGTAACTTTCCCGGCCTCAACGGACCAGCTCCCCCCATACGATGATTACGCTATGAAGGGGAGGACCTACCGTTATATGGAACAAAAACCCCAATATCCCTTCGGATTCGGCCTTTCCTATACCACCTTCCGCATTGATTCCCTGGAATTGTCCAGCCCGACTATTGCGGCGGGGGGTTCCGTAACTGCCAGGGTGGGGCTTACCAATGCCGGTTCCCGTGATGGGGATGAAGTGCTGCAACTCTATATCGCCAGGGACAAGCGGGGGAGCGATGATCCCATCACCTCCCTGCGGGCCTTCCGCCGGGTTTTTGTTCCGGCAGGCAAATCCCTCAGTGTCGAAGTAGTTCTGCCCGCCTCGGCCTTCGAGTCGGTGAACACCGATGGAGAGCAGGTACTGGTTTCCGGGTCCTATACGGTAACCGCCGCCGATGCGGCTCCGGTTCCCGCTGCAGCGGAAAAGGGCGCGGTGAAACCGGTAAGCGCAAAAATCGAGATAAAAGGGTAGAAAAACTAAAAGCGCCGTCCGGAAATATCCTGAACGGCGCTTTATCTACTACTTGTCAAAGCTGTATTCATGGCCTGCTTCGGCGTCAAATACAATACATTCACCGTTTGATCTATCGATCTCTGCGTTCACGGCCTTAGCGGCGGTGGTATCGGTAACGGTTACCGCACTGCCCGGCCAGGGGTTCATCACATGACAGGGAATGGCGCGGCGGGCCTTTATCGTCAGCGCCTCCACGCCCTTTGCGGTACGTGACGCGCTTACTTCAAAGCCGCCGCGGGCAAGGAAATTGCGGAACGAAGCAACGGTCCAGTCCGGCACGGCGGGGAACAGGTGAATGCGCCGCGACCGGCTGTTCATCAGCCGCTCAGGTACGCCTGAAATTTCCGATGCCAGTGTTGCATAGTCGCCCTCGGCAATACGCCGGTGGCCGTAGGCATAATGACGGGGCACAAAGTCCCTGGCCTTGCCCACCAGCAGGTACGCATCGGCGCTGCGCCCATACCCGATTATGTCGGCGGTACGGGCAATCAGCTCCTTATCATGCGGAGGGCTGTCAAGGTTAATTTCATCGGCAAGGGTAACCGGATAAAAACCTGAGTACATGTAATGATCGCCCCGGGTAAACCGGGGAAAGGCCTTTTCATCGGCGCCGAGCACTTCACCGCCTTCAACATAAAATTTTGGATAGGGGGCCAATTTCCCGGCCACTTCAAGCCAGCCGGGGATTAAATCCGCATCCGTATTAAGGTAGGCGGCGGCTTCCGCGGCAAGGCGCAGAATACAGCGGAACATGGCGATGGCCCCGGTATTGTTTCGGGTGTATTCCATGCGGTAGGAAATACCATAACTTTCCGTTTCTACCGTTGGTTCAAGGTTGAATACCTTTCCATCCCAGCCCCGGCGCGCAAAGGCTTCGTAAAAAACCGCCAGGTCCTTCAACAGCGGGTAGCAGGTTTCTTTGAGGAAGGCTTCGTCGCCGGTATAATCCCAAAAATTCCAGATTACCTTCAAAATCTGGCCGGGCACCTCCATGGTAAAGTCCAGCACACCGTTTTCGCAGTACCAGGGGCTCTGTTTCGCGGCGGGCAGATAGCCGTGGGCGATCATCATGCCGGGGAGGCCGAATTTGACCCGCGCCTTTTCCTTAAACGTTTCATGCCAGTGCGAAACGAGCCAGGGCCACTGGAGCTTGGGCTCGTACCGGTTACGCATAAAAAATGTGCCCTCGGTAAACAGTTCATTGTAACAGGGCAGGGAATGCCAGTTCTGGGTATCCACATCGAAGGCCGCATAACTCGCGCTGCCCTCCAGTTTACGGGGATCGGGAAAACAGGAACCCATGTGCCCGCTGGTCCAGCTTTGAAAAATTTCATCAAAGAAGAAATCTCCGGCCGCCGTTTTTCCCCCGCCCTCTCCCAGGAGGATACGCCCGTTCTCACGTTTTTCGTAAAGGGCGTCATACCATTTCTGGTTTTCTTCGCGGAGTTTTTCGTAGCCCTGTTTTTCCGCATCCAGCAATAACTGCTTTGCCTTTTCCATATAGTCAGGGGTTTCGTTACAGGTAACAACGGCAATATAGACCACCGCCTGCCCGGTCTGCGGATTTTTTAGCACTGCGTCCACCGCGACACCAGGGGCAGCGGCGACATAGGAATAGTTCAGCGCCTGCAGTTCGATTATTTCCGGGTGGACCGTCGTACGGAAGCCGGGCACCATCAGCATGCCCTGATTATCCCGCAGGATAACCGGCTTGGTGCCGAGGTCCTTCTGCAAACCATGCTCGGAAATGTCCGCTTCCGCGCCTGAAACCAGACCCATCATCACATAACGGAAACCTTCAGGAAACGTGGGCTCTGCGGGAAAAATCTGATGTACCCAGAAAAAACGCCCGTCATTCCCGTAAGTCGGCGGTTCAAAACAGCCGTTTTTGTCCTTATCCGCGGCGAAATCGTAATACTGAATCGGTTCGTTACTATCCGCAGGCTGATACTGGATAAATTTCTTATAAGTGCCGTCTTCGTTGGTATAACGGCGATGGCCCTGGTCAAGATTGCGGTACAGGCGCAGTGCAAGGGGTTTGGTGAGGTTTTTATAGTCAAGCTTGAGGGCCATGATGTTCTTTTCCATGGCCAGTACATAGCCGACATCAAGCCGTTTGCCGTCCTTTTCCACGGAAGCCGTAACTTCCGCATTACCCATACACTGTTCGGCGACCGGCTGGGCCGCATCCGCAAAATCGGGCGCCTTAATGATCACCTGGCCTACCGGTTTTTGACAGGGGAAGGGATAGGCTTCGCTCCAGAGGCCGTAATTGTACCTGCCGCCGCGCTTGTCCAGTATCGAAAACGAAGGCCGGGTCATGCCCGCCATTGGCATATCGTTCAGGTCCTTGTTCGCCTCGGAATAGGCCCCTTCGATCACATCGGCCATGGTCACCTGTTCCCTGTCGATATAGCGCCGGTCAATCACATCGGTTTTCAGCAGGCTGAAGGTGATATTTTCCGCCGTGCCCCACAGGGATACCCGGGTTGTCCTGGAACTAAGCCGTGTCCCCGAAAACAGGCTGTACCCGCGTCCGCCCGGATGATGGGGGTCCAGTTCCTCTTTAAGGGATCTGCCTTGAGCAATTTCTTTAAGCGGTTTTTCCGCCGCGAACCGTTTTGCCAGTATTTCCTTTGAAGTCATTTGTATGTTCTCCTATACCATATTATATCATGATATGTCTCATTAATACAAGATCGTGGGCTTGTAGTTCGCGGCCAGAGAACTGGGCATCTCCGAAGTAACGGTCGCCGTCTGATCCGTCTGCGGCGAATTCCCTACCGGAAAATTGGCGGTGTCTATCAGGAGCCTATACGAAGGGAGCGAAAAATGTTATTGCTGACACCGGGCCTATCATATCCCTCTGTCGAGATTTGTCAATTTGATATTTTTGATTTCATACTTTTGTTCTTTCTCGTTCCAGCAAAAATCACCACCCTCCCATAAAGAGAATTATTTTTTCACCAGTTGATACGTCCTGTTTTTATTGGCGCCAAGTTTTTCCAGGATGCCTGCTTCGGTTAATCTTGTAAATATTTGCTTTATTCGTGCCGCCGATTTTCCGGTTAATTCACCGGCTGTTTTTGCATCTATCTGTCCTTTTTTATTGAGATACGGAAGTATAGATTCCATAAAATTTTCTTCTGCCGGGGACAATTTATCGCTAGGTTTATCGCTAGGTTTATCGCTAGGTTTATCGCTAGGTTTATCGCTAGGTTTGCCTTCTACGGTCAACAAAACAGTGGTCTTAAAAATATCCCCTTCCAGCAATTCCGGTTCACTGCCGGAATAGATTTTTGTATATTTATAGAGGTTCCGTACCCCGGAGCCTAATTGATCAGCCAAGCCGATGTTTACGAAAAATCGGGCTAAAATGGGATTTTTGGGATAGGGCGTAAAATCTTCCGGGGTGATGCGGCCCGGTTTGAGGGATTTATTCCAGTTTTCTGCATATATGCGATCTTTTTCTATAACAATTTTTGCGGGGAAAACGCTTGCATATTCCCGGTGGACAAGACTGTTGCTGATTATTTCCCGTGCAATCAAGAGGGGAACCTTCGCTGCTACGCAGCTCGGTTGAGGAGCCAGTTCCGTACACTGACATTTTTATCATCCACAAGAAAAAACCTATCCAGTGTATGCTTTGCAACAAATTCCATAAGGAGGCTATAACTGTCAATAAGATTGGTTTCTACCATAAGCCGGTCATCGTAACGATCAAGGTTTTCTTTGCGTAAAATAGCATCAGTAATATAGCCGGGAACGCAGGAACGGATAACTTCATCCCGGCCAAAAAGAAGAATTGCGGCCAGGTTAAAGCCTTTTTCATTGGTTACCCAATTTTCTTCATAAAGACCTGCGCTCTTAAATAACTCCATATCGGTTATGTGTTCCCATGGATGGTCTGTGGTCTTATTTAGTGCCATTTGCCGGGCGCGTTTGATTACATCAGGACGAAGCTCTTTTTTGGTCACATAGGGGAAAAGCTTGCGCTCAGTAAAGGCCATGGATTTTCGGTTAAAGAGATTAGCAACTAAATCAACCGACTTTGTTATATCAATATCCGCATCTTCCGTACGGTCAAATATTTTACCGGAACAGAGTTCTACATGGGAGCTGATCGGAATATATACATAGAGAATTGTTTTACCGTCTATGGTTATTTCTTCAAGGTTAAGATACAAAACCGGTGAAATTTTTTCCGGATTATTGAGCATATTGACGAAATTTTTCTTTAAGGCGGGGATCGCTTTGGGGTTTACCCCAAGCACCTCACCGGAATCGCTTACGCCAAGAAAAAGGTATCCGCCGTAACGGTTTGAAAAAGAGCATACGGTTTCAAATATGCTGTTGCTCAAGGTGTCTTTTGCGGCTTTGAATTCAACGGTGAAGCTTTCACCCTGAGATAATAACTTTTTAATGCCGGTGGTGTTCATTGAATACTCCCAATAATGATTCTTTTTTGCCGTTCCATAAAGGCAAAGCCATTTCCAAATTCAATGATAAATTTCTCCAATTCGAGTAAAATGGCATTTTCCATTTGCCCCTTATAGGCCGCTTTAAATTTACCCAATTTTAGGTCTATCGCAACAAGACATTTAAGCCGCCGGTGGTAAAACAAAAGGTCGATATAATAATCTTCGTTATCTACGGCGATCCGCTTTTGCCCTATGTATATAATAGTCTTAATGCTTGTCCAGCTTAATTGTCTCCGCAGTGCGGAGACAATTCTGGAATCAGGGAATATTTCAACAAATTTAAGACAATGCCACAACTGCTTAATACTCCACCCTTTTCCGTATTCCTGTGTCAATTTTGCGGATAATCCATCAAGAATTCCTTTGCCGTATTCCGCTCGTTCATCCTTTAAAATATCGACCTTTATCCGCTTTCCCACATGCCAATACAGGAGGGAAATCTCAGCATTTATTGCCGATGCGGATCTTTGGCGGCTTTGTTCTATGAGGGTTTTTATATCTTGATATAGTCTGGTTTCGGTGGTTAGTTTAGCCATGATTGTATATCTCTTCTATTATTTTATATTGGAAAATAATCTGTGATGATACTCCTATGATGTACATTATGGTGTGTGCTTTCCAGCTAAATAATTATCTATATTGTCCAGTACATAGGTTTGCCAGTATTCCAAAATATCATGATCCATATAATCTTGAGGCGTTTTCCCTTCGAGTTTTAGACGAACTTTGTCAGGAAATGTCGGCACTGAAATTTCCACAATAGGTGTATCGCCACGAATTAAACGGTTTTGATTCAGATGCTTGATGGCGATGTTTAAAACCGTAATCAAGTGCATATAGTTTTGTTCGTTCATTTCAAATGAGGATTTATCGGCAGTATTAAAAGAAAACTCTGATTTTCCATTTGTTAAAAATGTGGGAATAGAGTTATAATTTAATGATATTATGCTATAACCTAAAACTGAACGATGCGACCAAGTCGCACCTCCCTCAAAAAGGCAATACTGACTTGCTAAAAAATTATCCGATGTAAGAAACAATATCCCTGTATTATCATTAACAAGCATTCGTTTTATTATATCAGCAAGAGGACGTGGATCAGTTATATCAAGTCCATCTGATGAATAAAAAATATCTGTGCTATCCGAATCTTTTGGGTCAAATCTAAATCCCCGAAATTGGAGGTAATGGGAGATAAAATCAGTGAAAATTCTATCTTTGCTGGCGTGTGAAATAAACAACTTAAACGATGCTTTCAGTTCGCCAAAATCGCCAACTAATTTATTTGCTGTAGTTGTTGCCAGCTCATCAGCCACTGAAGACGGCAAATCTATTTCTGCCAAATCTTCACGCAAGCCCTGTCTAAACACCGATTTTTCTGTAGCCCGAATCCCCTCGTCAATTTTATTCTTTTCTGCGTTAATTTCATCTGCGAGATTCTGTCTTTCGCCTAATAGCTGTTGGCTAATACCCTTAAGCAATGCCAGCAATAACTTCACACGGTCATCTTCAACAGAGAATTCCTGCCTGTTCGATGTGGCAATATCATCAAGGTCATCCATATCTAATATCTCGAAAGAGATTTCCCCTTCAATGTAATTCGCATAAGTGGCAACTAAACCAAGTTTCCCTAAAATGTTTTCGTTAGCCAATTTGTTTCTTACATATACTCGTATTTGATTTGGATTGTAGAATTTGTTTTTCACATATCGAGCATCATTCACTTTCGCAGAATCAGAATCAATTGTTGAATGAATCCCTATCCAACCAGTTAATGCATACTTATATTTTTTATTAAAAAACTCAATGTCGCCAAAAAATCCTGTTTCTTCGCCGGTATCTTTATTTTTCACTTTTTGGGGGAATCCAATCACCTTTCTGATTCCGGTATACTTGCAATCCTCTTTCCGTTTGTTAACATAAGGTACAATAAATGCATCATTTGTTGTCGCCAGTGCAATATCATTTGACGAACGATAGATGGTTGACATATTGTTAAACGCAATCTTTTTTTCTACCCGATCGAAGTTTATTTTTTCACCATCCGTTCTAATTATGCAGATTTTCAGATGACTATTTAAACTATCGAACAAAAAATAGTTTGACAGTTTGTGCTTTAAGGCATCTATGGCGGCATCTCCCAAGCGTGTGAGGTTTACCTCTTTTAACTGAATTAAAGTACCGGAAGTGAATTTTTTGCTACTCCATATTGTTGAACAAGCAATATTTACTTCATTTCCCAACACCTTAGTCATGCTTGGAGTTTTTGTATCTTGCATATTAGTAACATTAACTTCCCACGCTGTTGTCTCTCCATCTTTTTTCGAGATAATCTGATATTTGTCTGAAAGATATAGTGCGGCTAGCTTACCTATCCCCTTTCTCCCTGCCGCCTTATTAACTGAATCTTCAATACGACGATTACGTCCGATCTTGGTGTATTTTTCCTTCAGATCAGTAGCGTCCATTCCACACCCATTGTCAAACAGCTCAACAATCGCATGACTTTTGTCTATCATATTTATGTAAAGATAGACATCTTTTGCTCCTGCATCAAAGCCATTCGCGACCAACTCTGAAATAGCTGCCCAAGCGTTTGAATACAGTTGACGACCAAACATTTTGAGGGCATTATAATTTAAACTAAAAGGAATGCTGTTTGCATTTTTCTTTTGTTGGGTATTTCTGTCTTTATTACGTTGCCTATTAGACTTAGCCATTATTTTTTTTCTCCTCCCGAAAATGCGGTAACACCTCAATTATTATCTGCTGTAGTACATTAACCACCACACTATTCCCAAATTGACAATATGCTTGATTGCGCAAAGATGATATTATGTATTCATCTGGAAACCCCATAAGCCTTGCACATTCTCTTGCTGTAAGTTTACGAATATGTCTATTTATATAATATATACCAGTGCGTCCACCCAAACCACCACCGGTTGATGATAATGTCGTAGCACAACCATGTATACTATATATTCTCTCACCTTGTCGTCCTGTACCTATCTCGCCAATTCTGACTATTGTTCCATATTGAGGTTCGGAATCAAGATGGTTGCCGCGTAAATTAAATTTTCTATGGATTCTACATTGCATTGCCTCTGTCTCATCCTCGCCTTGGAGAATATCAACAAGTTTCGTCTGAGTCAATGTTCCATTTGGAAAAATGAATTCATGAATATTTAAATCATTCTTAAATGCTACAATATATAATCGCTTTCGACATTGCGGAACACCAAAGTTTGATGAATCAAGATTTTTCTTAAATGGTGTGTATCCTGCATCCCTAAGGTCGTCTAACATTGTATCTATGGTTTTTCCTTTATTATGATTTTCCAAATTAGCTACATTTTCCAAAAGGATAACCTTTGGATGATGATGCCGTGCAATTTTTGTTATCTCAAAAAATAATTTTCCGCTTGGTGCGTCAAGACCAACTTGATTTCCAGATACGCTAAAAGGCTGGCATGGGAAACCGGCACATATAATATCATGAGCGGGGATATCATCGGCATTGATTTTAGTAATATCACCTTTTGGTTCTATATGAAAATTTTCAGTATAAATCTTTTTTGCCTCATTGTTTATTTCAGATGCAAAGACGCATTCTGATCCAAAAGCCGCCAACGCCAAATGAAACCCGCCTATTCCACAAAATAAATCAATAAATTTATACCCATTCAAAGCCTGTTTTTGTTGTGTGTTCAATGATAGCATTTATCGTCCTCTTGACAATCTTGACTTCCATTCGCTAATTGAACAAATAAACCTTTTTCAGTACAAATCCATTCATGCCCACAATCACAAATATACGATTCATCCTTTTTGATGTAAAATTTTAAACCGCAATCTTGGCAATATACAAATCCTGTTTTACATTCACGGCACTGTCCAGCAAGCCACCATAAAGCCTTTCCATTTTTTAATGATAACACGCCTTCTTGATCTAATACAATACAATCATTGTGACAATTATGACACATTTTCCATTTATCAGGAACAATTAAATCCAACGCATCTTCTAATGCTAAAATCCTTATATCACACCCTAATATTTCAGCTTTCTTTTTAGCGGGTTCCGTTAGTCCACTTGCAGTAACAATAACCGCTTTGTTCGTGCCTACTGCGTCAGAAAGAGATAAAACTCCCTCTATCACCGTTACATCGAGTGGTTTAGCATGATACTTAGCATCAACCAGTATTTTTAAAGTATGACCCCGTTCGGACATTTCTATCAGTACATCAATTTGCCGAGGTTCGCCAGTAATACGATCTGGTATATAAACATTACGTCTAACTTTCCCAAAGCCTTCCGTTTGTTCGTAGAGACGAGCAACTGATTCTTGATATTCCTGCCAAGTCATTATTCCCGCCCCTCCACCACCTCGATCTCCTCAGCCGTCAATCCATACAACTCATAGACCAACTTATCAATCTTCTCCTCCAATACTGACGTATCTACTTTTTGGTCTTCGATTTTGGCGGCAATGATTTTATCAACAAGGGCAATAAGGGGTTGCTGATTTTTCGACAAAACAATTGGCAAAGATTTTATTTTTTCGAGTTTAACCTGCGGAAACACACGTCCTTCCTCTTTAACTGTATTCTCATACAAAAATCGCAAGTATTTAGAGTTTAATAATGCACATAGATATTTATAGGAAATCAATTTTTTATATTCCTCTTTTATAACTCCTGCTTGTATACTTCTTCCAAACCAAATGCCTTTTTCATCAATCGTTGCTATCGGATATGGAGCAGTTTGTCTCCATAGAAGTTTTGGAAAAACATGGAAATAATCACGATTTAATATGACGCGCTCATTTTGCTTTAATTTGGTATTTGGTCTAACATAGCGTTGTGTATGCTTGGCAATAAAATAACTATTGATATCTACACCTTTCCAATACTCTATATCAATTGTTTGTTCACGTTTTCCTTCATATAATAGTCTTTTACTTAAATCAGAATTACCCTTATCGGCTAATCCGATATTCACTCTCTGATAATTAATTCCCGCATCTTTCACTTCTAGTATTTCATTTAATAAGACTTCATTATCTTTTTTCTTTCGAATATCATTTATAAATATGTTGTTAGGTGTACCTTCATAGGAACTTTGTTCAATAAAATTATATCGAATATCTTTTAAAGCAACTTTCGCATCAACGGATTTTGTCAAGTCAGCAAAATAGATATCCTTATCTTTTATATGAGAAACTAGCGTAATTGCAGTAGGAACAACAGCTTCAAAAATATGCTCACCTAAATCAACTAGCAAACGGATATTATGCCTTAATAATAAACGCCTTAAATCTCCGTACCGCGGTTGTCGTAAGAACGTATTTGGCGTAATAAATGATAAGCAGCCATGTTTACTCAATAACGACAGACATTTTTCGAAAAAATATTTATAAATATCTTTAAATCCATGAGATGTTTCAGGATAAATATCCTCAAATAACTTTACATAATCATCAATATCTGCCCCATACGGCGGATTCCCAATCACCACATCAAACCCATCCCGTATCCCAAACATCCAGTAGGGATCAAAGAACTCCGAATGCCGGTTCTGGTTATAGGGGTCCCAATCCGCCATCTGAATGGCGTCTTTATTGGTATAATAATGCTGTTCTTCCAAAAGCCGGGCGAGCCGGGCGCATACTTCTCTGTCTTTTTCCCGCAAACTTATCTTCTGTTTTGCCGTCTTTGCGCTGAAATGCTTATGCCGTATCTCAAGCAATTCGGTCTGTAGTTTTTCTATATCAGGATTTTCAAACAATGCCATGGCATCATCTTTCTTTTTTACCCCGATTAAGGTATTTGCGGCTACAAATTTCGTTTCAAGGTTAGGCAGGGGGAGAATCCCGTAGTTATCTTCCTTTGCGCCTGTTGTCTTCTGGTCAACGATAAGGGATATAAAGAAACGCAGCTTGGTAATTTGGATGGCAATCGGCTGAATGTCCACACCAAAAAGACAATTTTCTATAAGGTACAGCTTCCGCCCATAATCGCTTGCATTGGATTCAAATATATCATCAATTTCCTTTAGGTGCTGTTCCCGTTCCTGTTTGTCAATAATATGTAACGCTTCGTCCATCTGCTGCAGGGCGTTCTTTCGCTGTAGTTCCCGCCATTGGCTATTGTCGGGGTCAAGTTTCCCCAAAATATAGACAAGCTTGTGCAATATGCCCATGGGGAAGGCACCGGAACCACAGGCTGGATCAATGATCTTGCAGTTATTGATTGCCTCTATGATTGTTGTTATCTGATTTTCAGTAAAATCGGGAACCTCATCTTTATAGGAGAATAGAATATCAAGAGGAGAACCTTCGATGCTGCGCATCTCGGTTGAGGTTACAAGTTTCGTTTCAATATCGGCAATTGTTTTGCCCGATGAAAGTTTATCCTTCAAATATGCCTTTAGGGATGTGTCCACCATATAATCGACTATTTCGCGGGGGGTATAAAAAGAACCGGATTCATTCCGGGCGGTCTCCTGTGTTTCGGGATTGAAAGTTCCCAGAAGGTTTTCAAAAACCTTGCCCAAAAGCTCCGGGTCAAGGGCTATATCAACATCCTGGGGGGTGTTTTCTTCTACGGTGAAGTTATAACGGTTAAACAGATCAATGATGCCCTCCTGTGTTCCATCCTTACTTCCCCAAAATAAGCAGTTTGGGACAAAAGCACTCCGCTTGCTTTCACGGCTAAATCCGTCATGATATTCTTGCCGTTCGTCTCCATCCCTGCGATCAAGACATTCAAACAGGCCGCCATTCAGGAAGGGGACTTTTTCAAATTTCTTTATAAATTCCTTTTTTGATATTGCAAACATTGGAGCATCGGTGTGGTCACGGTACAATGTTTTTATGCCATAATGCTTGCTGCCATCATCATCGGTAAATTTTCGTTCCAGGGCTGCCCTATTGAGGGTAGCAAAAAATAAGTTTTGAATAATGCCGTTATAGTAATTACCTTTTTTGTTACTGTATGGGTCAAAATTGTTCAATACACCGTCCACATCATCTTTTTGGAATATCCATAGAGGAATTAAATCTTTTTGCTTGATAAACCAAACAAAGATAAGGCGGGTAATCAACCGTATGAGGTGTAAGTTATTATCGGTTTGGGTCAGGGTAACTTTTGCGCCATTCCCTTCGGGAAATTTTACCAGGGGCATTGCAAACGTATCATACCAATTGAATAACTCGCTGTAGAATTTTTTAGTAACAACATCAATCGCAAAACGCCCAACAAGATCGTCCATGGATTTTATTTTACCTTTGGTAAAGAGAACCGATTCCGGCGTATGCCGTTTGCACCCTTCACCCAAGAGGTAAGAATAACGCCGGGGATTAGAGAAGCTGCGTTCCGCGCGATTTTTCTTTTCATTTACCGTATAGTCGCTGGTAATAAGGGAAAGCCGCCATTGGGACGAATCTTCGTTATAAAAAACCGCCAGAGCGTTTGAGACGGTATCGTTATTTTTGAGTATGCTAAAGGATTCACGGGAAAGTGTTACCCTGGGATCATTCCTGCTATGATGTTTAAACTCATAAATGCTGATATCAAGTGAAGGACATACACCAAGCTTAACGGCATCGGCAATAATAGCACTTTTCTTATTTACATAGACATTTTCCTTGTTTGGTTCAAAGTCGTCGGGGAGAAAATTATTCTGAAGGAATGATAGAAATATTTCACGGTTATATTTTTGGGTAATATCCATCATATAAATTGCTCCGCCAGAAGGATTGTTTCAGTCTCGTTCAATATCTGGTTGTCCTTCTCGATGATTGAGTTGAGGTATTCATCGTCTACTATCTGTTTATATTCAACAAGGGATTTTTCTGGTTCCTTGATATCAATGTCCAATAGTGCCTTGATATAAAAAGCCGGTAATGAATCCAGTTCATTGATAACCCGGCGCAATTTGCCAAGGTACTCCTTGTTTTCGTCATTCCCTGTTTGTGCAGCAAGAACCTTTAAGATATAGAGGATATTCTGGTCTAAGGTCATAATGTTCTTTGAACGGGTTGTCTTTTCGGTGGATATGCCGCTTTGGGATTTGGCTGTCTGATACATGGGATAAAAGCCGTCGGTAACCTGCAGCGATTTTTCCTCTGTTCCGGCCTTAAACAATGCCAGCCCGGCATAGGGGGGTAAAATCGTTCCCCTGCCATTTTCATTAGCAAAGCAAAAACGGTACGAATCCCCTTTCTCTGAAAACAGGAGAACGCCCCTGTCTTCGGCGCCTTCAAAGAGCGTCTGGTCGTTTGTTTTACCCGTAATTGCTTTTCTTCCTGTTCGGCAGCGTTGGGGGAGTTCCTGCGCGGCTTTTATGGTGTCCCGGTCCTCTCGCTCCAATTTATTCAGCTCATTACGGTAGTCCACATCCCATGAAGGTGAATCTGTTTCTTCCTTTGCTTTTAAGTATTCATCGGTAAAATAGCCATCGGTAATTTCTTCATCGGTGAGTATCTTGGTATCCGAACCGAATATGGTTTGTATTAAAAGCATTTTGAAAGTCGATATGCTTTTTGTGCGGCTTAATGCCTCTCCGGTTGCGCTGGGGAAAAAGTTATAGATATTCAGCGATTCAAACACTTTTTTGTTGATACGGTTAATGCGCCCTACCCGCTGAATGACACGGGTGGGATTATAGGGTATGTCATAATTATAAATGGTTCCCGCCCGGTGCAAACTGAATCCTTCGGAAATGGCATCGGTGGCAACTAAAACATCGTAATCATTTTTCTGGTGTTCGCTTTTATATCCCGCATCGAAGTTTTCTTTTATCTCTTTTCTCCGGTTGGTGGTATCTGACGTATAGCGTATTACCCGAATATTGCTTTTTTGGAATTCCCTTTCAAGATAATCTACCGTGTCCTTGAATTCAGAAAAAATGATGATTTTCCTTTTTGCATCCTTCTTAATGGACTGATTTATTTTTTCAAGTATGCCTTTAAGCTTTTGGTCATGGTTAAATTCAGCAGATTCCCAAGTACTCAGTATGGAAGTAAAAAGGGCTATATCGCTTTCCATATCGGTAATAAAGGAAGGGGTCAATTCATCGGTATTGACGAACACAAGGCCCTTTTCAATCTCCTTAGACAATTTACCGGTAAGGATTTCCTCAAAACCTTCCGGGAATAGAGCATTATCCAGTTCGTCTTGAATGTCGTTATTCAATGATTCAAAGTCGGGCATTTGTCCCTTTTTAAATATAGGAACCTTTTGATACTCCGTATACCACCGTTCAATATTGGTCATAGAATTGATGATATTATGCAGCGTTTTCTTGAAACTGTAGACAGAACTTTCAAACCGGCGAACCAATAACTGCCGCATAAAGGTAGCCATGTTCCGCTGGCCTGCCTGAAAGTTAATGTCACCGAATACCTTACGATACTTTTCGATGATCTTTTTATCGTCCTTAAGATAGATTAATGGCTGATACCGTGCGCCGGTGAATACTTGAACATTACTTGCCTCTGAACCAGAGAGGTGTTCAAGGGTATCAATATACAATTGGGACATATTACCCAGGTCGTACTGTTGCTCCTCGGGGGGCTTAATATCGGAGAAGACAATATTTTGTTTTTCAAGGTCAGAGCGGTAACGGTCGAGCTTCTGTAAATCTACTCTGGTACGGCGAATGAGGACCGGCTGTAATATATTTCTTATTTCCGAGGAAATTTCTTTTGCCTGTGATTTAAATTCGGCTTCACTCATGCCTTTTGACTGTTCACGTTTTAAACTGCGATATTCAGCAATCAGGGCCTCCATTCTGGCCCCCAGGTTATTAACACTCTGGATAGTTGAATGGGAGGGGATTTGAAACAATTTAATGAGAGAAAAAATATCCTCCGGCCGGTTATTAAACGGGGTTGCCGACAGCAGCAACACTTTATTGCCGGTACATATTTTATGGAGCAAGCCGTATTGTTCTGTATTTTCGTTCCGGTAGCGGTGCGCTTCATCTACGATTATCAGCTTTTGTTCAGGGCTGGTATTTTGTAAAAGAGCGTCCTCCAATTTACCGGGGGTGTAGATACGAACCTGCCGCAGACCAAAATCATAGGCAAAATCTTCCCATTGGGCTTTCAGGTGCGGGGGACAAATAATCACTACCTTCATGTCTAAATTGGCGGCTACGGCGGAGGCAATGATACTTTTGCCAAGGCCGACTACATCGGCAACAATACAGCCGGAATGGCGTTTGAGCATCGCAAGGGCATCCCGAATGGCGTCGGTCTGATAGACAAGGTTCATGTATTGGGTATCGTTATTATGGGTAAGTCCGGCGGGGGTCTTTATTTCCTCGTTGGTAACTTTGAAATATTCGTATAATACCCGGACATACATTAAATAGGGAGAGGGACATTTTTCAAGCCAGGTATGCTTTATGACCTGTTCAAAGAAATCCTGTTTACTGTTTTCATCAACAAGGGGTGTCCCTTCTTCCCATAACTCAGTGAATATTTTTTCCGCATCTTCATAGTCTGCGGAATCCGGGCCGCCAAGTTTTACGTTAATTTCAGTACGGCCCTGCAAGCCCTGGAATGATAGATTGCTTGAGCCAACCAAAACACGGCCCGGCTCATGGCCGCCCATGGAATGCTCTTCATCGCTGGTAAAAACGTACATCTTGGCATGATTGGGATTTTTTGTTTTCCTGACTTCCAGAGTGCCATTGCGAACCTTTTCGATAAAAAAAAGGAAGGCCTGTTCGTGTTTTTGGGTGTCAAGGCTATCGGCTTTGCTGATTATTTTTTTAAGGCTTTCATAGTAGGCATGACGGACCTTCAGTTTTGACATGGTTGTCGGGGTACGCTCGCCTTCGGCCAGGGCCGATTCGTGGATGCAGTTATGGACATCGACATCGGCGTCCATTCCGACCAGAATGCGCAACTTTTTATCGCCTATGGACTGGTAAATGCTTAGAAGGCCGGAAAAATAGAAATATCCGACTAAAAAATCAAGGGTTTTGGATGCAGGGATGTAGATTTTAAGGAGATCAGAGAGCAATTCATGCTGGTTTGTGATGAATTTTGACAACTATCCTTCCTTATGGTTAGAATAGCATGGTGATGAGAGACGGGCAAGTAAGAGCCATAAGTACAATCAGGTAGGCCATTTTTGAGCCATTCCCCGGCTATGATTGCCGCTTCGTCCCTGTTTTTTGTCTGGGTTGACCGGGTAACTACGACCGTCCCCGTTTGGAGGTCCATAATCTGAGCGTAATACTTCCCGCTCTTGCCTGTAAAAAGATAAAACCGGCGCATAACTCCTCTCTTTGAAAGTCTCTAAAGATTCTTTCTAAAGATGATTTGGAGTAATATCGCCGGTTCATCCGGTAGAAATTACGTAATTCCTTACTACGTAAAGAATTGGGGAGTGAAGGATTCGAACCTACGAAGGCTGAGCCAACAGATTTACAGTCTGCCCCCTTTGACCGCTCGGGAAACTCCCCTGAAACTAAACACCCGGTTTTTACGCCGGTCTTTTCAATACCGCCAATCTTGGCTCAGCCGTCTTTCGGAATCGAACCGAAGACCTCATGATTACAAGTCAAGTGCTCTACCATCTGAGCTAAGACGGCGTCATACCGCTATAGCGGATAACTTCTACTATCTTACCGATAAGGGCCTTGGGCGTCAAGCCGTTTACCCCAGATACTTCCGCAGCTTCTTCACCACCTGCTCAATGTCCAGGGGCTTACCCACATGGTCGTTCATTCCGGCGGCGAGGCATTTCTCGATGTCCTCTGTAAAGACATTGGCGGTCATGGCCACAATGGGTACGGGCTCTGCAAGGGTCAAACCATTAAGAACGGAGGTACGGCTGTTTTCGATGGCCCGAATCTGCCGGGCGGCCTCGCAGCCGTCCATTTCGGGCATCTGGACATCCATAAAGATCAGATCATAGGCGCCATTTTCGGCCTTGAACATCTCCACCGCCTGGGCGCCGTTCTCGGCACAGCGGATATCCAGATGCAGGGGTTCCAGGAGGGTGATGACAATCTCCCGGTTAATCTCGATATCCTCGGCAATGAGGACCCGTTTGCCCGCCAGGGCCCTGTCCGCCTCGCTTAGACCCAGGGCGGCAAAAACACCGGCAACGGTATCCTGACCGGGCGCGGCAACGGTACTGAGGTGTTCGTTGAGGCAATCCACAATGTATGATGGGTATAGAGGCTTGGGGATGAAGCCGTTGACCCCCGCGGACCGGGCGGCGGTCTCAATTTTACCCCACGCTATGGATGAAATCATGATGATGACGGTCTTGTTGCCGGTCTTTTCCCGGATCCGCCGGGAAAGTTCAATGCCGTCCATTTCAGGCAGGTTCCAGTCCACAAAATAGATATCGTATTCGGCCCGCTTCCAGCAGATCCAGTGCCTCCTGCCCGTTTGCGGCAACATCGCAGGCAAAACCGATGCTGCAGGCCATGGCAAGGAAATATTCCCGCAATTCCTCCGAATCATCCACCGCCATGGCCCGGATGTTTTCCATTTTGGGGGGCAAAACCATCCGGGACCCGGCGGACGGCCTGCCGGTTTCAGCCTTGACGGTGAATTTGAAGGTGGAACCCTTCCCCATTTCCGGTTCTACCCGGATATCCCCCCCGAGCTTCTCCACGATCCGTTTGGAAATAGCCAGCCCCAGCCCGGTACCCCCGAAACGGCGGGAAATATCACTGTCAGCCTGGACATAGGAATTAAAAAGCGTGTCCCGCCGCTCCGCCCCAATACCGATCCCCGTGTCGCTTACCTCAAATTGAAGGGTACAGGCCCCGTCTTTTTCATCAAGCTTATGGACATGCAGGGTGATATCCCCCTTTTCAGGGGTGAATTTGACCGCATTTGAAAAAAGGTTGGTGATAACCTGGGACAGCCGCTGTTCATCGGAAATGATATAGCCGGGAAGGTCCGGGTCGGTCTTGACAAAGAGGTTCTGGGATTTCTCTTCCGCCCGGAATTTGATCGCATCGGTGGCATGGATCAGCATCTTTTCAAGGCTGAATTCCGTATAGGAAAGCTCAAACTTGTCGGCTTCGATCTTGGACATGTCCAGGATGTCGTTGATCATGGCCAATAAATGAATGGAGGCGTTCCCGATCTTACCCAGGCAGTAGTCTTTTTTCGCCGCATCATCTGATTCCAGGGCGATCTGGGTCATACCGATGATGGCATTCATGGGTGTGCGTATCTCGTGGGACATATTGGCCAGAAATTCCGACTTGGCTAAATTGGCCTTTTCGGTAATCAGCGCGTCTTCCCGGACGGAGAGGAGATCCTCAATGTCGTGGATGAGCAGCACGGCCCCCTCCGCATGGCCCTGTTCGTCCCTGAGGGGGGTAAAATGCAGGGAATAACGCCGCTTATGCCCATCGCCCCCGATGTCGAGGGTCTCCTCCAGCATGGCGGGCTTCTGTTCCTTAATGGAAGCGCGGAAATTCCCCTGGATACGATCACCAAACTGGTCATCTGAAAATTTGTCAAATACTTCCCGGTAATAGCGCCCGTCAATCTGATCAAAACGGGGAATTCCTGCCTTTTTTAAAAAAGAATCGGTGCAATAAACGAAATTTTCGGCCTTGTCAAAAAGGATAATAATATCGGAGCTGTTTTCCAGGAGCAGCCTCAGGTACTTTTGCTGTTTGAACTGCTCTGTTGTTTCCATATTTTTACTATAACCCAAAAATTCATAAGAGGAAAAGCCCATAAAAATCAAAAAATTTATAGAATTTCAATTATCTTTCTGATATATTAAGTATAAACCAAGGATGAGGTGAACCATGGCTGTTAATATTGCGATTAACGGGTTTGGACTGATTGGGCGGCTGGTCTTTTGTCAGCTTTTGGGCGACAGGGCCTTTGAAATCGCCGCCATCAACGACAGCGCCAAACCGGAGCTGCTGACCTATCTTTTAAAATATGAGACCCCCCAGCCCTTTGCCGACCTGGTTTCCGGCCCGGGTTTTATCAGCCTAAAAGGCAAAACAATCAAAACTTATTCCGAAACCGACCTGTCGAAGCTTCCCTGGAAGAAACTCAAGGCGGATCTGGTCATCGACTGCACCGGCCCGGCCTCAAAGGACCGGGCGGCGGCCCACCTTGCCGCGGGGGCAAAAAAGATCCTGCTGGTCCCGCCCTCCGCCGCTTATCCCGGTATTGCCGCCGCTCTTCCCCTCATCGTTTATGGGGTAAATGAGAAAACCATTACCCATACGGACCGGATAATCGCCGCGCCCTCCCCTGCCGTAAGCGGCCTTGCATCCCTGGTCAAGGCCCTGAATGACTTTGCCCCTATCCGGTCGGGAATTTTGACGATTACCGGCGGCGAGGCTGCCGATGCAAACACCGGCGCGGGGATTTCCGCCGCCATCAGCAATATGATCCCCGAATTGCAGGGGAAATTGACCGGTTCTGTCATGATTCCGAACGCCGATTCCGGCACAGGTACCCAAGCGGGCCCAAGGTCCGCATTCCTGCTTACCGCAGCGGTCACGGGAAAAAACATCACAACGGAAACCCTGAACCGGGCGCTCAAGGCAAGGGTTGATCCTCTGCGGACCCTGGTTCTCCCCATCGGTGAAGACCTGTACCAGATACAGATCGCCGCCCTTTGCATCGGCGAAGACGTCTATGCCGCAGAACTGGTCAAAATCCTCAAATATTTCGCTGAACCCAAGGCCGGCCCGGCAAAACCGGCGGCAGGTACGGCGGCGAAAAGTGGGGCAACGAAGCCCGTAGCCGGTCCCAAAACCCCGGCGGCGGTGAAAGCCGGGACTGCCAAAAAAGGCGCCCAAAGGCCGGCAGGAGGCGCGAAGCCGGTAAACCCGGCATTGCCCAGAAAACCGCTGATAAATTTCCCCAAGTAAACTTCTGCTCACACATCAATCTATTCCAGCGATCTTTATGGAAGGGTATGGGTTGAAAAATAGCTGCGGATTTCGTCTTCGCCTGAGAGGTAGGTGTCGGGGAGGAAAATGCTGGGTACCATGCGGCGGTCGTCGGGAACATCGTAGGCGTCGAAGAATGCGTAAATACGTTCACGGTTGTTACCTTGTGCGCGGGTATTGAGCCTTATGGCAGTGAAGGCGCTTTGCGATGCGGCATCGATGAGGGGGGTAGTTGCAGCGCACTCGTCGCAGTCGAGGCGGTAGAAGTAGACAAAGGTTTGGCGGGCGGGATCGGCAAAAGCAACGGTGTGAAGGGGGCCGAAGGCGGTTTCACCGGACGAGAGGTAGAGTTCGCGGAGGCCGTCTTCGATGGCGGAAAAACCGGAAGAGGAGCGGGCCCCTGAAATGAGAATCGGCAGCTCAATGCGGTTTGTGTCAAGAGCGGCTTCGGCGCAGATGCGCTCAAAAAGAGGGCGGCTGCCGCTATTGTAGATGTTGATAGTGTGAAGGGTGTAGGGGTAGGCA
>BOBW01000032.1 GCA_026002595.1 Spirochaetia bacterium | reverse complement strand
GGCCCAGCCCCCGGGGCCGGGGTTTCCGGAGCAGCCCCCGTCAGTATAAACACTTAAGCGCATAGCCCATCCTTAATTTTTGGATTATATCACATTTTTACTATTGCCGTTGTCGCTTCAATTTAGTATTTTAGATAAGAGCCCTTCCGAGGGGGCAATAAATCCATTTCATATTATACCGGATCTTCATACATCTGATTCCGGTAATAAAAGAGGAGAAAAGAACATGGCGAAACAGTTGTTGTTCAACGAAGATGCCCGCCGCAAGCTGCTTGCGGGGGTTGAGCAGATTTCCCAGGCCGTTAAGGTTACCCTGGGACCCAAGGGGCGGAATGTCCTGTTGGACAAGAAATTCGGCGCCCCGACCGTGACAAAGGACGGGGTTTCCGTGGCGAAAGAGGTCGAATTGGCCGACCCCTACGAAAACATGGGGGCCCAGCTCCTGAAAGAAGTGGCCACCAAGACCAACGATGTGGCCGGTGACGGTACCACTACCGCTACAGTGCTTGCCTACTCCCTGGTAAAAGAGGGGCTCAAGTCCGTGGCCGCCGGGATGACCCCCATCGAGCTGAAGCGGGGCATCGACAAGGCGGTTGAAATCGCCGTGGACGAGATCAAGAAAAATTCCAAGGAAATCAAGGACAAGGAAGAAATTTCCCATGTCGCATCGGTTTCCGCCAATAACGACAGCGAAATCGGCAACACCATCGCCGATGCCATGGAAAAGGTCGGGAAAGACGGGGTTATCACCGTGGAAGAGTCCAAAACCATGGACACCACCATCGAATTTGTGGAAGGTATGCAGTTTGACCGGGGCTATATCAGCGCCTACTTCGTCACCGACCGGGATACCATGACCAGCGTCTACGAAGACGCCTACATCCTCATCCATGACAAGAAGATCTCTTCGATGAAGGATATGCTGCCCCTGCTGGAAAAAATCGCCCAGAGCGGTAAGCCCCTGCTCATCATCGCCGAAGATGTGGACGGGGAAGCCCTTTCCACCCTGGTGGTGAACAGCCTCCGCGGCACCCTGCGGACCTGTGCAGTCAAGGCCCCCGGCTTCGGGGATCGCCGCAAGGCCATGCTGGAAGACATCGCCATCCTCACCGGCGGCGAAGTTATCAGCGAAGAACTGGGACTCAAGCTCGAAAACACCGAAATCACCCAGCTCGGCAAGGCCAAGACCATCAAGATTGACAAGGATAACACCACGGTCATCAACGGCGCCGGAAAGCAGAAGGAAATTCAGGACCGGATCGCCCAGATCAAGGCCCAGATTGAGGACACCACCAGTGATTATGACCGGGAAAAGCTCCAGGAACGGCTTGCCAAGCTCGCCGGCGGGGTCGCGGTCATCAATGTCGGGGCCGCCACCGAGGTTGAGCTGAAAGAAAAGAAGCACCGGGTCGAAGACGCCCTCAGCGCCACCCGCGCCGCCATTGACGAAGGTATCGTAAGCGGCGGCGGGCTCGCCCTGATTCAGGCCGCCAGCGCCCTGGAACAATACGATGTTTCCGCCCTTTCCAACGATGAAAAGGTGGGCTTCAGGATCGTGGTCCGCTCCCTGGAGGAACCGATCCGCCAGATCGCCGAAAACGCCGATGTGGACAGCGCGATCATCGCCGACAAGGCCAAAAACGGCAAGAAGGGTATCGGCTACGACGCCGCCAAGGATCAGTGGGTGGACATGGTAAAGTCCGGGATCATCGACCCCGCCAAGGTCACCCGCTCCGCCCTGCAGAACGCCGCGTCTATCGCGAGCCTGCTCCTGACCACCGAATGCGCCATCACCGACATCCCCGAGAAGAACCCGGCCCCGGCAATGCCCGCCGGCGGCGGAATGGGCGGTATGGGGGGAATGGATTATTAAAAATCCTGGATTTATTTGATAAGTGATAAGGGCCGCTGTAAGGCGGTCCTTTTTCATATACCCCTTACCCCAGCACCCCCCGCACCAGTTTGGTAAACAACTTCGCCATATCGTGGACACTCGTATTCATGCCGTTTTTAAGCCATTCCTGTATAATGCCGGTACAGCCGTCCCTGATAAAAACAGAACAGTAATTCAAAGTCTCCTCGTCAATCATACTGCTGTTTTTGGCATTCTTTAGTTGGCGCACATGTACGGTAATGTATTTTGAAAACTTTTTTTGAAAGTCGCTTGCGCCGTTTTCACTTAAGAATACCTGTACCGAATTGCTGTTACTTGCGATGTACTGCATGGCATCCTCCAGCAGCATGGCAAGTTCCCTGGCCGGCGGCATATCACCCGTTGGGGCGTGCCGTTGAATTAATTTGTTCAGTTCATCAAGGATCTCTTCTTCCATTTGCCCCAGAAGTTCGTATTGGTCTGTGCAGTAGGTGTAAAAAGTCGAGCGGCTCACCCCGGCGGCCTCGCATATCTCCCTAACGGAAATGTTGAGGATTGATTTCGTTTTCATAAGGGCCACGAGGCTTTCCCTCAGCACTTTGCGGGTAACCTGAACTCTCATGTCCGTCTTTTTCATGGTTTTCTCCTTACATTTTTCACGGCCTTGTAGGGCTGCTGAACAAAATAGGACATATTGTCCAATAACCATACGAACCAGTTAAAATTTGTACTTCAAATCCAATATGTATTCTATGTATATTTTTACCGTAAATGCAAGCACATTAAGGAGTGTCACATGGAAAAATTTTTTAAGTATCCCCGGGTGATTGTGGGCGTTGTCGCGCTTATCACGGTATTTTTTGGTTTGCAGCTGCCAAAGGTGCAAATGGACAACAACATCATGGCGTTTATTCCCGACACTCTGCCGGAGCATATCACCGCCAGTCATTTTGAGGCCGAATACGGCGACTCAATCACCATCATGGTAGGGCTCGAACGCCCCTATGGTACGGTCTTTGAAAGCGCTTTTCTTTCGCGCATAAAAGAGTTTGGCGAAGCGGTCGAAGCAAAGGCCCTTGTCAAGAGCGTGGAATCGATCATGTCAACAGAGTACATCACCTCTGACAGCGAAAGCATCATGGTGACCGGCCTCGTAGGCGAAGACTTTGCGGGGACAGAAGAGGAAATAGCGGAATTAAAGCGCCGCATTGCCTCGTGGGATATGTATGAGGGCGCGCTTATATCGGAGGACCTCCGGGCCGCACAGATTGTGGTACAACTTAACGCCCCATCGGACCGTGCGGGAGACCGGGATGTGGTGGCGGTTCTCATGGAAATACGCGAAATGGCAAAAGAAATGTTTGCCCCTTACGCCGTTGTTTACACTGCGGGACAAGCTGTGATAACGGCAACCCTGACCGAATCGGCATTTGCCGACCTCGTTTACCTTATACCCTTTACCATACTGGTACTGCTCGCCGTTCTTACCCTTTCCTTCAGGCGTTTGAGTTTCGTTGCCTACCCGCTCCTCACCGTGATTATTGCCGTAATATGGAGCATCGGCGCAATGCCGCTTTTTGGAGTGAAAATGACGCTTCTGGAGGTAATTCTGCCCATCATTCTTATGGCGGTGGGAAGCGCATATGGCGTTCATGTTGTCTCCCATTACAAGGACGAAATACAGGGCAGGACATTGAGCGCCGCCGAGCACCGCGTCTTTGTCCTTGGCCTTGTGCGTAAACTCTTGAAGCCCGTGTTTCTTGCCGGCCTCACCACCTTTGCGGGCTTTGTCTCCTTCTGTTTTGCTCCCATGTCAACAATGCGCGATTTCGGCATTTTCTCAAGTTTCGGTGTTTTGTCCGCCTTTGCAATCGCTATCGCCCTGATTCCCGCAATACTCCTGATTCGCGGCAGCCGGGGGGTAAAACCGGTGGGCAGCAAACACACACACAAAAGAAAACCTGTTTTCAATTTTGAAAATCACCTTGTGGATACCATGAGCGCCATCGCACAGAAAAAATCCCTGGTACTCGCCGCGGCGGCGCTGGTCATTGTCGTTTCGATTGCGGGGGCGTTTAAGGTCGTTGTAGACAATTCACTGGTTGAGTTTTTCAGCAAAGATTCAGAGGTAACCCGCGGCGACCGCTTCATCCGCGAACATTTCGGCGGTTCTTCCCAGCTTATCGTGTCGGTGGAGGCGGATGATACACAAACACTGCTCAACCCCGAAGTCCTTGCCGCCCTTGACGGTCTTTCCGCCTACCTCATGGAGCGCGTCCCCAAGGTCGGCAAGGTTACCGGATTTACGGACATGGTAAAGCGCATGAACCAGATGTTTAATGTTGACGAGCCGCCCGATGGTATCAGAGGAGTATCACGAATCACTACCGGCGATACCTTAAACAATGAATTGGGGTTTGGGGATTTTGGATTTGAAGGCCTTGTCGTTGAAGAGCAAAACAGTGAACAAATTAATGATAGCCGGCTTGCCGTTCCCGCGTTTTCCGACACACCGGTCACCTTTGCCATGATTAACGCCGCCGCCGGAAAGAACACGAATATGAACGCCCGGAGCCTGGTGCGGGAACTTGAGCGTATGACCAATTACGAAGGGCGTGCGTATTATGAAATACCGACGGTACCGGCGCGTTACGGAAAAGAAACGCCGGAGGAACTGCAGCAGCTTATTTCAAATTATCTCATACTGCTTGCGGGAAATGCGGAGAACAGCTTTTCCAATGATCCCCTTGAGCCTACCGCCATAGAAACAATAGTACTGGTGAACAGCCAGTGGCAGGCGGACGCGCAGAACGTTACCCGGGCCATCAACGATTATGCGGCCGCACATTTTCCTGAAAACGTGCGCGTACTTGTCGGAGGCGGCGCGGCCCAGGAAGGGGCGCTTGTCCGTCTGGTCGTGCAGTCTCAAACGGTCTCAATTTTTGTCTCGGTGCTTATGGTGCTGTTAATTGTCGCGTTTTCCTACAAGTCCCTTGCCGCAGGTATTATCGCCGCCTTACCCCTGGCCATCGCGATTATGTGCAATTTCGGCATCATGGGCTTCTTCGGTATCACCCTCAATGTATCAACCGCAATGATTGCCAGTCTTGCCGTGGGCATTGGAATTGATTACACAATTCACATCATCGAAGCGGTTAAAAGGGAATACGCCGCGGGCGGTGATTATATGCGCAGGGCTTTTGGAGATTCCGGCAAGGCGATACTCATCAACGCGGTTTCCGTAGGATGCAGCTTTGGGGTGCTCTTTTTTTCCCGGTTCCGTATCATCGCGCAGTTTGGCGCTCTTATCTCGCTGAGTATGCTGCTAAGCGCCGTGGTAAGTCTTACGGTAGTTCCCGTTTTAATAACAACGGTGAAACCGAAGTTTATTTATGGGCAATATAAACACAAGGAGTGTTAAATGAAAAGAACTGCGATTTTTGTAACATTGGTTTTCTGCGCTGTCTTTGCGTACGCGCAAGATGCGGTCTCTATCGTAAGGGCGGCGAATGGCCGTATTCAGGCGGACACCACCTCAAGCCGTTCACGCATGGTTATCACCGCGAAGGATAGTTCCACCACAGAGCGGGTTATCGATCAGTACTCAAAAGACGATGCAAAGGGTATGGCCCGGACGGTGATTGTCTTTCAGAGTCCGGCGACGGTGCGGGGGACACGTTTTCTTACCATAGATAACGCCCAGGGCAAAAGCGACCAATGGATTTTTTTACCATCCCTCGGCAAGGTGCGGCGTATCGCCTCGTCCGAAAGCGGCGGCAACTTTATGGGAACCGATTTTTCTTATGATGATATGTCGAGCATGGACCGGGACGCCGGTCTCGACACGCACTCACTGCTGCGTGAGGAAACCTTCAACAGCGCTTCCTGTTATGTTATCCAATCCATACCTAAGGGAAACGACTACCAGTACTCTAAAACGGTCACCTGGATAGACAAGACGAGTTACCGAATTTACAAACGGGAACTTTACGACAGGCGCGGCGCCCTTGGCAAGGTGATGGAAATAGCGGTCTACAAAGATCTTCAGGGGCGGGACACCCCAACACAGATAAAAATTTCCACTGCGGCGGCAGGCACTTCGACAACGATCTACATGGACATCACAAAATATGACGATCCGATTCCTGAAGGGGTGTTTACTACGGCGTACCTTGAGACCGGGAGGGCAAGATGAAATTCCTATACATGATAATGGCCTGCCTGTTGTGGACAGTAACACTACCGCTTGCCGCTCAGGATGAATCTGCCGCGCAAGACTTGAGTTTTGGTTTTGGTGAAGACCTTGTTTCAGGCGGAAGCGGCAGAGGCCCGGCGGTTTCCATAGGCGGCGAGGTAAAGGCCTCTGTGTCCGGTTTTGTTGACGATTTCCGAGACGGCGCTGATCATACGCGGCTTGGAAATATTTTTTCCGGGAGACTCACCTTTACCGCCGAAGGCTCCCGCGCCGCAGCAGTCATCAACCTAAAACTCGCACCCGGCCTGATCTATTATGACGAAAAATCCCCGGTCTACCTTGATGAAGCCTACATAAGCGCCTGGTTTGGCAGGCTCGACATTGAAGGCGGACTGCGTAAGCTCACCTGGGGCAAAGCGGACAGCATGGGGCCGCTGGATGTTATCAACCCCCTTGATTATTCAGATTTGTCCGATTTAAGCGATTTGATGAACCTCAAAATCCCCCGGCCTCTTATCCACGCTTCCCTGCATCTTGGCCGGTTCTCAAAATTGGAAGGCGTTTTTGTCCCCAACTTCGAGCCGGTGCGTTTTGCCGAAAGCGGACGCTGGGCTCCGGAGCAATTTGCATCCCTGAGCCAACTTCCTCCGGGAAGCATTGTACGGCCCGATACAACAAGCCTTAACTACACACAAGCAGGTTTACGTTTTACCACGACCATAGGCGGCGCTGCGGACATAGGCCTTCAGTATTACTACGGGCGGCTTACAACACCGGCGGTAACCATGACGGCGGCAATGCCGCCTGTGGTCACCTTTGCGTACAATCCCTATCATCAGATCGGCCTTGATTGGGCTATGGTTTTAGCCGGTTTCAATCTCCGTGCAGAAATTGCCGCCAACATTACCGGCGACCTTAAGGGCAGTGATGGCGCGGTATACAACCCGTCCCTCGCGTGGTCTCTCGGTTTTGACCGCGGCCTTGTGTGGGGCATCAAAACGAACCTGCAATGCAACGAAACAATACGCCTCCTTGACAGCGAGGTAGGGGGCAATGCACAGACGGACATCGAGGCGGGAACAGACATAACAGCCACCCGTATCACCGCTTCACTCTCAAAAAAATTCTTACGGGACGAATTGGAAATTAAAGCATCCGTCATTTGGGAAATAGAGAGCGGCGCGGCTCTTGTCATGCCCACCCTCACATGGACAAAAGACGATGTAGCGGTAGAATTATCCGGCGGCATCTTTGTGGGAGATACTGGGGGACTTTTCGGACAGTTCCATGACAACAGTTTCGTGAAGGCGGCGATTACCTACACGTTTTGAAAGTGGAAGGCGATTTGACAAAAATCTCCACTTTCCCTATACTGATATGGTCAGTCGATACGATTGATGGTTTTCAGGCAGCTTTCCTCGGCATTAAGGAACTACTGCTCCTCAGTGACGTATAAAGACTCCACACATTCTTTTTTTAGAAGTGGAGGTATACCATGGAAGGCCAAACCAATCATCTTGTCATCACCGGCGCACGGGAAAACAACCTTCAAAACGTCAGCATAAAGCTCCCGCGGGACAAACTGATTGTGTTTACCGGCGTTTCCGGCTCAGGCAAATCCAGCCTTGCCTTTGACACGATTTACGCAGAGGGGCAGATGCGGTATGTGGAATCCCTGTCCTCCTACGCACGGCAATTCCTCGGCTCCAGGGGCAAGCCGGACGTTGATTCCATTGAAGGGCTGTCACCGGCCATCGCCATAGAGCAAAAATCAACCAACAACAATCCCCGATCTACTGTGGGAACGGTTACGGAAATTTACGATTATCTGCGCCTCCTTTGGGCGAGGATAGGCACGCCCCATTGTCCGCAATGCGGAAAAGAGATAAAAAAACAATCGGTTGATCAAATAGCCGAGCAGATCATGTCCATGAAAGAGGGAACACGCTTTTGGATTCTCGCGCCTCTCATGCATGGAAAAAAAGGGGAGCACCAGAAAATACTTAAAGACCTTTTGAAACTCGGCTATGCCCGCGTACGCATAGACGGTACGCTATATGATTTAACCGAAAAAATCACCCTGGAAAAAACTATCCGGCACAATATTGAAGTGGTGGTTGACCGTCTGTCTGTTAAAGCGGACCAGCTTATGCGCATCACCGGTTCCGTGGAAACGGCGCTTAATTTGGGTGACGGCCTTATCGCGGTTTATCTGCAGGATGATAAAACAGAAGAACTGTTTTCCAGCAATTACGCCTGCCCCCATTGCGGAATAAGCCTGCCGGAACTATCACCACGGATGTTCTCTTTTAACAGTCCCTACGGATCCTGCGGGAAATGTTCCGGCCTTGGTTTCTTTTTGGAAATTGATCCGGAGCTGGTAATTCGTGACATGAATTTATCCCTGCGCAAAGGCGGCATTGCGGCGCCCGGCTGGGGCAGCGCCATAGAAGGAACCATAAGCGGCTCAATCTATATGGCTCTGGGCAAGAAGCATGGATTTACCATTGACACGCCGCTCAAGGAGCTTTCCAAAAAAGCTTTGGATGCAATACTCTACGGCAGTAAGGGCGAAGAGCTCAAATTAAAGTATTCCAGTTATGGCGGGCCGCTGATGGCGGTATCCCGCCCCTTTGAGGGTGTTATCCCCAATCTGGAACGGCGCTACAAAGAACAGCAGTCCGAAGCGTCGAGACTTGAGCTGCAAAGTTTTATGGCCGCACTGCCCTGCCCCGACTGCCACGGCGACCGGCTTAGTCCCGTGGTGCTTGCCGTGACCGTGGGCGGGATGAACATATCGGATTATTGCAAGCTGAATGTAACACAGGCAAAAGAATTTATTTGCAATCTGAAACTTACCCGTAATGAATCAAAAATCGCCGAATCCATAGTACATGAAATCCGCTCCCGCCTTGACTTTTTGCAAAGCGTGGGACTTTCCTATCTGTGTCTTAACCGCATGGCAGGAACACTGTCGGGCGGCGAAAGCCAGCGTATCCGTCTGGCCACGCAAATCGGCTCCGCCCTGACCGGGGTTCTCTATGTGCTTGATGAACCCTCAATCGGCCTGCACCAGCGGGACAACGATATGCTCCTTGCCTCACTCAAAAAACTGCGGGACCTGGGTAACACATTGATTGTGGTAGAGCACGATGAGGAAACCATACGCCAGGCCGACTGGATTGTGGACATCGGCCCCCATGCGGGCGTACACGGCGGAAAGATTGTTGCGGAAGGTACGCTTGCCGCTATTCTGGATGAATCAAACTCCCTGACAGGCCAATATCTTTCAGGAAAGAAGCATATCCCGATTCCTGCTACACGGCGTAAAGGCAACGGACACGAACTGGTGGTAATAGGGGCCGCAGAAAACAATTTGAAAAATATTGATGTTCACTTTCCCCTCGGCGTTTTTACCTGTGTAACCGGCGTTTCCGGTTCCGGCAAATCCAGCCTGGTGAATGAGATTGTTTACAATAAGCTGGCGTCTGGTTTGAACCGAGCGCATACCCGGGCGGGAAAGCACGATCGTATTGAGGGCATGAAATTTCTGGACAAGGTTATCGACATTGACCAGTCCCCCATCGGTCGGACGCCCCGCTCAAATCCCGCAACCTATACCGGCCTGTTCGGTGATATCAGGAATTTGTTTGCCTCGACCAACGAGGCAAAAGCACGGGGCTATGGCCCGGGCCGCTTTTCCTTCAATGTGCATGGCGGACGCTGTGATAGCTGCGGCGGCGATGGGCTGGTACAAATTGAAATGCACTTTTTGCCCGATGTATATGTCCCCTGCGATGAGTGCAAAGGCGCCCGGTACAACCGTGAAACCCTGGAGGTTCTCTTCAAGGGAAAAAACATTGCGGAAGTTCTGGATATGCCCGCCGAAGAAGCCCTCGATTTTTTTCAGAATATTCCAAAACTGAAACGAAAGATACAGGCCCTGTGCGATGTTGGCTTGGGCTATATCAAACTGGGCCAATCCTCTACAACCCTTTCCGGCGGCGAGGCCCAACGGGTAAAACTGGCAACCGAATTATTGAAACCATCTACCGGACAGACCTTCTATATCCTTGACGAGCCGACCACGGGCTTACACATAGCCGATGTTCACATGCTGCTGGACATTTTGCAGAAGCTGGTGGATGCAGGAAACACCGTGGTAGTCATTGAGCATAACCTTGATGTCATCCGCTCCGCCGACTGGGTCATCGACCTTGGTCCCGAAGGCGGCGACGAGGGCGGCCATATTGTCTGCACCGGAACCCCGGAGCAGGTGGTTGCTTGCGCGGGGAGTTATACGGGGCGGTTTTTGAAAAAGACAATTTAGTTGTACAAATTTGTATAGGAGGATTCATAATGGATGGAAGAGGACATCATCATTTTCATGGCGGGCCCCATGGAGGGCATCACGAAAAACCCAATGAAGAACTTGTCTGTAATTTGGAAAAATGTGTTTTTTGCGGGAGTTGCGTAGAGGTGTGTAAAAAAGAGGCCATCAAGGTTGACAAAATCAATAAAAAATGGACCCTTGATAAAAACTTATGTGTCAAATGCGGACATTGTATTGGGCATTGTAAGGTTGATGCCTTAGAATTTGTGTAAATATCTAAAGTAAACCTGTTCCCCTTGACAGGAATTTCTCATTTCTCTATACTGATATTTGTCAAAGCTTTTCTTTAGGAAAGCAATTGACGGTTTTCAGGTAACTTTCCACGCATTTGCAACTGCATTTATGCAGACGCATCCGCGTAAAAGACTCCACACATTATTATTTTTCTCAAGGAGTCGAACATGGAAATCGTTCAGCAGAACAACTATCTTCTTACGGAACCGGTGAAAAAGCTTTTACCGAAGTTCATTGTTCCGTGCGTCATTTCACTGATCATCTCGTGTCTTTACAACATCGTTGATCAGATCTTTATCGGCAATAGTTATCTTGGCTATTTGGGCAACGCGGCAACAGGTATAATCTTCCCCATTACCGTAGTCGGCTGGGCATTGTCGCTGTTATTCGGCGATGGCGCGGCGGCGTATTTAAGTTTGGCGCAAGGAAGCGGAAATACAAAAGACCTCGGTAAAACAATCGCTAACAGTATTTTGTTTTCGTTCCTGACGGGTGCCGTGCTGATAGTTATAAGTTATATGGCGGGAGACACAATACTCTACTCCCTTGGCGCTACAGACGCGACAATCAAATTAACCCGCGATTACGGCGGCATCATTTTTATTATGATCCCGCTGGCGCTGGCGCAAAACACCATGGCGGGAATTATACGCGCCGATGGCAGCCCCCGTTACGCTATGATGGCAATGGCGGTGGGCGCGGTGCTGAACATTATCTTAGACCCCCTCACGATTTTTGTGTTGGGCTGGGGTATTAAAGGTGCGGCTTACGCGACAATTTTCGGGCAGTTTGTGAGTTTTGTTATATGCGCGGTGTATCTTCGGAAAAGCAAAATGTTTCGCCTCCGCGCCGCCGATTTTATTCCCAATCTGAAATCGGTCTCCCGCGTTTTGCCCCTGGGCGGATCAAGTTTTCTCACGCAGATTGCTATTGTCATTGTTACCGTGGTAAATAACAAACTTCTCGTATCTTACGGTGCGCTCTCCGAATACGGCGCGGATATTCCGCTTGCCGCATTTGTCGTCATTATGAAACTGTTCCAGATCATTATTAATATCGCCATCGGTATTGCGGCGGGAGCGCAGCCGGTTATCGGTTTTAACTATGGCGCGAAACACTATGACCGTGTGCGCGAGGCGTTTAAATACGTTATGTTTTGGACAATAACAACAAGCGCGATAGCGACAATTATATTTGAGCTATTCCCCGGCGCCTGTATTGCGCTTTTTGGAAGTGACGGTGAACTTTACACAAGTTTTGCGATCCGGTGTGTGCGCATTTACCTCGCGCTTATTATATTTACCTGCGTTCAAAAGGCTTGCGCTATTTTTCTGCAATCAATCGGCAAAGCAAGCGCGGCAATCCCGCTTTCCATGATTCGGGATGTTGTTTTTCTGATTATATTCACCTTTGCGCTTCCCGCGTATTTTGGTGTTACAGGAATTTTTTGGGCCGCCCCGCACGCGGATATTTTGGCGTTGCTTATTACAATTATCGTAGTAATGCGCGTGTGGAAGGGCATAGGCAAGGCACACATAAGTAAAACGGAAGCGGCCGAAACTGCGGAAGTTATCACTCAAGCGGCACTGCGTCCATCCCGTCCGGGCGTTATTATCACCATTGCCCGCGAACACGGTTCAGACGGTCGCCTCGCGGGTCAACTGGTCGCCGAAAAACTGGGAATTCCCTGTTATTATAAAGAGATGACTTCCCTTGCGGGTCAGGAAAGCGGCCTTGCGGCGGAGTTTATTTCCAGTATCAACGCCGCTTCTCCCGCCGGTGTTCGCGATATGTATCTGGATACGGATGTCGTCAGGCAGGCGATTATCGCGCAGGGAAAAGCAATTCAAAAAATTGCTGATGCGGGTTCTTGTGTGATTGTGGGACGCGCCGCCGATTATGTGTTAAAGGGCAATGAAAATCTGGTTCGTGTATTTATTCACGCGCCGGAAGAACACCGCATCAAAGAGGTGATGAAGGTTTACGGTGTTACCGAAGATGAGGCACGGAAACAAAGCCATGCACAAAACGCCGCCCGCGCCGCATATCATAAACACCTATCCGGCAACGTTTGGGGCGATTCCCGCCAATACGAATTGTGCATCGACAGTTCAAGAGGCGCGGAAAAAACGGCGGCTCTCATTTGTGAATATGTAAAAGCAAAGGCGTAAACAACTGTGGAATTATTGCCTTGTTCCGTGATGCCAAGACTTAATTCCATAGTCTTAAAGTCTTATTTCACGGAATCAAAGTCTGGTTTCGCGCTGGGAAAACGGTAAAGGGGACAAAGGTCCATTGGGTGAAATTGTAAAGGCTATTATTCCATAAAAATATGGTGGGGCGGCATTGCCGCCCTTTTTATTCTGGCATTGGCCGGTACTGCAATGGACCTTTACAGGGCTTTCCCTCGCCTGTTTCTTAACCGGAGTTCTGTTCCTTCCCAATATCGCACAGTTAACCCATCCAAAGCTTGACGCGGTTTCAGTCGCATTGGTCGGCCTTGCCCTTGTCGGCATTCTGTATGGCGTATCCACGGTGTTCACGGAAAATATTATCTTTGCCGTCATCGGCATTGTTATAGGAATCGTTTTTCTGGTTCTGTTTGTAAAAAGGCAAAATAAACTCGAGTGCCCGCTGATTGATCTCAAACCCCTTGCGGGGCGTATATACGACAAGCACGGCGCACGAATACTGTTACCCCTGGGCTTCGCCCTGATTGCCATTTTCGCTGTGGCCCTGTCGCTGTTCATCGGCAGCGGCTTTGTGTGGCTTTTGGCCGTACTCTACATACCGGTCATCGGCGGCTCCGCGCTGATCATCTGCCCGGTACAGAGCCTTGCCCTTTCCCATCTCGCCCCCGAACAAAACCCACATGGGGTCACGATCCTGAGCACCGGCTTCCAGATTGCAGGATGCTTCGGCGCTTCCCTTTTTACCGGCCTGTATTTCAAGGTTATGACAAGCTATGCAGTTTCGGGCGCTTCAATGAACGAGGCAGGAAGCGCAGGGTTTTTGGCGGCCGGTATCTTGACCGCCGTATTCGCGCTCATCGGCCTGGTATTGGCAGTACGGATTGGACGATATTCAAAGGCATAAAACGTGTAAAGAATACACAGACCGGGAATCTTTTTCCCGGCTGCAATCTCTGATTATAAAAAAACGGCTGAATTTCTCCCCTATTCCCCCAAAAAAACACTTGGCACGATTCCTGCTTAATAATAGATGGCCGTTGGCCATTACTTATTTTTTTGTTCAGGAGTTTGTATGAAAAAGACAAGATGTATTTTTATGATCGCCCTTATTGGACTGCTCTGCGCCGGTTCATTATGGGCCGGCGGCCGGGATCGCGGATCCGATGGCCGGAAAAGTTCTGCCCGTACTGTGGCCGCTGCGGAAGCGGTTACCATCAATGGCACATTGCAGCTTGTTGAAGGCCGCATTGCCGTGGTCGCCGATGGTAAAACCTATTACACAAGCAGCGTCCAAAGGCTCATCGGATTTGTTGACGGTTTGAAGGAAGGCGCTGCCGTCAGACTTGAAGGTTCCGCAACCGCGGTGCCCCTTAATTCCAACGCAAAATTTTTACGGGTAACCAAGCTTACCTTCAACGGTAAAACCTACGACTTTCCGGACACAGCCGGAGGATTCGGCCGCTGGTAAATGAGGTAATTTCACAGTATTGGCGGTATTAATGCAATACCGCCAATATCCGCAGCAAAAAATTTAGGGTCCGATGGACTTTAAACACAAAAGAAAGACAATGAAATATGCACTGGGATACGGGGGAAGTTTTTAGATGTCCCGAAAAAAATCCCCCGGCCGGCATGAATTCAAGCACAGTCTGAATTATGTAGATTACCTGGCCCTTAAAAACAGGCTGAAGCTGGGCCTGCCCCATGACGCCAATGCCGGGGCAAACGGGGAATATTCCATCCGCAGTCTTTATTTTGACACCCCGGGGGATGACGCCCTGAGGGAGAAAATAGACGGCGTGGACAGGCGGGAAAAATTCCGTATACGCAGTTACAACAATGATACTGGGTTAATATGGCTTGAAAAAAAGAGCAAGGTGAATGGTCTGTGTTACAAGCAATCGGCTCCTGTTACCGCAGAGGAAGTAGCACTGCTGCGGGAAGGAGACCTGGGGTGGATGGCCGATGAACAGCGGCCCCTTGTTGCCGAGTTGTACCACAAAATGACGGGCCTCCTCCTGCGGCCGAAAACAATCGTGGAATATATCCGCGAACCCTTTGTGTTTTCCGCAGATCTGATTGGGAAACCATGCTTGCCACCGCGACAGCGGAACAGTACATTCAATGTAATGTGGTGATTGACGGAGATTCTGTTAATAGTGTGGGCATTCGTCCCAAGGGAAATTCCTCACTGGTAAAGGCTTTTCAATCCGATACGGAACGGTACGGTTTCAAAATTGAATTTGATCACTATGTTTCGGGAAGAACCTATTATGGGCTTGACAAGCTGGCCCTCAACAATATTGCCCAGGATTACACCTACCTAAAAGACTACATCAGTTTTGAAATGATGAGGGAGGCGGGGGCCGACACGCCGCTTTGCAGTTTCATTTTTATCAGGGTAAACGGTGAAGATTGGGGGCTGTATCTCGCGGTAGAGGGCATTGACAAGGCCTTTGCGCGGCGTAACTACGGCGCGGATTTCGGCCAAATCTATAAGCCTGACACTGCGGGTATGAACGAGGAACAGCCGGAAAGGGGCGGCATGAACGGGGGAGATGAAAAAAGCGCTGTTGCCCTGCAATACATTGACGACGAAATCGAAAGCTACAATCAAATTTTTGATAATGCGGTTTTTAAGCCCGGCAGCGCCGATAAGACGCGGCTGCTGGGGGCGCTTAAGCAGTTGAATGAAGGTGTTGATCTTGAAGAGGTCATTAATATTGATGAGGTACTGCGGTACTTTGCGGCCCACAATTTTGTACTGAATTTTGACAGCTATACCGGTTCCCTTATGCACAACTATTATCTGTATGAGGCAGAGGGCAGGCTGTCCATGATCCCCTGGGATTGCAACCTTGCCTTCGGCGGCTTCGATAGGGGGGGCGGCGGCTGGCTGGGGAGGAACCCGTACTCCCGTAATCACCTGGGTTAACTTCCCGATTGATACGCCGGTATTCGGCGCGGCTATTGAAAACCGTCCCTTGCTTCGGGAACTCCTTGCGGACGAAGGGTATCTTGAAAAATACCATCAGCTATTCGGCGGGTTTATTCGCAGTTATTTTGATTCGGGGAATTTTGTAAAATCCCTTGATAGAACGGCTGCCCTGATCTCGCCCTTCGTGGAGAAAGACCCAAGCGCATTCTGTACATACAACGATTTTCTTGCCGCCCAGAAAGTACTGCGGGAATTTTGTCTGCTCCGCGCTGAAAGCGTGAAGGGCCAGCTTGAAGGAACCATCGGCAGCACCAATGAAGGGCAGCAAAAATCCGGCAACGCGGGTTTTATTGAAGCCTCCTTTGCGGACGGCAGTGCCCTTGATTTCAACCGTATGGGTAACTCTTTTGTCAGTTATAACCGTATCCGCTAAGGCCGGTTGCTTGGGTGAAGATATGAAAATTCCGGCCCGGTAGAAAAAACGCAAAAAAAAGGGGCTGTGCGGATTTTCACCCGCACAGCCCCCTTTCTATCAACTTCTTCCGCTGCAGTAAATCTATCCCGGCATCATTTCGTCAGCACCCCGGTTACCGCAAGAATGGATAGGGTCGTCGTTATCAGCGACAATACCGTCGTGATTACCGGCGCATAGATATTGAATTTGGCGATAAAACTGTTCATCGGCACCGTTATCATCATCTCAGGTTCGATAATCACATCATTCTTCACCTTCCGGTTATTCATATCCGTTATCGTTTCCCCACGCCCGGTGTTCTTCATCTCGTCCCGGCCCCCCGCCAGGTTGATGTAATAGTCCGCCTGCCGGTCAGGCACATAGGGATACCTCCCCGGTGCCTTCACCGCTCCCGCTACCAGCACAAAGTACTGTAAAAACGGTATCCTGATGATGTCCCCATTCTCCAGCGCCAAATCCTTGCTGAAATCGTTGTAATAGATATACCGGGTCAGATCCATGGGGATCCGGGCCCCGCCCCGGATCACATAGGCCGCAGCCAAATCACTTGACGCCGTAAAGCGCAGCGCATTCGCACGTACCGCGTTCCCCAGGGTTTCCCCCTCATAGAAGGGATACTCCAGCTTCGCCATCCCCTCTATGTCGGAGCTTGTCTCCTGCACCCCGGAGATTAGCTCCTTCCCGGTCCCGCTTAATGTCCCCTGTAACGCCCCTTCAAAAAAGGCCGCTGGACGGGTGATTGCCTTGTTCCCTACCGTTATGACATCCCGGTCTTCCAGGGTCATCCCCGTATTCCCCTGATAATCAAATATCCTCGTCTCCCCCGCCGCTTCCGTGCTGATCCGGGATAATATGATCCGGCCGGGATCCGCGTTCAGGGTAAAGCCATCGGCGTAATTTGTTACCAGGCTCTCCAGTTCTTCACCAGGCAGGAGTTCGTAGGTTCCCGGACGGAATACCTCCCCGGTAATCTGTATTGTCCGGCCGGCGGGGAGTATCCTGATCCGGTCCCCCGGCTTGATATAGGGGTTCTGCGCCAGGGTCCCGTAACGCTGGAACTGAAACAGGTCATAGGCGGTCTCTTTGTCCGCCGCGGAGCTAACGGTTACCCGCCGGGATGATGCTTTGGCGCTCAGGGCCGGCGTCGTGCCGCTGCCGGCTGCGGCCGCAGGAGTAGTATTACTACCAACCGCAGTACTGTTTTGATTTCCCGCAGCGGCTGTTCCGCCTGATACCGGGACAACAGATGCCATATCCATGACCAGATCGGAAATACGGGTCAGGCCGTCCACACTCCGGTTTCCCGCAACGGCGGTTTCGCCTGAGACCATCACATTAAAGCGGCCCAGACGGATCAGGGTAAAGGCGGGGCCTGAGAGCGGGAAACTTTTTGAGACCAGGCTTTCCACTTCCCTCCGCACCTGGAGGTAGGTCTTGTTCCGGGCATTGACCGTTCCCATGTTCTGGATCGTCAGCTGGTAACCCGCGTCCAGGGTCAGGGGCACGGAGACCGCGGTTCCCCCTCCCGCCATATTGGCGATATACGTCAGGTTGTAGACATCCCCGGGCGTGGCGGGGTAATCGGCGGTGGAGAGGGCCAGCATAAGCTGCCGGGCGTCATCACCGACGGCCGCACTGCCTGTACCGGCCGCGGCGCCCGTAGTACCTGTCTGCTGGGCCGATATGGGGAAGGCGAGAAACAGGATAATTATCAGTAATAGAAAATTCTTGTACCGCATTGCTTAAACAGCCTTCCCTTTTTTACTTTTGAACTTGGCCATGGCTTCCGGGTCTTTTTTGATATTCTCAATAGCGTTTTGGACAAAAGCCAGAAACACCGAGAAGAAGGCCCCCGCGAAGGTCACGATGACACAAATCAAACCCCGGCTCGGACCTGATTTCTGGTCCGGGACTTCCGCCATCTCCAGCACCTGGAACACCGGCTTCTCACTGGCCATGGTCACCTTGAGAAGTTCGTACTGGACCTTGAGCTGGGTATAGATGGTCCTGCGGGCTTCCAGTTCCATAGCGATACGGTTGAGTTCTAACGAAAAGGAAGGAATTGAAGTACTGCCCATCTGGATGGACTGTTCCAGCCGCCGGGTCTCCCCTTCCCAAAACACTATTTCCTCATAGGTGTTTTGGAGATTCTTTTCCAGGTTCACCTTTTCCAGTTGGTTCTTGTCTACCCCCAGTTCGTCGAACCGGTTCCCCAGGTACGTGACACAGAAGTTCACCACACTTTGCGCAAAGACCGGATCAATATCGGTGAATGAAATACTGAAGAACCCGCTCTTCTCATCATATGCAGCGGACAGTTTTTTCTTGAGGGCTTTACGGCTGTCGGCGCGGGGGGACTCTGCTTTTTTCTTTGGGGTATCGATCTTATAGCGGGTGATAAGATCGAACTCGTCCACCACCATATCCAGCAGGGTATTGGTACTCACCAGTTCCACCGCGAGCTGGCTGGATGTTGAACCGGTACTGACCCCGGCAAGACCGGCCAAACCCCCGAGGCCTGAGGCGTTGAGCATGGACGACAGGCCGCCCCCTGAGGAAGAGGAATTGTTGATAAGCATGAGGGCCTTCGGGGTGTATTCGTTGGGGAGGGGGGAAGTTTCGGGGGGGAGGACGATGGAGAAAACGGCGAATACCACCGCGCCGATTGCGGCAACAAGGGTGATAACGATGATCATGACCTTGCGATGCCAGAGGACGGCAAACAGGTCTATCAGGCTAATCTCGTCATCGGTGTTTTGTTCTTCGTTCATTGATGATCCTTGATTTTATTCTGTATAAAATACGTGGCTTTTTATTTTGTTGATAAACTCATAGTTGATGGTTCTTTCCAGCCCTTCAATAAGCGTTACCGGCGCCTTAAAATTTGTCTTTTTAATATTCGCAGCTTCAAACATGGTATTTGCACAAAATTTTTTTACCCTGATTGAACTGATGTTTAGTTTCTTGTGCAGCATTTTCCCCAATACATCAAAACAAAGCCCGCCAAAATAGCCCAGCCAATAGGGCCAGTGGAAGAGTTTACCGAACTTTCCCAGTATGCGGTTTACTTCGGTAACGAGGGTATTCATATCAAAATCAGGTTTATCTATGTAGTTGAATAGATATTCTCCGGAATCATTATTCAGATTGTATTCGATAAAGGCCGCAACATTTTCGACATAGGCCATTGATTTGAAATTAGTCCCCTTCCCTACCATCAGAAATTTATCGCCTGCAATCTGATGCAGGAGATTGTATACATTTCCCCGGTTCTGTTCACCAAAAATAACGGTTGGTCTGATGATGGTAAGGGAATTTTCAGGATGCGAGACAAGCCATGCGCGGTATTTCTCTTCCGCCAGCCATTTGGTGCGGCCGTAATCGTTAAAATAATTAATAGCGCCTGATTCATCGGTTCCCAGGGGGGCAAAACCGTAAACGGCAACAGAACTGGTAAATATGATTTTCCTGATACCCAGTTTCGTACAGGTGTTACAGACATTTTCTGCGCCGGTTACATTAACGTCATCGTAGAGGGATTTAGGGGTAACATCGTCCCGGTGTTCGGCGGCAAGGTTGATAACCACATCGGAACCGGCGAGGACTTTTTTAAGTGTGTCCGGTTCGCGGACATCGGCGTAGACGCGGAGGTGGGGATATTCCTTGCTGTCGGCTTTGTCAGCGATTTTTACGGTATAGCCCGCTTTCAGCAGAAGCGCCGTTAAACGGGTACCGACAAAGCCGGAACCGCCGATGATGGTTATATTAGACATTTTCATTCTGATTCTCAGTCTAAAGTCTTGCCAAACTCGCCCTTCTGTTTTATTTATTTTCGCTTTGCTGCCTGCTCTGCAATCCATTGATAGGTAATCTTCATACCATCAATAAGTTTTGTAGTTGGCCGCCAACCCAGGACCTGTTGAATATAGCTATTTTCCGAACTTCTTCCGCGAACACCCAAAGGACCGGGTATATGTTTAATAGCAAGTTTTTTCCCGGCAATGTTCATGGCCATTTCCGCCAGGCCATTAATCGATATTAATTCATCGGAGCCAATATTAACCGGTCCTGCAACCTGTGAATTCATAAGACGCCTTATCCCTTCAAGACATTCATCAATATAGAGAAAAGTACGGGTCTGTTCTCCATCGCCCCAAATTTCAATCCCTCCGCCATTGGGAGTTTCAGCAACCTTGCGGCACATAGCGGCGGGGGCTTTTTCTTTTCCCCCTTCCCATGTACCGAATGGGCCAAAGATATTATGAAATCTTGCAATATGTATTTCCATACCATAATTCCGGGCATAAGACAAATACATTCTCTCGCTAAAGAGTTTTTCCCAGCCGTATTCGCTGTCAGGGCCTGCCGGATATGCGTCTGTTTCTTTGAGCCCGGGATTATCTGCATCTTCCTGAATGCTTGCCGGATAAATACAGGCGCTTGAAGAATAGAAAATCTTTTTAATACCTGTCTTTCTCGCCTCTTCCGCCATGTTAAGATTTATAGTCGCCGAGTTATGCATAACCGCAGCATCATGTTCGCCGGTAAAGATATACCCTGCCCCACCCATATCAGCGGCAAGCTGGTAAAGCTCATCAAAATGTTTGTCTGATGTTATTTGCCGACAGAAACTTTGTTCCCGCAAATCCCCCTGCACAAACTCATCAGCACAGGTTTCCCTATGCTCGTGCTGCTTAATATCAACACCCCGTACAAAGTATCCCTCTTCTTTGAGACGTTTTACGAGATGACCACCGATGAATCCGCCTGCACCGCACACTAGCGCTGTTTTCTGATTAGCCATAAATATCCTCCAATGTATAAAATATATTCACCGCCATAACCTAACAATAGCCGTCAAAGAGGGCTTTTACATATGTTTCTGCGGCATTTCCGCCTTCTTCTATATATTTTTTCTTAAAAACTGCCGTTTTTTTACACTCATCGTTATAATCCATAAGTTTTATTTTATTAATGAGCTCTTCCTGTGTTTTAACCAATCTGCCATCCAGTTCTTTCTCTAAATCCATATATAGCCCATGACTATCAGTATATTCCTTATAGTCAAAAGCAAAACTGATAACCGGACGTTCCAGTATGGCATAATCAAAAATGGCGGCTGAATAATCAGATATGAGAATATCTGCAATTATCATTAATTCATTTATTTCCGGATATTCCGATACATCTCTGATAAAATTATTAAATTGAATTCCCAATAGTTGTGTTACAAAATGATGCGCTCTAACCAGCAGGATATATGTATCTCCCAACTGCTGCTCCAAAACCATGGCGTCAATCGGAGAGGTTAAAGTATATGATTTTCCCTTATCAGAACTTTCCCGCCATGTAGGAACATACAAAATTATCTTTTTATTATCCGGTATATCCAGTTTTAATCTTAGCGATCCTATTCTCTCCGGAGTAACATGATATAACTCATCGTTGCGCGGTAAACCGCACATAATCATATTTCTTTCCAAAACACCTAAATCACGAATATAGATACTTTTTTCAAATGAACAGGAATAACAGAAAACATTCACATTGGAAAAATCAAAATCATTTCTCCCTTTAACCGCATTACCGATTGTCTTTATCGGTATTCCGTGCCATGTATTCAAGTAACGGGTTGCGGCCTTCTTGAAATGCAGCCCGCGCTCAATATTCACACAGCTTATCCAATATTTTGCCTTCAATGCGGTATAAAAATAATCCCATGTATCAATTTTAATTTTCTCAAAAGGAATATTGAAATCATCCGGCCGCTCAAAAGCCCATACAATTCGCAGGTTCCGGTATTCATAATGGGAATATAAATAGTCGCCTATAGCTTTTGGACTGTCATTATACCGGAGACCACCGTAAGCATTCATCAAAACCAAATGATTATCTGTTTTAATAAAAAATCCAATGACTCTAAATACATTGCTTAAAACAAACCGATATATGGCTTGAATCAATATATTATGCTTTAATATATATGCCATTCTTTTTTTATAGGTATTTCTGTCCGGCTTCAATTATTTGCCTCATCAAGAATAATTGAATGTGAAAATCTCTCTTCCGGCGGCAAAGGAGTCATATAGTCTCCATACATTTGGATTAATATTTTATCATATTCTATCGGTCCCCTTAATTTGATATCTTCAAAATCATACATAGCGCCATCCTGGTAATAAATTTTTGGAAATAACTCTTTAGATTTATAAGCGCCCATAAAGTTTCCAACATATCCCGAATCATTATAGGTATATTTTTTCAATAGCCTATCAATCCGGTATAATTGTTTGCGCTTATCAAACTTTATTATTTTGGTTATGAACATACCTATTCTAACCAATACCATTTCAAATATTTTTCTACGTCTTTTCATGTTTACCAGCAAATTAAAGTTTGAATAGGCATATAGTAACCTGACAAATAAAGGTCTGAATATATGTAATCTTTTCTTTATGTTACTAGACGGCATTCCATCCAGAGGAAAGATGTCTATCCAAATATATGATTCTATCTCATTACTATAATCATTTCTGCGTACCTTATATCGTTTGTCTATAACTCTAATGCTATACTTATGATACTCAATGTCATCTTTAAAATACTGCAACTTTAAATATTCCGGCAAAGCATCATGAATTATCTCAATAAATCGTTCATAGTCGTCTCTTGGCATACCAATATCAATATCATCATCCCAGGGAATAAACCCTTTATGTCTTACAGCGCCGAGTAATGTACCGCCCAGCATAAAATAAGAGATGTTATTCTCCCGGCAAACAGCTATGACCTGTTTCAAGATATCAAGTTCTATTAACTGTAATTCACGAATGGTCATAATAATTCCTTTCTTTAACGGCTATTAGAGAACAAATCATTCTTTATCTGGGTAGTTGATATTTCAGGTGTCCTCTCTAAATACACAACTTCACATTTTCCGGAAAGAAAATCAAATTTACCTTTCCAATCATCACCCATAACAAAAACGTCTACATGATATTCAGCAATATCGGTATTTTTTTGTTCCCAGGAGCTTTCAGGTATAACGAGATCAACATAACGAATTGCTTCGAGTAATTGTTTGCGTACATCATAAGAAAAATAGCATTTCTTTTGTTTTTCATTCCAGTTAAATTCATCCGTTGACAGTACAACAATGAGGTAATCGCCCATTGCTTTTGCACGACTTAGAAGATTAATATGACCATAATGCAATAAATCGAAAGTTCCATATGTAATAATACGTTTCATGGATTAATCCCTGCGAAAATAAATACTAAAATATCTATCGTGAAGCCTGGCTCTTCAGACTCCGCCTTTTTAATTTCCTGCGCCTTATCCAATAACCCGCATTATGGGGCAATAATTTTTTTAAAATATAACGTACATATAAATTTAATGATACTAAAATATTATGAAATGAATATATCTTTTCTCCCCTTGCCCGTATCCTTTCCTTATTATACATCGTTCTTCTTCGTGCAGACACTCCGCCTTCTGCCTCAAATACTGAAACAGTAATATTCACATATTCAAATACTATGCCCTTGACATACAGGCTATAAAGAAAATTGTAATCGGCGGCCAATTTATATGAGGTATCATACTTGTATTTCTTCATCAATTCATATTCAGTAAAAGAACTTTGATGGCAAAAAGGCATTTTTTTGACAATATCGGAGATTTTAGGATAAACCAATTCTGCATCTTTTTCTATTTTATAAATAGTATTACCGTAAATAATGTTTTTATATGCCCTGGGGGAACCAAATATCTCATTTATTACGGTATTGTTGTAAAAAAGGTCCCCGCTATTCATAAAATTAAGCCACTTCCCCCTGGCCAGATCAATACCTTTATTCATGGCATAATAAAGTCCTTCGTCAGGCTCACTTATCCAATAATCAATTTTATCTTCATATTTTTTAATAATATCCAATGTTCCATCGGAACTGGAGCCATCTACAATGATATACTCAGTATTTTCATAAGTTTGATGTATAACACTTAGAATGGTATCTTCCAAAGTATCTTTGCCGTTATACACAACGGTTATTACCGTAATAAGCGGTTTGTTGTCCCGAGATTGTTTGAAAATGTTTTTGGTTCTTAAGCCGCCTGATTGCATCTATTCAGCCTCCCTGCCCGATGTTTTCATCCATTTGGAATATGCCGTATGCATATTATTCCGGTAATCAAATGATCCATGTTCAAATAAAGCGTTTTCATACATATCTGTAATACGAATATTATTTGTTACAAATCTTAAACCGCCATAAACCATCAATAAAAAAAAGAAAACTAATTTCATATTTTTTTTACAGATATCATAAATTTGTGGAAATATAACCCAATAATGAAATGCAAATAATAAAGCAACTCTATGCAAAATAACAACCATCTCAGATCCAATGAGCCATATATAAAAATATATGAAGGCACAGTTAATAAACATAATATTACTTCGTGATTTATTGATCAGTTTATCATAATGCATAAATATTAAACAAAAAGAAAAAAACCTTTCAAAGTACCCTAATGTAAACCCATAAGCTCTGCCATGAAATTCTGATGCTGTATATGCCGCCATTTTATATATTATACGAATAGAATTATTATTTACTATTTTTACTATAAATAAAAACATTCCTTTTAACCATGGAATCGACAAAATAAATATAATATTACCAAGTATAAATAAGAGTATAATCAACTTCTTTGGCCATCTTTTTCCAATAATAAAATAAAGGGGTATATATAATATTGCAGACACATGGAATAAAAAACCTAATAAATTTAATGTTAAATATTTTAATAATTTTTTTTCCTGAATGTATTTTAGGGAAATAAGGAATAAAAGCATTGCTTTTGAATTACGCATATCATTGATAAAAAAACCAAGTCCATAAAACGTAAAT
>BOBW01000031.1 GCA_026002595.1 Spirochaetia bacterium | reverse complement strand
GATAAGGCCCATTCCCTGTTTATCAGGGGATGGGCTTTTTGTTTGGCTCTGGACGAAGCACTGAAACTCGTAACATAATAACGATTATGGTATATATCCCCCGTTTTGATCTGGAAAAACTCTGCGTCGGCATCTTTACCGCCCTGGGCATTCCGCAGGAAGAAGCGGCTGATTCCGCCGAAATTCTCGTTTCCGCCGATGCCCGGGGGATACGGAGCCACGGGGTTGCCCGGATAAAACGTTACGTTGACGGCATCAGTGCAAACTTGATAAAGGGCAATGTACAGCCCACCGTACTGCGGGAAACTCCGGTGTCCCTGGTGCTTGACGCGGAGGGGGGCATGGGCCTTTCCCTAAGCAAAAAGTCCATGGAATGTGTCATTAGCAAGACAAAGGATCACGGCGTGGGGTTCTGCTCGATCCGCAATTCAAACCACTTCGGCATTGCGGGGTATTATGCGGAAATGGCCGCCCGGCAGGATATGATTGGGGTTACCATGACCAATACCGCCGCCCTGGGTGTGCCCACCTCCGCGCGGGAAGCCATGTTCGGCACCAACCCCATTGCCTTTGCCGTCCCCGGCCTGGGGGACCAGATGTTCAGCCTGGATATGGCCACCACCGCCGTCACACGAGGCGCAGTTGAAGTGGCCGCCCGTGAGGGGAAAGCCCTGCCCCCCGGCTGGGCGGTGGGAACCGATGGCCTTGCCGCTTCCGATCCTGTCCGCCTGCTGGACGACATGCTTTTCAAGCGGGGCGGCGGGCTCCTTCCCTCAGGGGGCTATAAGGGCTACGGCCTTGCGGTGATGGTGGATATTCTCACCGCGGTCAGCTCCGGGGGCGTCTTCGGCGGGGCCGTGATGGATTCGGAAATCACCTCCGCCAGAGTCTGCCACTTCTTTATGGCCTTTCGGATCGACCTCTTCCGGGACCCAAATGAATTTAAACAGGACATCAGCCGCATGCTGGACGAGCTTACCGCCCTCCGCCCGGCAGAAGGGGCAGACCGGGTCTACTATGCGGGCCTTAAAGAACAGGAAGCGGAAAAAAAATGCGAAAAAGAAGGGGTTCCCCTTACCGGTGAAGTCTGGAAAACATTGAAAGAGACGGCAGACGGGCTGGGTGTACCCTTACCCGCGCCGCTCTTAAAAGAAAATAAATTCTGAACCGCGCTTTTTGAGCGCCGGTTTACAGGCTGCACGCGATGCCGTGCTTCTCCTTATCAGACTGGAACACCAGATCAATGACCTTCATCACCCGTAAAGCCTGATCGGTGGTAACAATGGGCTGGGCCTTGTTGTCCAGTACCGCCACAATATTCCTGTAATATTCCAGCCAGGTCTGTTCCGCCCTGGGCAGGGGCAGTTCCACAGTTGTGTTTTTGGGCCGGGGGGCCATGGAACGGGTGGGACCTGCGGCGGTATAAACGATGTCCTCCGCCCAGTCAAGGGTGGCCGCATCGGAAAGCTTGACGATTTTGCCCTTGCAGTCCCAGTCTTCGATCAGGGCGGTGCCATCGGCGGCGGAAATATGCCAGCGGGGCTGCACGATAAAGCTGTTCATGGCGATGTTTACGAGGTAATGGAGACCGTTCTCGAAACGGAAGGAAGCGGTAAAGTTGTCGTCCACCTCGGGGGCAAAAACCTGATGCAGCACGGCATTCACCGAGACAAGTTTTTGGGGGCAAAAGTTAAGCATCTGATCGATGAGGTGGACCCCCCAATCCAGCACCATGCCGCCGCCGTTCTGTTTCCAGCCCCGCCAGCCGTGCAGGGCCTGCCGGGAACCCTGCACCCTGCTTTCGATCATATAGGGATCGTGGAGTATGCCGTCTGCAAATATTCTTTTAACCGAAAGAAAATCCGCGTCCCAGCGGCGGTTCTGGTGCACGGTAAAAAATTTACCCGCCTTTTTGGAAGCGGCGATAATTTCCTCAAGCTCTGCGGAGTTAAGGGTAACAGGCTTTTCACTGATCACGTTCTTGCCCGCCTCAAGACACGCAATGGCGTAGGGCTTATGCACATCATTCGGTGTAGCCACCAGGACCAGCTCAATGTCCTTGTCGGCATAGATACGCTCAGGCGAATCAAAGGCCTTAATCCCCAGGTCCCGGGCCTTCTGAACCGCCTCAGGACGTATATCATAGATACCCGCAATTTCCAGCTCGGGAAAATGCTCGCCGATGTTTTTCTGATGGTATCCGGCCATCCCGCCAAAACCAATAATTGCCATTTTATGGGCCATAGTTTCTCCTTTAATATCCATATTCTGATTTCTGCCCAAAAAAAGCAAGGGATAATTCCCTGTATTCACTGGCAACCTTGCAATACACCCCGCCTGCCATGTAATATGGTATACATTACATTCGCAAGGAGTTCCGGACATGGCGAAGTATCCCTTTGAGACAATCGAGCCCAAGTGGCAGAAATATTGGGAAGATCACAAGAGCTTTAAGGCCGATGAGGACCCGTCTTTTCCCCGGGACAAGCGCCGCTATGTGCTGGACATGTTCCCCTACCCTTCCGCCCAGGGGCTCCACGTGGGGCACCCCGAAGGCTACACCGCCACGGACATCTACTGCCGCTTCCTCAGGATGAAGGGCTTCAATGTACTGCACCCCATGGGTTTTGATGCCTTCGGTCTCCCCGCAGAAAACTATGCCATCAAGGTTAAGGCCCATCCTTCGGCCACCACTGCGGCCAATGTCGCCCGGTTCACGGATCAGATAAAGTCCCTGGGCTTTTCCTACGACTGGGACCGGATGGTGAACACCACCGATCCCGATTATTACAAATGGACCCAGTGGATCTTCCTCAAGCTTTTTGAAAAGGGGCTGGCCTATGAGGCCGAGACCCCCATCAACTGGTGCCCCTCCTGCAAGACCGGGCTTGCCAACGAGGAAGTCAAGGACGGCTGCTGTGAGCGCTGCGGTACGCCCGTAACGCGGAAGCCCATCCGCCAGTGGATATTGAAGATCACCGCCTATGCGGAACGGCTTCTTGAGGACCTGGACGGCCTGGACTGGCCCGAGCCGGTAAAGCTCATGCAGCGCAACTGGATCGGCCGTTCCGAAGGGGCCAACGTTACTTTCAAGATCGATGGCCACAGTGATACTTTGGAAATTTACACCACCAGGCCCGACACCCTTTTTGGCGTCACCTACATGGTCCTGGCCCCGGAGCATCCCCTGGTGGCAAAGCTCACCACAGCGGCGCAGAAATCCGCGGTGGACGCCTACCTTGACGCGGCGGCCAAAAAGAGCGACCTGGAACGGACGGACCTTGCCAAGGTCAAGACAGGGGTTTTCTCCGGCGCATTCGCCGTCAATCCTGTGAACAATGAAAAGATCCCCATCTGGATCGCCGACTACGTGCTCATCTCCTACGGCACCGGGGCGATCATGGCGGTGCCCGCCCACGACGAACGGGACTGGGAATTCGCCAAGACTTTCAATCTGCCGATCAAACTGGTGGTTTCCGGTGAGAAGCCCGCGCCCGGTAAGGACTATTCCGCAGAACCTGCCGAATGCACGGTAGCGGATGGCTGGGCGGTGAACTCCGGGCAGTTCAACGGCCTCCCCACTTCCGAAACAAAAGAAAAGGTGTGCGCCTGGGTTGAAGCCCAGGGCTTTGGGAAAAAAGCGGTAAACTACAAACTGCGGGACTGGATATTCAGCCGGCAGCGTTACTGGGGGGAACCGATCCCGGTGGTCCACTGCGACACCTGCGGCATTGTACCCCTCAATGAAAAAGACCTCCCCCTGCGGCTCCCGGATGTGCAGTCCTATGCGCCCACGGGCACCGGGGAATCCCCCCTGGCTGGAATCAAAGAATGGGTGAACACCGCCTGCCCCAAATGCGGAAAACCGGCGAAGCGGGAAACCAACACCATGCCCCAGTGGGCCGGGTCCTGCTGGTACTATCTCCGCTACCTTGATCCAAAAAACAGTAATGCTTTTGCGGCAAAAGAAAAAATCGAATACTGGGCCCCGGTGGACCTCTACGTGGGCGGCGTTGAACACGCGGTACTCCACCTCCTCTACAGCCGCTTCTGGCACAAGGTCCTCTACGACTTCGGCCTCGTGAACACCAGGGAGCCCTTTCAGCGGCTGGTGAACCAGGGGATGATCCTGGGGGAAGACAACCAGAAGATGAGCAAGAGCCGGGGGAACGTGATCAACCCCGACGACATCGTAAAGGAATTCGGCGCAGACTCCATGAGGGTTTACGAGATGTTCATGGGCCCCCTGGAAGTAAGCAAGCCCTGGATCACCGCGGGGCTCATCGGGGTGAGCCGCTTTCTGGAACGGCTCTGGGCCATTGGTGAGAAGCCGGTGAGCGAAGCGGTCCCCATAAATGACGGAAATCAGGCGGAACTGGTGCGGTTAATGCACAAAACCATCAAGAAGGTGAGCGATGATACGGAAAGCCTCAACTTCAATACCGCCATCAGCCAGATGATGATCTATTCCAACGAGCTTGCAAAATTGCCGGAGGTCCCCCGTGCGCTCTGGGAGCCCCTGGTGCAGTTGATTGCCCCCTACGCCCCCCACCTTGGTGAGGAACTCTGGCAGAAACTGGGGCACAGGGAATCAATATCGAAAAGCAGCTGGCCAGTATACGAAGAAAAACTTACCGCCTCAAGTGAAGCTACGGTAGTGGCCCAAGTAAACGGCAAGATCCGTGACAAGTTTACGGTTCCCGCAGGAACGCCGAAGGCGGAGCTTGAAAAGATCGCCCTTGCTTTGCCGGGGGTGCTCAAGTGGACGGAGGGGCAAACGGTACTAAAGGTAATCTCTGTACCTGACAAACTGGTGAACATTGTGGTAAAATAGAAGCTGGATGAGATTAAGGGGAGGACAATAATGAAAAAGTTTTTGCATTTTGTTTTTATGATTTCGGCCATCGCGGGATTCAGTAAGGCCCAGGAGCTTGATCGTTCCCTATACGAAGAAACCGCCCTGTCTGACTATAAAATTTGGGTAAGCGGGGCGCAAGACGGGGAGAGCAAAAAATTCAAGGCCCCCGTTGTGTTTTCCGGGCAAATAGACACTGATCTTTATTTTGATGATTCTGCGGGGGAAAATTTTACCGCTTTTAAAGCGGAAAAAACCTGGCCCGCAATGGGAAAAAACCAGCAGGTTACCATTTACTTTACCGGTACCGGACAAGGGCCCTCTGTCATCAATGATATTGATTTTAATGATACGGCATCCGCCGACATCAGCTCCGCGCCTGAGCCGCGCCCCCAGCGCACTGATGCAGAACCGGCAATGGCTCCCACAGCATCGGCTGCATCCAGAGCCCCGGCGGAGCCCGCAGTCTCCATAATTGAGGCTTCTCCCAGAGCTCCGGCAGCGCCCGCTGTTTCCATAATTGAGGCTTCTCCCAGGGCTCCGTCAGCGCCCGCTGTTTCCATAATGGTTCCGGCGGCACCCAGAGCCCCGGAGCCGGTTATAGTTCCGGCAAGGCCCAGAACCTATCCGGTACCCGCAAAAATTTTGGGCAGCATTCCCAAAAGGGGAAGCAATAATCTCTACCGGCTTCAGGTAGGCTCATTTCTGAATTTCAACAATGCCGAACAGGCCTACAATAGACTATCGGCTGCGGGGCTGAAGCCGGCTTATGAAAACTATGGGGTTTATACACGGGTAGTGTTTAAGAGAATATATGCGGATGATGTAGCATCCTGCGCTGCAATAATCGGCGCCATAGGTTTCCCGGAAATATGGTGCCGGGAAGAACGGTAAAAAAATAGACTTATTACCCGTTCATTGCCATTCTTCGTTCCCGCACCTGTTAAGGTATATATGTTTATAGCGGGTTTTGACATAGGAACGACAAATCTTGATCTCTACGTTCTTGACCTGGAAAAAGCGGTAATTGCGGAAAGACGCTCCGCTCCTAATCCCAAACTCTTTATGTCAGACCCCTTGGCGTATTGTCAGGATGTTAATCTGATTGTCCAAAATATTCAGGATATGCTGGCATCGGTTAAAGAGCCCTTGTCTTCCATCTGTGTAACGGGGCAGCAGCATAGCATACTCTATGTTGATGGGCAGGGCAGACCCTGTTCGCCCTTGTATACCTGGCTCGATCAATGCGGAGTTGAATCGTTCAAGGGTACAACTCCGCAAAAGCTGCTTGCCGAAAAAACCGGCGTGTTCTTGAATGCGGGCTATGGCTTTCTTACCCATTATGCCATGCGGCTTTTGAAGCGCATTCCGCCTGAGGCCCGCGCATGGTGCGGAATCAATGAATATGTTACCGGAATGCTTCTGGGCCAGGGCTTTACAAAAACCGACAGTAGTTTTCTTGCCAGTTACGGTGGTTTTGATCCGGTAATTTTGCGCTTTAATAAGGATTTTGCCGTATATGCCAATGGAGATACCGAAGAAAAAACGCCCTTTTCCTGGCCACGCCTGGCCCTTCCTTTTTCGATAGCCGGAACAAGGCCGGACGGTATCCCCGTAGCCCATCCGGTAGGTGATAACCAGGCCTCATTTTATGGTCTTGTCGCCCGCCCCGGGGAAGAATGTCTTATCAGCATAGGAACCAGCGGCCAACTATCGGTGTTTGCAGAATCCGCCGAGTGCCCCCCGGGAATGGAACTGCGTCCCTTTTTAGGATTAGGCTATATCCTTGTGGGGGCAGCCATCAGTTCCGGCAAATCCTACGAGGTACTGGAGCGTTTCTTTGCCGATATCGTAACGCGCTACGCAAAAGAAAAGGGTATCCCCCTGTCCGGGGATGTCAGTTTTTTTGATACCATGAAAGCCGCCGCGCTGGAGCAGGGTAGCAATGGGCTTTTGGTCGATACGACCTTTAACGGCACACGGCAGGATGGGGCGAAGCGGGGCAGCATAAACGGTATTTCCCTCAACAACTTCACCATGGGCAGTTTAACCGCCGCCACGGTCTCGGGCATTGTCCGCGAACTTGCCGCTTTTCGCTCAGGGCTCGAGGCCCGCTTCGGTTCCATCAAAAGGATTATTACCGCGGGCAGCGCGGTAAAAAATCCTCTGTTCCGGCGGGAGTTGGAAAATCAATTTTCCGCAGAAATATGCCCCGGCTCCGGCCTGGGGGCGGCCCTCGGATCGGCCCTGATAGGGGCGGTCTCCGCAGGGCTTATCAAACAGTCTGATGTTTGCAATATTATTTTAGCTTTAAGAAAAAAAACATGAACACCGTAATCATAAGCTGAATGTGGCTAGAACCTAAACTATCAGGGCCGGAGCGATTTGGAAACGCTCTATTTCCACATCGGCCTTGCCCTTAAACTGAAGACCCATCTCCTCAGGTCTCATGGCATAGGTGCATGCAATCCCGTCATTGAAAAAAAGTTCCATGGTGGTAGTGTCCGCCAGGAGGCGGATGATCAATGCGCCGTCCCCTGTTTGACACGAATGGCCGTTTTCAAAATGCAGAATTTTTTCTGCAGGATCAAACTTTACAAGATGATCCCCCGCCTTGATCTCAAAAACCTGCGAAAGATCCGACACTTTGATCACATATTCTTCCGGGGCTTTCACCGTCAGGCAGAATGTGCCGTCAATTTTTTCATGGGTTTTTTCCGGCCCGGCCTTCCGCAGGGTATCAAATTCCGCAGCCGGTTTCCGTAAGACCCGGAAAGCGCCGTTTTGTTTTGACAGCGTAAGCTCGCAGGGAATTGACATGCACTGGGAAAAAGGCATACCCACATACCCCAGCTCATCACCATGATCATTGTTCTTTCCCATGCCTCTGATCCAACTGATGTGGACCCTTTTGCCTTCGGGATGATCGCTCCAGGTTTGTCCGGCGTAGGTGGCGTCACCGTAATCAAGGGGGTTTTTGTCACCGCTTTCATGGAAAACTTTACCGTCAAAATCACCGATTCTGCAGAAGCCGTCGGCGCCGTAGAGCACCCATTTTTCTTCCCCATCCGCAGTTTTCAGCGGAAAAATATCGGGACATTCATAGAGATTCATGTTCCGGGACACCCGCTCCCAATGATGAAAATCTTTGGAGGTATAAAATGAAACGCAGTTGATTCCGTTTTCAACTTCATAGACCGCCATGCAGTAATGATCCTTGTACCGGAACAGCCTTGGGTCCCGCCAGCCCTCTCCGTTTTCGGTGGGCACAACCGCATGGGTGGAAAACAAATAAAACGTATCGCCCCCGTCAACGCTGGCCCCCAGAAACTGGCCGCCTGAAGGAAAATTTCCGCCTTCATTATTCAGCGTGCCGAGTGTCGTAAAGGCGCAGATGATCGCGTCTTTGCCGTAACCGGCGGCATTGTCCCGGTCAATTAAAGCGCTCCCCGAAGCAATAGACCAATCCCTGCGCCAGGGAAGAATGGCGTCTGATTTTTCCGACCAGTGAAGCAGGTCTTTGCTTACCGCGTGGCCCCACGAGACATTAACGCTGCCATGGGGGGTTCCCAGGGGATTATGCTGATAGTACATATGGAACACTCCGCCTGAAAAAACAAGACCGTTGGGGTCATTGAGCCAGCCCCGGCGGCTGGAAAAATGGAAACAGGGGCGGAGCGCTTCCCGGTATAAATCGGGATACAGGGGATTCCCGGGCCTGGGATCAGAACCGTCCCGGCATCTCTCCAGCGCCTTTGATGTTAATTCCCCCGGATCGGGTAAAACCAGGGAAAGGGTCTTTCCCGCAAAGGCGGTAAAATCCAGAAAGAAAAAAGGCGCGTCTTCATCATCGGTGATCCCCAGGCTGAATTCCCGGAGCAGGGTATTTCCGCACCATATTTGCAGGGGATAACGCCGCCCGTTTCCGGGACGTACCGGAATGTTTAAGAAACCTTCCTCCAGAGTAATGTGCCGTAGTAACATTTTTTTCTCCTTGTTATTGGGATATATCCCGTATAGAATTCCTTTCAATCAGAAAGGGGGTGAACACCGTACGTGACGAAGCCGGAGACCGGGGGGCATCAGCGCCCCTGGAATAACTGAATATTTTCCCCGCTATGTTTCCGGCAATTTCGGCAATGGGCTGGCCGATTACCGATATGCTCAGTGACTCGCTCCAGAAGGAATCGTCAAAAGCAAGGAAAGAAATATCATCAGGGACATGGTATTTCAATTCCGAGAGAATACCGTAGGTTATGGCGCCGATCTGATCCGAGATGCAGAATACCGCCGTAGGTTTTCTTTCAATGATCGCCTGCCGTATGTTATTGCGGCAAATTTTCAAATCATCATCCAACAGGGGAAGGTGTGGAATGGGCGCGGACAGTTTCTTTTCTTCATAGGCCTTGTAGAAACCCTCAATCCGGTTATAGCCGCCTATCATCAGAATTCTCCTGTGGCCTTTGTCCAAAAGATGCCGGGTTCCCGCCAGGGCGCCTCCCACATCGTCAATAAGTACACTGCCGAACCCATCCAGGGCATCGTTGAACAACTGTATATACTGGATGCCCGAAGCCTTCATCTGCTCCAGCATCTCTGTCTTTTTTTTCGGGGGAGGGGCTATGGGCATAAAAGCGATTGAATCCGCCCGTGCGCTGGACATGGCCTGAAAGGCATTTTGCTGTTTTTCAGGATCCCCTGAGTCAAAGGAAATAAGCAGCCTAAACCCCTGCCGCTGAAGCTGATTTTCCAGCTCCTGAACCAGATTCATGAAGAACGCAACCCCGGAATGGCTTATCACAATGCCGGCGGTGGAGGATTTCTGACTGCGGAGCCCCGCGGCCAGTAAATTGGGGGAGTAATGGAGCTCGCCGGCCGCCTGCAAAATACGGTCATAGGTTTCCTTCCTCATCCTTTCGCCGCCCTTAAAGGCCCGGGAGACCGTTGTGTGGGATACCCCCGCAAGTTTTGCGACATCTTTACTTGTTGCCATTTTCCACCCTGGTGTTTATAAACTCCCTGTTCCCTATAATATACGAAAATTTATAAAAATTTTGCTTGACAATAGGTTCACTATACGATATTCTTTTATTCATGTCAACGTTTTCCTTAAATATTTGTAAATTTTTAAGGAAATTGGGGAAATAGATAGATTTTGGCATTTATCTACTATTATAATGCCGAAATAATATCTTTTTTTTAGGAAATTTGGTTTAACGTTGCCCTAAAATGGAGTATCTATGCGGAGAGGGATAAAGCAGACTGTCCTGGCTAACTGGCAATTGTATCTTTTATTGCTGCCCGCCCTGGGCTTCGTTTTATTGTTCAGCTATGCCCCCATGTATGGGCTGCTCCTGGCCTTCAAGGACTTCAATCCCCGGGTCGGCATCTGGGGCAGTCCCTGGGTAGGGTTAAAATATTTTGCACAGTTTTTTCAAACAAATATCTTCATTATAACACTGAAAAACACCATCATCCTTAGTGTTGCTTCTCTGATTTTTTCTTTCCCCGTACCGGTCATTTTTGCCCTGCTGCTGAATGAAGTACGAAGTAAAAACGGCAAACGTTTTATCCAGACGGTTACCTATGCGCCGAATTTTATTTCGGTAGTTGTTTTGGTCAGTATGCTCATCCTTTTTCTTGCGCCCTCGTCGGGGTTCCTGGCAAAAATCCTCGTTTTTCTGGGGGCAAAGGACAATCTGTTTTTAAACCGGCCGGAATATTTCCGCCCCATATATATTATTTCCGGAATCTGGCAGGGCATGGGTTTCAGCGCTATTGTATATCTTGCCGCCCTTACCGGGGTCAGCCCGGAACTGCACGAAGCCGCCATGATCGATGGAGCCGGAATTGTAAAGCGCATGATCCACATCAATATTCCGACCATCATGCCGACGATTGTGATCATGCTGATTTTGGCAATCGGTAATATTCTCAGCGTGGGGTACGAAAAGGTGTACCTCCTCCAAAACGGCATGAACCTGAGTGTCAGCGAAGTTATTTCGACCTATGTGTTCAAGATAGGCGTTAGAAATGCCCAGCAGAGCTTTGCCACTGCGGTTGGTTTGTTCAACTCGCTGGTCAATTTTTTCCTGCTCCTGTTTTCCAATTTTATTGCCAGGAAGACGATGGAAACAAGTTTGTTTTAATTTTTTGTATGGAAAGGGGGTAATTGCTTATTATGTCGGCAAGCCGAACAGCCCTAAGTCGGGGTGACAGGGTTTTTCACCTTATAAATACGCTTATTATGGGCCTTATCTGTATAGTGATATTATATCCGCTGTACTATGTTATTATCTCTTCCATAACAGACCCCTCAGCGGTTAAAGGCGGGGAACTGCTCCTGTTTCCCGGAAAATTGTATTTTGACGGTTATGTAACGGCCTTCAACTTTAAGCCCCTGATGACAGGGTACCGGAATTCCATCATCTACACCCTTTTGGGCACCGCCATAAATATCGCCGTAACCATTCCCGGCGCGTACGCACTGTCCAGAAAAGATATGCCGGGACGCAACGGGATCATGCTGATTATGACCTTTACCATGTTTTTCTCAGGCGGCATTATCCCTTTGTATATGCTGATCCGCAGTCTGCATTTCATGGATACCATCTGGTCCCTGGTGCTGCCCGGTGGTGTCTCGGTTTTTAATCTTATTGTTGTCAGGACTTTTTACATGTCCAATATTCCCGACAGCCTTCTTGAAGCATCCCGGATCGACGGATGTTCGGATCTGCATTTCTTTTTCAGGATTGTACTGCCCCTGTCTTCTACCGTTATTGCCGTTATGGTTGTTTTTTATGCGGTAGGCCACTGGAATTCCTATTTCAATGCCATCATGTATTTGAATAGCAGATCGAAAATGCCGCTTCAGGCCATTTTGAGGGATCTCCTCATCGAGAACACGATCACCGTGGACATGAGGGTAAACCCCGCGGAAGCGCTGGAAAAGATGAAGCGGGCGGATCAGCTGAAATACTGTGTAATCGTCCTGGCCTCATTCCCGGTCATGGTTTTATATCCCCTGACCCAAAAATACTTTGCTCAAGGAGTCATGATTGGCTCCATAAAAGAATAAACACATAGTAAGGAGGTATTTATGAAATCAGAAGGTATCGTATCACGGCAGAAAAAAGGAGGTATTTTTATGAAAATGTTACTCGGAAACGGAAGATTGGGGTTTGTTGTTTTCGCAGCCCTTATCGGTATTTTCCTGTTCGCCGGCTGCGCAAAAAAGGGTGAAGCTGCTTCCGGCGCAGATGACAGCGGATGGAAATCGGACAGCGGTTTTCCCATTGTTTTAGATCCGGCCAAACAGCCGAAATTAAAAATTTTCAGAAGCATCAACGATGTGGAACCTGAGGATCCCAATGAAAATCTGTGGATGCAAAAAGCCATCGCCGATACGGGAATTCAAATAGAGTGGATCACCGCTCCCGGAAGCAGCGCCGCGGAAAGGGTGCAGATGATGCTTGCCAGCAATGATCTGCCCGATGCTTTCTGGACCGGTATCGGCAGAAACCATCTTCTCCAGTACCTTGATAAGGGCGTCTTTATGCCGGTGGATGATCTGGTTGCCCAGTACATGCCTAATCTGAGGGCGGTTTACGAAAAACGGCCCGAATACTTGGCGATGAGTTACGCACCGGACGGGAAACTGTACGGTTTCCCCAGGGTTGAAGAAATGAAAGGTCTTGTTATGACACCGGGACCGGTTTATATTTACAAGCCCTGGATGGACAAGCTTGGAATTTCCATGCCCAAAACGTTGGATGAAACGGTCAAAGTGCTTTATGCCTTTAAGCAGGCTGGAGATTTGAACGGTAACGGCGTTAAAGACGAATATCCCATCAGTTGGGATTACGCGGAAGGCTGGGATCATATTTTCGGCTGGTTCTCCGCCGCTAACGGCATCATGGATGTACAGACCGGGTTTCATACCGAAGGCAACCATCTTTTGCTCCGGGATAAAAAACTCGTGTACGCCGCCCTGGACGAAGGGTTCCAGAAAACCGCCATACTGTTTCACCAGTTTTACAGGGACGGGGTGCTGAATCCCGATTCTTTCGCCCCCCACGCCACCGGTTCCAGCCTTCATGCCCAGAAGCTGCAGAGCAATCTGCCCATGATCGGTATGTTCCAGGCATGGGGTACCGAAGGACGATTTACCAATACTGATGTTCAGAAAGGATATGTTTCAATGCCCCGGGTACAGGGCCCGAAGGGTAAAACAGGGTATATACGCAACAATTCAGAGCTTACCGACACCACCCTTGCCATGATCACCGCAGACTGTAAATATCCAGAATTGATTGCCCGCTTTGTAGACTATTGTATGATACCTGCAAATTCGGCCACCCTTAACTGGGGCGCTGAAGGGGCGGTCTATGTAAAAGACAACAATGGAATTCTTCGCTGGGATGTTGATGAAAGCGGCCAGATACTCAAACCCAAATTCGGGCTTGAATGGTGGCAGCTCCGGGGTTATTCAACTATCTGGGGTCCGAATGTTATCCTTAACGATTACTATGAAACCGTTGTAGAATATCCAAGGGATGCCCAGCGGCTTTATGATGAACAGGCCGCGGGCGGCAAGGTGGAACTGCTTCAGGAATATGAAGCGGTCTCTCCGAGGGTTTGGTTTCAGCCTGAAGAACAGGCGGAACTGGATCAGATTCTTCCCCAGATCAACAATGTGTATGACGCCACTTTACAACGCTGGATCATTGACGGCGGCGCGGAAACCGAATTCGCCCGCTTCAAAACCGATCTTGAAAATGCCGGCCTGAACCGGTTCCTGAGCATTTATCAGAAGGCCTTTGATCTTTACTTTGAGCGTCTGGAAAAACTGGACTAACGCCGTGCGGATTTGGGCCGCATCTTTATGGTGCGGCCTTTTTTGTACAAAAATGAATCACTTGGAGGTACCATGGATTTCTATAATAATCTGGGCGGCCTTATACAGGCGAAACAGGGCAGAAGCCGGGCAATCAACGCTGAAAATCCCCATGGGGAAAAGGGAAAGGGCGGTATGGCTGCAAGCCATCTGGGGCCTTCCCGTAAGGGCAGCCCCAACATACCGGAACTCGCGCCAGGAAGCACCCATGTACTGGCGGAAATTGACGGCCCCGGTATCATTCAGCATATATGGATCACCGTAACGGACCGGACTGAAAAGGATTACCATGTGCTGCGGGATCTGGTTTTGCGTATGTACTGGGACAATGAGAATACTCCTTCGGTGGAAGCCCCCCTGGGGGATTTTTTCTGCTGCGGGTTTGCCCGGGGCTGTGATGTCAATTCACTGCCCATTGTGGTTAATCCCAAACGGGCGATGAATTCTTATTTCCCCATGCCCTTCCTTAAAAATGCGAAGATCACCATTGAAAACCAGCACGCGGGAATTGTTCCCGGGTTTTTCTATCAGATAGATTACACCCTTTATGATGAACTTCCCGCGGATACGGTTTATTTCCATGCCCAATGGCGCAGGGAAAAGCTTACCCAAAAACAGAAAGACTACACTATTGTTGACGATATAAAAGGGAAGGGGCACTACATTGGAACCTATATGGCCCTGACAAGTCTGGAGCGGTACTGGTGGGGAGAGGGGGAAGTAAAATTCTATATTGATGATGACAGGGATTATCCTACCATCTGCGGCACCGGCACAGAAGATTATTTCGGCGGCGCCTGGAGTTTCGGAGGGCTGGACGAAAACAACCGGATGGTTGAACGGCTTTATTCAACGCCGTTTTTGGGCTATGTGTATTATTCCCACCACGACAGGGATGTTTTTCATCCCTGCCATACGGACGACACCATGCCTCAGCGGGGGCTGTATCGCTGGCATATTATGGATCCCATATTGTTTGAAAAGAACCTCAGGGTAACAATCCAGCAGATCGGTGTCTGCCACAAGGGTCTTTTTGAACGTCAGGACGATGTGGCGTCTACGGCCTACTGGTACCAGTGCGAGCCCCATAATCCTTTTCCACCCTTGCTTTCAAAAGAGGATCGCTGGCCAAGATAAGAAACCCAAACCCGGCGTGCGGTATGTTGTTTATCCTTTTCTAGCCGTTCATCGCCGCCCGGCGTTTCCGCACCTGCCGCAGATTTTCCTGTAAGGCTGCTTCATCACCGTTGGTAATATAATTTTTCAGCTTATCCAGGCTCTTTTCAAACTGTTCAATACGCGAAAGCAGTTCCCTGCGGTTCTCAAGAAATAATTCAGTCCACATGGGGGCGTTGAGCATGGCGATCCGGGTAAGGTCTTCAAAGCTGCCGCCGCCAAAGCGGGTGATCGCAGTATCGCTTTCGCAGTCGATAAGGGCCGCGGCAATAACGTGGCAGAGCTGACTGGTAAAGGCGATCTTGCGGTCATGTTCCGCCGCAGTGGTTTCCATGATACGGCCGAATCCCATGCGGTAGATCAGGGCCTTGAGGTAGTCGAGGTTTTCCGGCCGGTTCCGCTTAAGGGGGGTAAGGATGTAATTCTTGCCGTGGAAGCTGACATTCTTCGCGCTCCCAAAACTGCCCTTCTCAGCACCCGCCATTGGATGGCCGGGGATAAAGTCGAGGTCAGGGCGCAGAACTCTTTCTACCGCGTCAACGATTTTTCCCTTAATCCCCGCAATGTCGGTGATAAGGGCGCCCGGTTTAAAATGCGCCATCCAGGTGTCCATAAAACGCAGCAAAGTTGAAGGATTCAGGCAGAGAAACACCAAATCGCAGCGCCCCAGCATATTTTCCGGAGAAGGAAGCCCCTCGTCGATCACATTTTCAGTCAGGGCCGCAGCCAAGGTTTCGCCGTCGATGTCACAGGCCAGGATCCGCCCGCCCCCCGCTCCGCTGCTCGCTGCGCCGCTCGCTGCGCCGCATGCAGTAATGCTGTTGCCACTGCCGATCGCAGTATTACTGTTTTTGGTAAGGGCGCCGCAATTCCTCAGGGCCATGGCAATAGCACCGCCCATGAGTCCCAGTCCCACAATGCCGACAACACACTCTTCTATGGGTTTCATATCTTCTTTCCCTCAATGTCCGCATATTTTTTCAGGGTCACCATAAGGGAAGCAAATGTTTCCGGGGTGATGGACTGTTCGCCGTCACAGAGGGCCTTTTCGGGGTTGTTGTGGACCTCGATGATAAGGCCGTCAGCTCCGGCGGCAACCGCCGCCTTTGCCATGGCGCTCACCATCCAGGAGAGGCCCGTGGCGTGGCTCGGGTCCACGATCACCGGGAGGTGGCTCTGCTTTTTTAAGGCAGGGACGGCACTGAGGTCCAAAACGTTCCGGGTATAATTATCAAAGGACCGGATCCCCCGTTCGCAGAGGATAATCTGATCGTTGCCCCCGGCAAGGACATACTCCGCCGCCATGAGTACCTCTGTTATGGTGCATGCGTAACCCCGTTTAAGGAGGATCGGTTTATCACAGCGGCCCAGTTCTTTAAGGAGGGTAAAATTCTGCATGTTCCGGGCGCCGATCTGGATAATGTCCACATCCGCAAAAGCTTCAAGATGATTGATGTCCATAAGCTCTGTCACAATGGGAAGCCCGGTGACCTTCTTCGCTTCAAGGAGAAGGTCCAGGCCTTCGCTGCCAAGACCCTGGAAACTGTAGGGACTGGTCCGGGGTTTAAAGGCCCCGCCCCGCAGAAAAGCTGCCCCCGCGTTTTTCACCGCCTGGGATATGCCGATGATCTGCTCCCTGGTTTCCACCGAACAGGGTCCGGCGATAATCCCCAGATACCCCGCCCCGATGCGCCGTGTTTCCCCATCGGGACCCGCAATATCGATCCGGGTGTCTGCGGGATGAAAAAGCCGGTTCGCCCGTTTGTAGGGTTCCTGCACCCGGATAACCTTTTCCACCAGGTGATGGGCCAGGAGGGCATCCGCATCGATCCCCGTGGTGTCCCCCACGAGCCCCAAAACGGTTTGCCTGATCCCTTCGGAAAAATGAACCCTGACTCCTTGCTGTTCAAGCTGGGCGGCAAATTCCTGTACCTCCGCACCGGCTGTCCCCGGTTTTATCGCAATAATCATGATGTTGCACTCCTTTCAAATAAAATTAGGGCATAAAAAAAGGGAGGCTCCAGGGCAAATTGCCTTTGGAGTCTCCCTTGATTACAAGGCTGCGCCTTTATGGCTAATCCATAAACGGCGGCTCCGCGGGGCAGAGAGACAGATAATAATAGTAATAATTCACGCCAAATACGGAGCTTTTCAATTCATATTCCTACTTCTTTTTGATCACCTCAAAACCGCAATAGGGAACCAGCGCTTTGGGCAGCTTCACCGTGCCGTCTGCCTGCTGGAAATTTTCCAGCACCGCGATGATCCCACGGGAAATGGCGATGGCGGTTCCGTTGAGCATGTGGACGAATTTGTTTTTGCCGTCATCGTCCTTGTATTTGATGTTGAGCCGCCGGGCCTGATAGTCGGTGCAGTTTGAGGTACTGGTGACTTCCCCCCAATCGCCGTCGTTACGCAAGGGCGGGTTTGCCCGCCCAGGCATCCAGGCTTCAAGGTCCCACTTGCGGTAGGCCGGGGCGCCGAGGTCGCCGGTGCAGGTGTCCACCACCCGGAAGGGAATTTCCAGGCCGGAGAAAATTTCTTCCTCAACGGAGCGGAGTTCCTCGTGGAATTTGCCGGACTCCTCAGGCAGGCAGTAGACGAACATCTCAAGCTTGGTGAACTGGTGGACCCGGTAGAGTCCTTTTGAAAACTGCCCGGCGGCCCCTGCCTCCCGGCGGAAACAGTGGGAAAGCCCGGCCATCCGCAAGGGGAGTTTGTCCTTCGCAAAAATCGTATCGGAATAATAACCGCCAAGGGTGATCTCCGCGGTGCCGACGAGACAGGAATCTTCGCCCTCAAGGGTATACACATTGGATTCCGCCCCACGGGGATTAAAGCCGATGCCCTCAAGGATTTCTTCACGGGCCACATCGGGGGTGATAAAGGGGGTAAAGCCCTTCTTCTGCAAAATATCCAGGGCATAGCGGACGAGGCCCAGTTCAAGGAAGACCCCTTCGTTTTTAAGGTAATAGAACTTGGTCCCCGAAACCTTGGTCCCCGAATCAAAGTCGATGATATCAAGGTCCTGCCCCAGCTTTACATGGTCGGCCGGCTCAAAATCAAATTTGGTGGGCTCCCCCACCCGCTTGACCTCAAGGTTATCCTTGTCCTCTTTGCCCACCGGCGCGTCAGGATGGGCCATGTTGGGGATGCGCCTGCCTTCGGTGTCAAGGTCAGCCTCAACCTTGGCAAGCTCCGCCTCGGCGGCGGCGATATCGTCCTTGAGCTTCTTCCCTTCTTCGATAAGCTTTGTCCGCGAATCCGGTTCCAACTTACCTTTCATGGCCGCCGCGTTGGCGTTCCGCTGCTGCTGCAGGGACTGGAGACGGGTGCTCAGATCGGTGCGTTGGTTAAACAGGGCGACAACCGCATCGGCATCGGCCTTCATGAACCGGTCGGCGATATTCTTCTTTACCGCCGGGAGATTATCAACAATAAAACGGTAATCTAACATGATGATTCAGTGTAGCAAAGGGCAAGGGGATGATCAATCGTACACCCTAAGTTCCCCGGTGACAAAGGCCTGCGCCGCAGTTTCGCCCTCCGGTACAATAAGCAGTTCCCCGCCTTCCCCAATTCCCGCAAGGCGGCCCGTCACTTCCCTGCCGGAATCCGCAGCTCCATCGACAAAGCAAACCTGTTCGCCCTTTCGGTAGAGCCGTTCTGTCAGGCGTTCCCGCCAGGAATCCTGGCTGCCGCCATCTTCCACAGTTTCCAGCTCCTCATAAAGCCGGGCGAGAATTTTTTCCAGCAGACTGAAACGTGATTCTGCGGGCAGCGGTTCCGGGACACCGGAACCAACGCGCCCCAACGCAAGAGCGATACTCCCCGCCCTGGATCGCAGTTCCGGGGGGAACCCGGTCTGGGCCACATTCACCCCAATGCCGATGAACACCCGCGTCCCGTCACCCTCGGTGAGGATGCCGGCGATCTTCCTGTCACCTGCCATGATGTCGTTGGGCCACTTCACCTGCACCCTGCCGGACAGAGGCGGGGCAAAATCTTCAATGGCCTCTGCAATGGCGAGCCCGGTCTTGAGGGTGATTGCCTGGGGGATCATTTCGATTTTTGGATAGCGCAGCAGGATCGTAAAAAAAAGGTTCTTCCCCCGGTCGGCCAGCCAGGGACGGCCGCGGACACGGCCCCGGCCCGCTTCCTGGAAATCCGCGCTGATCACCGTGCCGTGGGGCAGCCCCTGTTCCGCAAGGAGCCGGGCCTCATCCATGGTGCTGGAAACAACGGCCGCATGGTAGACCGGCGCGCCGGTGGTATGGATGGCGGCCCCGAAGGGGTTGGAAAGATCGAGCTTCGTCATGGAATCAGTGTAGCATACACATAATGAATTTATTATGGGCAACCAGGAAACAGGACAAAAAGAAAACCGCTATTTGACGCTGCGGCCTGGCTGTAGGGGCTATGAGTAATTATTTTGTGGCCGCTGTGAGAATGCCGGGATTATCGAGGGCGTATTTCAGGACATCGGCCATGATGCCGGTATAGCCGTCCCCCATCGTTTTATAGTTTTCCAGAACATCCGGGGCGACACGGATCGTTACCGACTGCTTCTTTTTGCGCCGGTTGCGCTCCGCCGCCAGCTGGGCGAACTCCTTGAGGGCTTCCGGCGACGAGGGCGGGCAATCGGGATCGTAGACAGGCGGCGCTTTCCGCGCTTCCCTGACCGCTTTCTTCACCCGCCCTATGACTTCTTTAGGTGGCTTTTGTCCAACCCTTACCGTCGATGTGATAATACCCATTGTAACTCCTCCTCTCATGCTTTTCGGCTTCCCGCGCCGTGACCAGGCGCGTCTCCGCCCAGGCCGGCTTCGTACTCCCCCCGGTTCACCTCTGCGGCGGCGTTGGCCAGGTCCGTATCGGTGATATTGGAAGGCTTATGCCGACCAAATCTTTCAGATCGCTTTTCTTCAAGCCTTTATCAATTAGAAGCTTGAAAAGCGGTTTATAACTTATTCCCATAGCCAATCGGCAATAACAAGAAGGGCGGAATCTCTATCCTGCTTTCCGGTACTCTTGCCCGTTAATGGCTGCCCTGTTTCCTGGTTGATTAGTGCTGCGTAGAAAATCCCGCGTCTCTGATAAAAATAAAACCGCCGCATAGTGGCCTCCTCTGTAAAATGGCTTTTTACCATTTTTTTACAGTGTAAAGTTACTAAGCGCCGGTTTTTCCGGTAGCCTGTTTATAATTCCTTATTGGCAAAGGATTTACTTGATAGCAGGAGTAGGACTCGAACCTACGACCTCCGGGTTATGAGCCGTAGAATAATCTGCACACTAAAACTCACTGACTGATATCAAAACCCATTAAAACATGAGCCGATATCAGCAGTTAATTTATCTATTCAATTGAAGCATACGCAGAAACATTGAAGCATAGTAAAGCTGTTTTTTATATGACATTTTATATGTCATTTGTTATGTCATATCAGGCACGGCCCCTTGCTGTCTCTGGAGTAGAGCAAGTAGAGTATTTAGACGAATAGAGGCCGAGGAAAGCAGAGGTCTTAATTATGTACAGTGGTTTGTATTTATATTATCTTCATCAAAAATATTAACAGAAAACAATTCCATTAATAGTTCATTCGCTTTTTCTATGGTTATTTCTGTATTTTCAATTTCAGAATAGGCGATTATTTTAAACAGAGCCGATTTTAACTGAATAACATTATTTCTGGCTTTTGCTGCTATTAATTGTATAATATTATCCGAAATATTAACATTTTTTTCTTTCATCAGATTATTAATGATTGAACATCTAGTCTGATAATTCGGTTCTTTTAACGTAATTTGAACCCCCTTTATTATCCTTGACACAATTCTTGCATTGAACGAATTAATAGCTTCAATAGAATTACAAGTGAATATTACTTGTTTATTATTATTAATAAGACTATCAATCGTATAAAACAATTCATCTTGTGTATTTTTTTTATCTTTTAGAAATTCTAAATCTTGAACTATTAAGCAATCACATCCTCTAAATTCTGTTTTAAATTTTACCATAAACGAATTCTTGATTGACCATACAAATTTATCCACAAGTTCTTCAGCAGTTATATCAATAACATTTAATATTTTTTCTTTATAAACATTTTTAATGGCCTCTGTTAAATGAGTTTTTCCGATTCCCGTCTTTCCAAAAATAATAAATGGGTTATATTTTCCAGGATATTCAGCTATTTTTTTCGCAATCTTATATTGAAATTCATTATCATTATCCACAATGAAGTTTTCAAATGTATATTTATCCACAGCATTGCACATGTTATTAACATTTTTTTCTACATTCATTTTATCCCCCCTGAATTACTTTATAATAATATCATATATAAAAATAATATGTCAATGCCTTTTAAGACCATTGCGCAACATAATATAAGGCACATCTAAAAAACCATTAGGTTCTAGCAAAATACTCTACATGTAGTGTACCACGCCTATTTATATCACTATATATAGTACATAGCGTTGTTTTTTAGAGGTTCCCTATATATGTTTTTCATCTCAAATGGCATTTGGCAGATATTCCACAAACTGCCTTTTAACCTGCGTATCCAGTTCCGCAACCAATGGACTGGTATCTGATACTAAATAATCCTTTGCCCGTTTTCGGTCCGCCGCCCGTATTCGTTCACAACTCTTTTCCGATAATGCCCCGGACTCCCTTAATGTTTGCTGTAAATGCAGGCATTCTTTCGGGTAGGCTTGCCGGTACTGTTCTGCCAAAAGCTCTGTCCATTTTGTAGGGGTTATGTTTTCCAGTTTATTAAAATAACACAACCGTCCCAACTTAGGGATTGCCCGATATGCTTCCAGAAACAGACTTTGTAATTTCCGATATACGTCTTGGTCAAAAAGTTCATAGGCTGTCAAGTCCTTCTTGAACTTTGTCTGTATCCCACGGCGTCTTACTATCTTGTATTCAAGACGTAATACATTTGAATCTTCAAATAGAACCGGGATAGTATTTCTCTTTGCCAATACTTCCTGTATTTTGTCATAGCCGGTAAACTGAAAAGCCCCCGTATTTGTCGTATAACTTATAGTCTCAATACCTCTCATTTTAGAATATTCCCTCCGTGTAAATATAGCCGGATTTCCGAATAGTTTTAAGTATTCAGAAGGTTTCTCTTTAGTGATTACACTGATACCGAATTCTATTGACTTTATTATTGCCAAAGATAAGTCAAGTCCTGTTTCAGTTTCCAATTTTGTTATGGCCTCCTTCACCAGTTTCCGTGTTAAAGGGGTGATATTTTCACCATTGAGATATTTTGCCAGTGACCCATGAATGGTTATACCGTCAAGATTTTGGTAGACCCCCAGATTCTGGATATGCCCGGAATACGTGTGTATATCCCGTCGTCGTAAATCTTGTAGCCGTTGGGCAAGTCCATCCTGACAAGGGACTTTCAGACTAATGTTGTCTATCATTTCCTTGGCCCTTACACCCCCCAGACGGTGGGGGGCAAAGTAGGTTGTTACAGCAGGGTTGAGGGAATAGCCCCGGAATCCGGGGCCGTGTATTGATTCCCTTAATCATAACTTACCGGCAACTGATTTCTTCATCAGGTCTTATCGGTAATCCGGTAATTTCAGGTCTCTTTTTCCCTACCGGGTTTTTTGGTTCTCGTTCTATAGCGCATACTGTGGTCTCATATGAAATTGAGATCACATTTGCATCATGGACTTTTAGAACGATTCCTACCTGTCCATAACGAACCGCCGCCAGATTGGTAAGTAGCCGGTCCGTAATAAGCTGCATTTTTTCCCGGTTCATACTACCCTCCCTAAATCATCGTTATGGACATTTCCACGATCCCCATGTTCTACACCACGATGAACCATGATTTTTTCATGGAATACACCGTCATTGTCATCTATGGGGATTTCTGGGGGCTTAGTAGGTAAAAATGAGACGCTGATATTCCCCTTCGCTGCCGCCCGGTACTGGTATATGCTACAATCATGACTTGCACACTGTTGGACAGGATTCCTGTGCATGCACCATGAGCAATACTGCCTGATAGCTTCTATCCGGTTTACTCCTGCTTGTGGCTTTGTAAATCCAAAAAGAAAGCAGGCGCTATCACATTTTGGTCCATAGCAATCAAGGCAACGGGCTTTTATGGCTGCTTTTGCAGTCATGATTGTACCCCCTTGACCTTACTATGGTCTTCAAGATATTTTTCCAGTATGAGTTTCTTAAAAAACACACGACGCCTTATTCGGACACATGAAATGTCGAGTTTATCAAGAGTTCCCAAACTAATTCTAAGAAATTCTGCTGACTGTTTTCTTGTCAACAAATCCGACTGTGTAGAAATAGCATTCATTTTGAATACCTCCTATACCGCTCAAATTAGCCTGTAGGCTTTTCGGTATGTTTTAAAGGTATTCAATACTTTGATTTTGGGGAGGAACTAAAAGTATACTTTTTTTATTTTGCGGTAGCGTGATTCAAAGCCTTTTTACAGGCAGCATCTGAGTATTTTTTACCGTTCGCTTGCAGAAATGTGTCCTGTAAAAATCTTTCAGATATTTGGATTTTCTCAATCCGCCATAAATGAGTTGCTACATCATCAAGGTTATTCAAGACCCTTTTCCCATCATCATATAGTAACCCCTTATTTCTCATATTCAGAATATATTGAGGTTGCGTGATTTTCAGTGCGTCTACCACCTGTTCTTGAATACGGGAATCTAGTGCTGTTCTCACAAGCTCTTTTAGGTTTGATGGATAAAGAACACTATTCTTCTCTAATTCGTTCTGTAATAGCTTTAATTGTAATATATAAAGGGTTTCATCTATACAAGCGGGGTCTAGCCATTTTTTAATATCTTCTTTTGTTAGGTCCGATGGATAGGCAGTAGGATTCTTTTCCAATTCGCTCAATAATAGCTGTTGTAATTCATAACACATTTCATCTCGCATATCTGACATTTTTTACCCCGTTTGTGTAGTTACAACAAGGTTACTATAACCAAATATGGCTGTCCATATCTACAAAAATCCTCCAGCCCCACGAACACCCTTTCTTTTAACTCGAAAAGCCTTAGACCGTCCCGATGTACCCTACAGGTCCGAAAGTTTAAGGAAAGGCCCTTCCTGTGCAAGGAAAAGCCTCTCCGAAGGCCCACCGAGGGGCGGTCTGTCCTTAATTTGTATACAGTTCCGGGAACACCTTCTTGAAATCTTCAAAGGTACTTTCAATTCCGGTAAATCCACTACCAAAATCTTTGTCATTTTTAGGCATTCTCGTCCCTATAACGATTTCTCCGTCTTGACCCCTTCTTTTTGCCGGATCATACCCCTTGGGTTGCCAGATGTTGTCAGGTATAAATTGCTCATTCAATGAGACAAGATATATTTCGCAATAGTCCGGGGCCAAATGTATAGGGGAAATGGCCTTTGTTTTTGAAAAGGCCGAAACAGTCTTTACTTGGACCATAACAATCCCGTTAGGGGCTAATCCAAATGGATACTTTATATCCCATGCTTTTTGTGAGTGGCCGCCGAATTCAAGGCCGGGGTGTCCTTGCCTTTTCAAGTATTCATAGATGAAGGCTTCTCCAATTAAGCCGGTTTTCTGGTCCCCGGTTTCAGGGACAAAATCAAAGGCTTTATCCTTCTGTATATCCTCAAATTGCTTATATACCTCTGCGTATTTCTTGACTACATCCACAAAAACATCAAAGTTTGCCATAATTCCCCCATAATAGGCCATACTGTATTTGTCCCTAAAGAGAAGTACGCCTATTGGAGAAATTATATATCTCTATTGAGAAATGTCAAGGATGAGACCATTCTGCGTCACAACCCCAATCCAGAAGCCGCTGATATTGCCGCTGATACTTTATCTCGCTCCTCTCTTAATTTAGCGATTTGCTGCTGTCTGGTCTTATCATCAATGTATCGATATTTTACACCGATATCCAAGAGGACTTTATATCGATATGAATATTCATCGAAATTGTTAATCTGAAATGAATATTTTCCACTATTTGTTACTACTTCTTGTCCAGTATTATGAACCTTGTTGGCCATCTGATTAAATTCATAAACCCAGTCAGACTTGTCTGAATAGACTTTTGTGGCATATTCAGCATCAATTTCCTGCTCACTAACACCAGCGGCATACAGGCCGATTGTCCCCGCAACCAATACCATCACCAATAAACCAAACTTCTTTTTCATCTTAACCCCCTATAAGTGTCATTCAAACCCTCTTCAGTTAACCACTCGCACAAAAATCTCGCTTTTCTTATGCTTTCTTGTCGAATCTTCACTAAAGATTGACTTTTGGAGAAATTATACATTTCCCTTTGGTTGTTGGTCAACAGTATCACCCCAATAATAAGATATTTTATTCTCTAAAAGGGTGAGTTTCAGTAAATTTTAAGGTGTGTTATGACTGAACGTGAAATACGTGGCATTTTAAGCTTGAACATCAAGCGGTATCGCAACAGCCGTAATTTGTCACAGGCTGATTTGGCTGAAAAACTGGATATTTCTATCAATTTCTTAAGCAACATCGAAAATGGCAATAAATGGATTTCTCCCCTGACTTTGGTCAAGTTTGCCTCTGCCCTGAATATTGAGCCTTATGAGCTTTTTAAGCCGGAAGAGGCTTTGCCCCCTGATGTGTCAATGGTTCTTAACAAATATACCGATGAGGCGGTTGCGGCTGTTACCCAGACTCTCAACAACATACGGGGCTATTACCTTACTCAATCAGAGGCTTCCCCTAAAGGCTGACCTTCCCGGAGCAGCCCTCTATCTGCTTCCGTACCCCGTC
>BOBW01000030.1 GCA_026002595.1 Spirochaetia bacterium | reverse complement strand
AAAAGAAGGGGGATATAGGAAAAAATTTAAAATAAAAAAAAAGGGGGGGGGGGGGGGGGGTAATTTGTTACAAAACAAGGAATCAGGTGATCTCATAAACGGATTCAGCCCCCGTAAAAGCAAGTACTTAGGGATTACTTTATCATGCTTTTTCGGGGAATGCAAGCACATTGAAGGCGCGGCTGGCTGGGACCTTTACGGCAACACCCTGAACTTCTAGTTTTTCATTTTCATAAGCGGGCATTGCGGTCTGCTTAGCCAAAGGGAAGTGGCGTTTTTGTTTGTGGGATGTATGGTTTTTTATAACAATTGACAAAGTCACAAAAAAATAGATATAATTAATACATCATTATGAATGATGATGTGTTTTATAAAGATAAATTTGTATGGTCAAAGCAGAAAAATGATAAAAATAAACAGAAGCATCATATTAGCTTTGAGACGGCTTCCTTGGTTTTTGACGACCCGTTCTATATGGAAGTATATGATAAGGAAAATTTCACAGATGAAATACTATCAGAAAACACTTGAGGAAAAACTGCGGATAGACGCGGAAATAGCGGAGATGAAAAAGTATCCGATTGATTATTCGGATATTCCGCCGATGACGGACGCTCAAAAGGCCACTGCCCATTGGGGTAACGAGGATTTTTTGCGAAAACTCCCCCCCGATATTGTGCAGGAAATGGTGCGGCGGCGGCTTGCGGAACTGAAAAGAAGCGGCTATGAAATACCGGAAACCTCATCCGCTGGGGCCCCTAGCCGAGAGCCCGCATTGAGTGCGGAAAAGGTCTAGCTTACTCCGCAGGCAGCCCAAAGAACCGGTTCGAATTCTCCCAGAGCTGCACGGATAGGGCCTCATCGTCCATTTCCAGCATTTCCGCAAGGAAACGGGCGGTCATGGGGAGGTACTTGGGCATGTTCCGCTTGCCCCGGTAGTCTGCGGGGACCATAAAGGGGCTTTCGGACTCGATCAGGATGCGATCCAGGGGCAGCACCCTGATGGTTTCATGGAGGTTCCGGGCATTTCTATAGGTCAAATTTCCCGCAAAGGAGAAGTAGAGGTTTAGATTGAGGGCCCGCTTGGCATATTCGGCGTCTTCGGAGTAGCAGTGGAGCACTCCGCCCTTGGGGGGCAGCCGGTCCTTGAGGATGTCCAGCACATCGTGGCCCGCGTCCCGGTTATGGATGATCACCGGCATGTTGAGCTTGGTTGCCATATCAAGCTGGGTGATAAAAAGCTCGATCTGGGAGTTCTTGTCTCCGAATTTGCGGTAATAGTCCAGGCCGATCTCCCCTATGGCGGCCACCCTCGGCAGTTGGACGCTCTGCTCGATGATCTGGACCCAGTCCTTGCCGGGGTTCTGGACCTCCGAAGGGCTCACCCCCACCGCATGGTACACATTAGCGGCGGATTTGAGATTATCGTATACCGTGGTGAAATCATGGAGGCTATTGCAAATAGACACGATCCGGGTGACAGAAGCCTGGCGGGCTTCCTGAATGACAATGAGCTGCTCAATGGGGTCATCAACAATGAGGCCCAGGTGGGCGTGAGTATCAAAATACTGCATGGCTTAGTCCAAAAGAAAGGAATTCGACTTTTTTCCAAACTGGATAATTATATTATAACGCAGTTTTCTCAAACCGTCAATTCAATCTTGAGAAAGTTTTTGTTCCCCATTATACTGAAATTATGAGTAACGGAATAACCATAACCAACGAAAATTTTGAATCCGAGGTTCTCCAGTCGCCGATCCCGGTTTTGATTGATTTCTGGGCCGACTGGTGCGGACCCTGTAAAATGATAGGCCCCTTCATCGATCAGCTTGCGGAAGAATACTCAGGCCGCGTCAAGATCGGCAAGGTGAACGTGGATGAGCAGGGGGAAATCGCCGAAAAACACGGTATCGTGTCGATCCCCACCCTGATCATCTACAAGGACGGCCAGCCGGTCCAGCAAAAGGTCGGCGCCGCCCCCAAGCGCGACATTGAAGCCCTGTTTAAGGACCTCGTTTAGGGCCTGAAAGCGTAAAGCTCCCAGACCCTGAACAGAGGTTAATTATTCAAACCGTGTCGGGTTGTTTGGTTTTCCCGGGGTAGCCCCCGGATTTTTTGTGGTGTGAGCGGTGATGTACCAGTCACCGGCCTTGTTGGTATCCGGCGTTGTTTCGTCACGGGAAATGCTCCGGGTCGCGGTTTCCTTCGCGCTGGGTATTGCATCCCCCGGCCCCGGAATTCCGCCGCTATTGGAAAGCCAGGCGCCCTGTTCATGCAGTAATTCCGCCGCCAGTGTGAAATGATCCTTAGTGGTTCCCCAGGAATCAGGGCTTTCGCTCATCATGGCTGCATCAATAATGTTATCATCCTGGTCCATAAGATAGACAATATCGGTTTGATGCAGAATTTTGTTCGATCCGGGTATCCAGAAATCCCGGCCTTCTGTTGAGAATTTACCCCCGGACAAGGTTAAATCAGACCCCGTTTCGTCTACGGCTCCTTCATCAAGGGTACGCAGGTGAACGCAAATATATTCGCCGGTCTTTACCTCCACCGACGGGAAGTCAAATACAAGCGGGTCCTTGGTGTAGCTGGTGATATACAGGCGGACAGCCCCCAAATTCCCGGCGTTCAGGGCTTTAAGTTCTACAAATTCTATACGCGTATCTTTGGTATAGTTATCCTGCAGTTCCGTAATAAGCAGATTCGGTATGCGGTTATTCCGCGCTTTGAAGGGGACCAGCACATTCAGGGTATGCTTCGCATCATCCTCTACCAGGAGATCCGCGGTGACGGAATCCCCCGCCACTAGGGCTTCCTTCAGAACGACATTTACTGTTTCCCCGTTGCTCGTGGATTCTACCTCCAGGGCCGGTTCAAAGTTGAGGGTTACGACCTTCACCGAACGGGAAAACTGAAAACTGATTTCCCGGGGAGAAATCGCCTTGCATTCCAGGAACACCGGCGGTTCTGAATCACCGGAATCCACTGTCTCCTCAATCGCCTCCCGAATTGAATCCTCGGTGGAACAGGACATGAAAGTCCCGATCCCGATAAAACAGACCAGGGCCAGGGCCCCCCAAAAAAACTTGAAAAATTGCTTCATAAAAGCCTCCACTATAATTTGATAATGAGTTGAAAACTTCCGGCGAAGACCCCGGCTTAAGGGACGCGCGCATTGCCTTTAAGCTTTTGTTCCTTACCCGTTGTTTTCTTTCTCATTCGTGCGCAGAAAGCGCACCCTATATAGGGCGCTGACTGCCGGTTTTGCTTGTATCGGAACGTACTTTTTTTTACTTTTTTTTTGATATACCCTGTTTTGATGGATGGCGTACAAACAATCAGGCTGGAACTCCGTTCCCCGCTTTTTTATCAGGCGGATCCGGCCCTTGTTCCCTTTCAGTATGAAACCGGAGAAGGGGAGCTTCTCTTTTGTTTTGATCTTGATCCGGTCCAGGGCCGGAGTATTGAGCCGGAAGCAAGGGCCTTGCTGGGGCCCCTGGTTTTTGCCGGAAGGGCGACGGCATTGCCAACGGCATCGCCGTCGGGATCCCCAGAGAATCGGCCTGGTGAGGCGGGGCGGCTGGAATTGCCCGCGGGAAATTACCTTTTTGCCCAGGAGCGGCGCACCCTGAACGAGCAAGAGTTTATTGAGATGGCGGTTGAAGTACAAAAAGACGGGCTTTGGGAACGGCTTGCCCCTGCGGGCAGGCTCTATTTACGGTATTTGTTTGAGGACGGACAGACGGTTACCCAAGTATTCAGGCCTTACTGATGCAATGCGGCCTACTGGCGTAAGGCGGCCTACTGGCGTAAAGCTTCGACCATGTAACGGATATCAAAACCATCGGCGGCCTGCCGTTTCGTTTCGATCACAAAGATCAGGGACCCGTCATTGGGGGCGACCATGACCCTTTTTATTTTATAGGACGCAATAAGGGGCCGTTTTATCTGGGGATTGCCCACGGAAGAGGTTTTCCGGTCCCCGTTCCGGGAAACCCGGTCCAGGGTGATATGAAAAGAGGATTTCAGACTGCTCCCTGAGCCTTCCACGGCGGGAACAAGGGTTGCTTTATAGGAATTCCCCGCCTCAAAATCCCGGAATTCAATGGTTTCCCGATTGCCCCCTGGATCATTTGAGTCCAGGGAAATATACAGGGGCTGGCCCTGGCGGAGAAAGGTTACCCCGTACTGTTCCGCAAGGGAGCTGTTTCGGGAAATGAGCCGGTAAAAGGCCCCGGCGCCGTCACTGCCTGAAATCACCGGGCTGTTGTGGATAAAGGAAACCTGCCCTCCGTTGACAAAATCATTCCGGGGAACATCAACTATTGACATATCCGCCCAGGGCCGCAATGTCCCGGACTCCACCCCATATTGGGCAAATATATAGATCCTGCCGTCGGGAGAGAACCCGAGGTCCACAAAAGACGCCGTATCCCCGGCCCAAAGGGCGGAGGTGCGGGGGGAAAACATTGCGGCGCAAAAAATCAGGGCGCCGGCAATTAAAAAACAGGTCTTTTTCGATACCATGGGGGTCTCCTCTCTACTAATATCGGAATATGGGCATAAGTCTTGAGGAAATCCGCTGTTCGGGCTATGCTGGAAACGTGACTTTATCAGACAGAAATACCTTTTTAAAGGCGGAAATCCTCATCGCCGCCCTTTTTTTTATCTTTCTTGCCGTTGCATCCGCGTTTATTATTCCGGCCTATCCCGCAGCCGCAGAGGAAACTTCCCGGCGTGTATCGGGCCTCATCCAGAATGTCATCGGCCGTTCCCTGGAACCAAACGTTTATGCCCCTTTTGCGTCCATGGCCGGGGCGGTGATCTATGCCCTTGCCGCCCTCATCCTGATCTACTACTTTTTTGAACAAACCCCCTCGCCGGAAATTCTGTTTTTTGCCCTTTTTGTCCTTTCCCTTTCCTTTGAAGGGATGCGGCTCCTGGTGCCCCTGCAAAAAATACGCCAAATTCCCGCCCTGTATCTCCTGATGGCCTCCCGGGCGCTGCTTTTCGGCCGTTTTTTCGGAATTTTTTCCCTCTTTGCCGCCAGTGTTTACGCGGCGGGGCTTGAAATGCAGAAACAGCAGAATATTATCATGATCATCGCCCTTATCACCCTGGTTATCACCCTGGGGGTTCCCATTGATGTCCTTTCCTGGGATACCAGTTACTGTATGATCACCGGCTACACCTCCATGTTCCGCATGGTCGAGGCGGGGATGCTGCTTATCACCATGTTAAGCTTTTTCATTTCCGCCTATTCCCGGGGTTCCCGTGAGTACATCCTTATCGGTGTCGGCTCCTTTCTGGTTTTCCTGGGCCGGAACCTCCTCCTCTCCGCCGACACCTGGGTTACCCCCCTGCCGGGGCTGGCGGCCCTCACAGCGGGCACGTACTTTATCTGTACCCGGCTGCACAAAGTGTACCTCTGGCTTTAGGTGGGAGCGGCGTTATTACGGAAAAACGGGTCGGAGTCTTAGAACGAAGTGATGAGGCAGACGACCAGGCCCACGGTTACGGGGATTGCGAGGTTGTCGTAGTTTTCCAGGGGGAGGGCTTCCACGGCGGTTGCGGTTAAAGCGGCAACCAGAGCGATCCGGTAGTCGAATGAAACCCGGTAAGCGGATATAAACACGGCGATGAAACAGGCCAGGGAACCTTCGATGCTCTTGCCGCAGAGGAACGCGGGGCGCAGATGGCCGAACAGTTTTCCGACCAGGCTGGCAAAGCCGTCGCCAAAAGCCAGGGCATAGATGGCAATGGCCGCCGCAGGCGAGGGGTACAGGAGCAGCGCCAGGAGCGCGCCCATGCCGAGGGTGACGGGCCCCATCACAAAGCGGCCCATGTCACGGGACCGGGATGCCATGCTGGTAATGGAAGAAATGAGGGGAACCTTTACCCCCGCAAGGCGGAGGGTTTCCATCCAGGTGTAACCCAGGGTGCCCGCCATGAGGATCAGCACCGTGGCAGGGCGGTTTACCGCAGCCATGATCGGGCTTAAGGCGATAAGGAAATGGATGGTTTTTCTGAGGATTTCGGTCTTAAATTCACGAAGGCTCGGGAGCGCCGGGGCAATACCGGCTTGAATCGAATACAGGAACCTGTCTTTTTGAATTATCAAATCACTCATACCCTTATATAAGCAAAAACCATGCCAAACCAAAAATGTTCTTTTCCCACAGGGAAAAGAATCTTAATTTGTTATATTACAATGAATTAAGAAAGTCCGGGGCTGATGGGTGTTTTTTTGTGTTCCCAAGAAGTATGAAAAAATAGACATATGGGGTCATAATTTACTATTATCTCCCGATTTGCGCCGCCCTTCCTTTTGCACTACACTTATATATAGTACAAAAAGGAGTATTTTTGTTTGAAGAGCTTATCCATAGTAACGTTCCCATTGGGGGCGATAATCAGATTTACCTTGAACGGCCCAGAATAGATCAGCTGCTGGAAAGGGCCCTTGAGAGCCGGACGATCATTGTTACCGCGGGGGCGGGGTACGGCAAGACCCGCGCGGTTTATTCTTTTCTGAAAAAAAACCATTACCTTACGGTGTGGATGCAGCTTTCCGAGTGGGATAATGCGGGCTCCCGGTTCTGGGAAAATTTTACCGGCGCTATTGAGGCGATTAGCAAAGAGACTGCGGAACGGCTTGCGGAGACGGGGTTCCCTGAAACGGAGCGGCAGTTTGAACGTTACCTGGCCATTCCCCAGACCCTGGTTATTCAAAGCGTAAAGTATGTTTTTGTTTATGATGATTTCCACCTGATTCAGGACAAGAAGGTGCTGCGGTTCATGGAACATTCCATCGGCAGTCCCTTTCCCAACATCACTTCAATTCTTATATCCCGCAGCGATCCGCCCATTAAAACCACTGCGGCGCGGGGGGAATTGATTGCGGCGCGGATTACCGAAGCGGATCTCAAATTTACCCGGGAGGAGATGGGCGAATATTTCCGCATCCAGAATATCAGAACTTCTCCGCAGACAGCCGCCGCCCTTTACCGGGACACCGAAGGCTGGGCCTTTGCGATTCACCTGTCGGCCCTGTTTCTGAAAAATGCGCCTCCCCTGGGCGGCAGTGCTTCCGGCAGAAGGATTGATACGGGGCATGGGTATGCCCCCATTGTCATGCGTTCAAATATTTTCCGTCTGATTGAAACCGAGATCATGGGGCCCCTCAGGCCGGAGCTGCGGAAATTTCTTGTCAAATTATCACTCTGCGATCATCTCCCCCTGGAACTGCCGGAGCTCATTGCGAAGGCGGAAAGAGATGGCGGCAAATTAATTGAGGAGATGGAAAGGATCGGTTCCTTTATCAGCTTTGATACATACCGCAATGCGTATCAGATACATCATCTGTTTTTGGAGTACCTTGAAAAGCAGCAGGATACCCTGACCCCGGAAGAAAAAAGGGCGGTCTGGGAAACGGCCGCCCAATGGTGCGCGGAAAATAATCAAAAAATGGATGCCGCAAGTTATTATGAAAAGGCGGGAAACTTTAACGGGATTATCACGCTGATTTATACCCTGCCGCTGATTGTACCGAATCATACGGCAAAGTTTATTCTGGAACTGCTGGATCGGAAAGCCCAGGAATTCCGCAAAGAAAATTCCGCCCTCATCCTTGTCCGTGCGCGGCTCCTTGTCAGCCTAGGACGCTTTACCGAGGCCGAAGATGAGCTTAAGGGTACTATTCCCCTGATGGAAGCGCTGCCCCCCTGTTCGTCTATTCACCGGGTGCTTTTGGGCTGTTATATTATCCGGGGGTTTATCGGTTTTACCAACAGCATTAATACTGCGGATTATGGATTTGCCGCTTTGTTTGAAAGGGCCGCTTTTCATTCTGCCCTGAGCGGCTATATAACCAGGCCGCCCGTATCGGTATTGGCAATCAATTCCTATATTTGCCGGGTGGGCAGCAGCCAAAAAGGGGAAATGGAAAAATACATCGCAGTTCTTACCGCGATTGCGCCCCATGCCGCCCGTGTCATGGGCGGCTGTATGATGGGCATGGATGATCTTGCAAAGGCTGAGCTTGCCTTTTTCCGGGGCGATATGCCGGAAGCGGAAAAGCAGGCCCGCACAGCATTACTGCGCTCTGCGGAAGGCATGCAGTACGAGATTGAAAACCGTTCCCTCTTTTATCTTCTGCGGATATATCTGTGCTCCGGCAATTACGAAGAAATGCGGCGTATCTTAAAAGAAATGGAAGATCGGCTTGACAGGACTTACTATCTGAACCGTTTTATACACCGCGATGTAAACATGGGATGGTTCTATACCCAAATCAGTAATACTGCGTGGATTGCGCCGTGGCTGAAAAATGATTTTGAAGAAAGCGATCTTAATTTCATGGCCCATGGCCTGGAAATTCTGGTAAAGGCAAAGTATCACTTTGCGGAAAAGAGATACCCCGCAGCCCTTGCCGCGCTGGAAAACTGGAAAGATGATGTGGGTCCCCCGGTTTTGGGAAAGCTTGAAACAAAGGCCCTGGAAGCGGTATGCCGGTATCAAATGAAGGACCGTGGCGGCGCATTCGCCGCATTGAAGCAGGCCCATGAACTGGCGGAACCGAACCGTTTTACCATGCCCTTTACGGAATTGGGCAAGGATATGCGGACCCTGGCTCTGGCGGCCCTGAAGGAAAATGCACCGGGACTGCCCACAGTTTGGCTTGAGGAAGTCAGGCGGAATGCGGCGGCCTACGCGAAAAAATTGTACGCCGCAGCAAAATTATTCGGCGGCCCCGTTGCAGATACGGGCCTTGCGAGAAAAGCGGTCAAGGCTGTACCGGTCCCCCTCGCCCGGCGGGAGCAGGAAGTGCTTTCATATCTGTCCCAGGGCTTTACCCGTGAAGAAATCGCCGCTGCATTGGGCCTTTCGATTAATACCATCAAGAGTAATATCCGCAGCATCTACAACAAGCTGGGAGCGGTCAACCGGGCAGATGCCGTACGGATTGCGGCGGAAAACTTTTAATGCCCCAAAATTTATATCAGGAATTTTCCCTTGAGCGGAAGCGGATAGACGCCCTTCTGGAAAAGTCCCTGCAAAGCCCCGTTGTCATCGTAACAGCCCCGGAAAGATACGGTAAAACCCATGGGGTTGTTTCTTTCTTAAAGAAAGGCGATTTTACTGCCGTTTGGGTTCAGCTTTCGCAGCGGGACAATCAGGCCGGGCATTTTTGGGAAAATTTTTCAGAGGCCGTCGGCATTCACAACAAAAAACTGGGCGTCCTCCTCGCGGAAATAGGTTTTCCTGAAACAAATCGGCAGTTTGACCGCTACCGGGCATTACTCAATCAAGCCTTTGTTCCTCCCCAGAAAACCGTAATCGTATTGGACGATTTTTATTTTATCAATAATGAAATGATTATACATTTTTTTGATCGGGTTATGGCTGTTCCCCTTTCAAACATCAGGATCCTTTTGATTTCCCGCAGTGAGCCTGCCCTCAATACCGTGTCCCTCCTTTCCAGGGGGCTCCTTGCCCGGATAGGCGCAGAGGATCTGCGTTTCAGCGCCGAGGAGATTGCGGAATATTTTCAAATGCAGCGTCTGTCCATGACCGCGGATGAACTGGCCCAAATATGCCGGGACACCGAAGGCTGGCTCCTGCAGTTAAGCAGTATCGCTGCGGACAGTAAAAATAAAAAATCAGGCGAGGCCCTTTATTCGGCGGAAGAGATGAAGATGAATTCCTTTAAAAAGATCGATGGCAGCTATTTTGCCGGAATGGAAAGGGATATGCAAAAATTCCTGATCAAGTTATCGTTAATCGAACACTGGCCCCGGGACCTGGTGAAAACACTGGCTTCAAATCAAAAGTTTATTGAGAAAATCGAAGAAATCAATCCGCTGATCCGTTACGATGCATATATCCACGGGTTCAGGATTCACCGATTGTTCCTGGAATTTCTCCGGGCAAGGCAGGATGAACTTTCCGCAGAGGAAAGCCGGGAAGTTTATATCAGGGCAGCGGAGTGGTGCGCCGCAAATAAACTCATCATGGAAGCCGCAATAAACTATGAACATGCAGGGGATTACCGGGGGCTCATCGATCTCGTTTATTCCTTTCCCCGGATACTGCCAAACGAAACGGCGGCATTCTTTTTGGAAATTGTTGAGCGCTTAACCCGGGAAGGGGAAGAAAGCTGGCCCTTGCTTTTTTTGCGTTACGCTGTCCGGGCAAAATTGCTCCTTGCTCTGGGGCGCTACGAAAAAGCGTCTGAGGTGAGCCGGGATGCGATCGCAAAATTCGAAGTACTGCCGCCGGGTCCGGGAAATGCCCGTATCCTCTGTGCCGCATATATCGTCCTGGGAACCATTGCCATCTTTACCTGCCGTTTTACCCGGAATTATAATATTGCGCCCTGGTATGAGAGGGCCGATTTTTATTACCGCCAATATCCCTTTTCACTTAAGGGAAAAGTCACCCAGGCAAATATTACTTCCTATGTGTGCCAGGCTGCCTGCCCGGCGGAGAAGGGGCTCTTTGAAAAGGCAATTCAGGGCTTTGCCCCGGTCATCCCCTATGCGTCCCATGTTTTAAACGGATTTCTCTGCGGGGCGGATGAGCTTGCCCGCTGTGAATTTGCCTACTTCAAGGGTGATTTGCCGGAAGCTGAAAATTTTGCCCGGAAGGCCCTATTCAGGGCCCATGAAAAAAAACAATATGAAATTGAAACCCGGGGTTTTTTCTTTTTACTGCGGATATACCTCCACTCAGGAGATCCGCGGGAGATTCAAAAAATCTTCCGGCAGCTTGAGGCCCGGCTTGAAGCGGATGAATACCCTAACCGTTATATCTTCTACGATATTGTTTCAGGCTGGTTTTATGCCCAGACCAAAAACACCGGCAGGGCCGCTCCCTGGCTGAAAAATGATTTTGAAAAAAGTGAACTGAACAGTTATTATCACGGTTTTGAAATCATGGTAAAGGCAAAATGTTCCTTTGCGGAAAAAAATTATCAAGCGGTATTAAAAGCTCTGGATGATCCTGATGGCGGGAATTTGCTTGAGGGTTTTCTTTTGGGAAAACTGGAAAAGACGGCGCTCCGCTCTGCGTCCCTTTATCACCTGGGAGAAAAAGACGCCGCGCTGCAGGAACTGACGGCGGCTTATGAAATGGCCATTCCCGATTCACTGGACATGCCCTTTATTGAAATGGGCGCTGACATGCGCATCCTTGCGGGGGCGGCCCTGAACAGCAAGGACTGCGCCATACCATCATTGTGGCTTGAAAGGATACGGAAACGTGCCTCGGCTTATGGGAAAAAACTTTTTCTCTTTGCTGAAGAATTGAAGCGGCCAATTCCGGAAGAGAATGGGCGGCGCATCATTCTTGCCCGGCGGGAAAAGGCGGTGCTCCGTTCCCTCTCTCAAGGGCTCACCCGCGAAAAAATCGCCGGGGAAGAAAATCTTTCCCTCAACGCCGTTAAGGAGATCATCAAAAATCTTTATGCAAAACTGGGGGCCCTCAACCGCGCCGATGCCATACGGATCGCCACGGCCCTGGGTTTTCTGAAAAATTCCAGCCATTAGGGTGTATTCTGTTCCCCTCCGCTCCATAATTCTTTAAACTAAGGAAGTTATGGTATGGTAAATAAATGTTCCCTGATTCAAAAGCGGGATATTGACCCCCTGCTGTCCAGGGCCGGCAGGATACTGAAATCTTACGCGGAGGCTGCGGGCCGCGCCGTTTCGGTGCTGGATCAAAGGGGCCAATCCATTATGACGGTCCCTGCCGCTGAGACGAGGCGCCGCGGTTTTCTTCCGGAGGACGGCACAAGGGATCTTTTTTTCAGCGGGCTCTGCAAAAAACACTGCTGCTCCGCCGAGGTAAATGGTGAATACCCCTGTACCAGTATACGCGTTGACGCCGTATTTGAATCCCACCGCCTCGGCGGTTCCTACATTTACACATGTCCCCTGGGTTTTATTTTTTGGACCAGTCCCATTTATTCAGGCGGATACCGCGCAGGAACCCTGCTTTCCGGAGGTATTATCGGCAGGGACCGCCTGGAAGTGGGCGAAGAAATATACGCCCTCTGTAAAAAAGAAGCCGCCATGGATCTTATAGAGCGGCATCTTGCGGAAATACCCCGGCGTAGTTTGGAGGATATAAAGGCTCTGGCCCAAATGATGCTGATATGCGCGGAACAGATATCAGGCGATGCCATCGCAGGACCGGCCGTCCCGGGTATTCGGCCGGGAAAAAAAGATGCCCTCGCCCCGCTCAGCTTCATTCCTGATCTTCCCGAGAAGGAACGGCTCCTCCTCTCAAGCCTCCGCCGGGGGGATATTAAGGCGGGTAAAAAGATGCTGAATGATATCATCCAGATTTTTATGGGCAACAGCGCCGGTAATTTTGAATTATTCCAGACACAGGCTATTGAATTGGCGGTGTTCCTTTCGCGGGCGGCAGCGGACCGGGAAGGACCACAGGAGATGATGGAATCCAGCAACCGCTGTCTTAAACGGATTGAAGAATCAAAAACAACGGAAGATCTCATTGAAAATCTGCACATCATTATTGATCGCATGGGGGGAAAAATTTTTTCATTCCAGGGGATGCGCCACGCTTCGGCGCTGCGGAAGGCGGAGCGTTTTATACAGGAAAACTACACCCGTAAAATAAGCCTCCAGGAAATTGCCTGCGTGTCGGGGCTTTCGGCTCCCTATTTCAGCACCATCTTTAAGGAGGAGATGGGAGAAAATCTTTCTGTATACCTTAACCGGCTGCGGGTGGAAAAAGCCGCCGCCATGCTGACTGAAACCCAAAGGGCCCTCTATGAAATATCCGGGGCCTGCGGTTTTGAGGATCAAAGCTGGTTCTCAAAAATATTTAAAAATTACATGGGACTGAGTCCCGGAAAATACCGGGAGCAGGGCGGTCTCATTTCGGATCATTATGCAGAGTATGGAACAAGATGCTATTTTGGGTAAGGCCTGTAAAATAATGCGCTCCTACGCAAGGGTAACCGGCGCCAGGGTCTGTGTTTACGATCATAACTATCTGCCGGCAGCGGAATCTCCCGCAGAGGATCTGCTTGTGTCTCCCTGCCGGGAACTGCACCTCAATGCCTCGAAGGAATCCTGCTGCTCCGGGGGCAGCTATATCTACCGCTGCGACAGGGGCTTCGTTTTCTGGACCAGTCCTCTGTATTCAGGCGGCCGTTTCATGGGCGCCCTCTTTGGATCGCTTCCGGGATTTGATTTCCCCAGTGATACTACAGAGGAGAAGATACAGGCCCTGGCAGAGCTGATGCTGATCTGCGCAGAATCACTGTCAGCGGGGAACGGGGATTACTATGAAACCCTCAAGCGGCGGTCTGAACAGCAGGCCCGGCTTGCCGCGGCCCTTCAAAAACTTAAGGAAAAATATGCCCATGACGCGCCGCCTGAGGATTATCCCATGGATCAGGAACGGATGCTCCTTGCCAGCCTGCGCCGGGGGGATCATGAAGAAGGAAAACGGATACTAAATGAAATTTTGGCGGCCATCCTGTTTTCCAACCCCGATCAGTTTAAACATATTCAGTTCCGGGCGATTGAATTGATAGTGCTCCTCTCCCGCGCCGGCGCCAGTCCGCTTGCCGCGGACAGGACCATGCTGGAAACGAACAACGCCTATATCAGACGCATGCAGGAGGTCAAAACCATTGAAGACCTTACCGATGCGCTCAACCTTATCGTGGAAGGTATGGCGGGCAGGATTCTTTCCTTCCAGGGTATCCGCCATGCCTCGGTGCTGCGGAAGGCGGAACGGTTTATTCTGGAAAACTATAGCCGCAAGATCAGCCTGCGGGAAATCGCCGGCGCATCGGGGCTTTCGGCGCCCTACTTCAGCACCATCTTTAAAGAAGAGATGGGGGAAAATTTTTCCAGCTATCTGAACCGGCTCCGGGTAGAAAAGGCGAGCCGTATGCTGCTGGATACCAATTTTTCCCTCAGCGAGATTGCCGGTTCCTGCGGCTTTGAAGATCAAAGCTGGTTCTCAAAAATTTTCAAGCTCTTTACCGGAATAAGCCCCGGAAAATACCGCTCCCGGAACGGCGGTATCATAAAGGAAATTTCGGAGGATAATTTTTCCGCGGACTGCCGCAGTAATATTAAAAAAGACTGAATTAGTTCCGATCCGCTGACGCGGGACGGATCACCGGGTTGCCCGGCGCGCTGCGGGAGAAGGAGCATGCCCGCCGGGCCGCCTCTTCCGGCAGGGTGGCGAATGCGCAAAAATCCTTCATCTCGATGGCGTTTACCAAACGGCCCGGCACAGCCCCGGCCTTTATGAGCAGTTCCGCCACGTCCCGCGCGGATGCGCCGTGATTCCGGCCCAGCCCCACATAGACCCGTGAGCCGCCTTCACTGTTCCCGCCTGAAAAACTGCCCCGCGACCCATTCCCCTCGCGCCGGCTCGGACCGCTGTTAGCCCCGCCATGGAGGCCGCTGCTATGGGGTCCGTTGCCGCGGGGGCCGCCGCCGTAAGCGCCGCTCCCCTGTGCACTGCCCCGCGGGCCTGGCCTGAAGTTGTTGCGTTCACCCCGGCCCGGAGCAAAACGGCCCCCGGGATGCCCCCGGCCTGTGTCATGAAATTTACCAATGTCCCGAAAGGACTCTTCGGAGAATTCCGTCACCGTCCCGTACCGGGAAGGGTCCAGCAGTTCCCCGTAACTTAATGAGACCAAAGCCTCCACCGCCCGCTCCGCCCCCAGCCGTTCAATTAACTGCCGGCATACCTTGGCAAGGAAGGGGGATACGGCGTCATCTATTGCGGCGTCCGTGTCGGCTGCGGGTTTCGCAGGCGGCGTCTTTACCGCTGCCTCCGGCGCAGCCGCTGTTTCAGTTGCAACCGGTATGGCGGACGCTTCCGCAGTCAAACCGCTGTCTGTCTGCGCATCCCCCGCTATTGCCTCTGCAAGGGCCGCATCTCCGCCCGCCGCCGTGATCGGGGTTTCTCCCTCTGCAAGGGCCGGGTCCGCAAGGTCAGGAATTTCCTCATCCGGCAGGCTGGCCACAACCGATGCCACGATCCGGCTGCGGATGGCCTTCATCACCGATTTGACGGCGGGGGCCTTCATCCAGAGGATCTTGCTGCCCAATGTCCGTTCCATGCTCCGGGAAAGGTGGCTGATCCGGCCCCGGTCCGCCGGGAGGGCAAAGCTGATCGCCCGTCCGCGCCGGCCCGCCCGGCCTGTCCGGCCGATGCGGTGGACATAGGTTTCCCGGTCGTTGGGAAGGTCCCAGTTGATCACATGGGTGAGCCGTTCGATGTCCAGACCCCGGGCAGCCACATCGGTGGCTACCAGAATCGTTGTCATCTTTGAGCGGAAGCGCCGCAGGGTCCGCTCCCGTGCCTCCTGGGAAAGGTCCCCGTGAATGGCCTCGGCGGAAAAACCCGCCTCCACCAGGCGGCGGGCAAGATCATCGGTTTCCCTCTTGGTGGCGCAGAAGATAAGGCCGTAAAAATCTTCCGAGCTGTCAATGATCCGGCGCAGCACTTCCAGGCGGTCTTCCCGTTTCAAAATCGTATAAAACTGGTCCACCGCGGGCTTTTCGTCATCCGGGGCAGTATCTTCCAGGATTTCCACCTCCCCGATATGCTGGCGGATCACCTTGAGGATGGCGTCGGGCATGGTGGCGGAAAAAAGGGCAATGCGGCGGTCCGGTTTGACCGCGGCCATGATCTTTTCCACATCCTCGAAGAAGCCCATGTCCAGCATCTCGTCCGCCTCGTCCAGGATGAACCAGTCCACGGCGGAAAGGTCCAGCACCTTTCGCTCCATCAGGTCCATGATCCGGCCCGGAGTGCCCACCACCACCTCGGTTCCCCGTTTTAAGTCGAGGATCTGGGTTCTGATGGAGGCCCCGCCGTAGACCGCGGTGATCCGGGGGCTTTGGGCAGCGCCACTGCCGGATTCCGGTGCAAGGGAGGCGATTTCACGGGAAACCTGCAATGCCAGTTCACGGGTGGGGGTCAAAATCAGGGCCCGTGGGGCGTGTCCCCGACTGGTGATCCGTTCCACCAGGGGGATGCCAAAGGCGGCGGTCTTGCCGGTCCCGGTACGGGCCTTCACAATAACGTGGCCTGAGTCCGCCAGAAGCCGGGGCAGGGCAATGGTTTGAATGGAACTGGGACTGGTGAAGCCCTTGCGGGTTAAGGCCTCCAGCACGGCATCGGATAAACCGAAGGATGAGAAAGGATGGGATTCATCTGTGATCATATATTCCTTAAACAAGAAGCAACATCAGGCTATTCAACTGTATGAAGTATAGAGCGGGTTCTTCTATTAGGTTCTGTCAAAGTGTACCCTTTTCACGGAAACATGGTCAAGGGCCGCACACTTACCCGTTTTTCACGATGACTTTTACTTCCCCCTCGTAATCCGTTGCGGTGATGAAAAGCCGCTGGATGTTGCGCTGGTATTGGGTTTTTATTTCAAGGGCCCCGGTTTTTTTCCTGCCCAGTTTTATGATTGGTTTTTTGGCCGCTTCCTCAGCCGGCTTTACGGTTTTGCTTTGTATGGCCCGGACTTCCACCGCCGGTTCCGCGCCGAACCATTCCGCGGGGAGGAACACTTCGGTGGGGGCCTTGATCTCCGGGTCCGCCCGGTAGCAATAGGTGAAAATTCCTGTTTTCCGGTCCCATTGCATGGAAAGGGGAGTCCCCGCGGTGGCCATGGCATAGGGGCGCAGCCATCCGGCCCTGGCCCGGCCGTCCTTTCCGCTGAAAATTGACAGATCCTCCCCGTTCCAGCTATCTCCCGCCTCGTTGGTGTTGTCCGCCGTGTAGTTCCAGATGGTTGAGTGTAGGAGATTGGCGTCCACCGCATCGTAATATATGGACAGGGCCTCTTCATGGAGGCTGTAATCTCCGTTTTTAAAGGCCTTTTTGTGGTTCATGTCGAAGGGAAGGCCGAATTCCCCCAAAAGGCAGGGGATGTCATCCATGTGCTCCCTGGTCCAGACCGTTTCCTCCGCCAGGGCATCCCGGAAATAGCCGGACAGCTGTTTTCGGCCCAGGAGGGGACGCATGGTATCCACCCGCAGGCCAAGCCAAGGACGGAAAGATTTGGTAAAGAGGGTGGCACCGTCATACCGGTGAAAGGCATTAACCACCATGGGCGGGTCCCCTGCTTTCCAATTGGGGTGTTCCCGCATGGGGACTCCTTCGAGGAAAAAGACGGCAGCCGGGTTTGGTTCCTGCATCCGTTCGATAAAGCGGAGCATAAAGGGCTTGAGGAAATCATCGGTAAAGCGGACGGGCTTGCCCTGGTATCGGGCAAAATGGTCCTTCCGCAGCAGTTGGGGCTCCTTGCCCTCATCGGTCCAGATTCCCACCTGTTTCCAGGGACAGCTGAATCCTTCCTTAAAAAGGGACAGTCCCCTGGGGTTGAGGGTTTCATGCCCGATGATCCATTTGCCGCCCAGGGCGTATACGGGAATTTTTACCGGCCGCCCCGAGGCGGCAGCCATGGTCTGGAAGGGACTCGGCATGGGCCCCATGGGGATCATGGGATTTTCGGCTTTTCCCAGGTCCTGATGGCCGGTAAAGCCCTGATGGGGCTCGTTCATGGTTCCCCAGCCCAGGATGGCGCCGCAGCTTTTAAGCCGCCTGTAGCAGTGCCGGAAGGCGGCGATATAATGCTCCTGAAGCCATTCCTGAGCCCGTGTCCCCTCAATAAGCAGATCCGGGGCAAAGGTATTGCCCGCAAAAAAGAGGGTAAACATGGTGGCCGCCGCGTAACGGTCGTAGTTGCTGGGCCAAATCATGGAGGGATACTTCTTCTCCCGATGCAGTTCACCCCAGCGCTGCTGGGTAAGGGCCGCCCCGGTAGCGTCCAACTTATCCAGGTCCATCCCCAGCATTTCCAGAGTCCAGGCAGGGGCCCCGTCACCGCCGGTCCAGCGGCTCCAGGCGTCCTGGTGGGGGTCCATATAGACGGTGATTCCCTTTTTTTCGGCAATAAGCAGCAGTTTTCGAAGGTAGGCCAGGTAGGCCTCGTCATAGATGCCGGGGCCTGCGTGTTCCAGGGCCTCCCAGGTGATCACCAGCCGGATAAAGGTAAAGCCCCAGAGGAGCAGCCGGTCAAAATGGGCCTCCGCTTCCTCAAGGGGAAAAGGGCGGTTTACAAATGATACCTCTACCGGATTCTTCAGGGATTCAGCCTTCAGGGCGGCGCCGGGCGGGCCAAAGGGATTTTTGCTGCTTCCCCCCAGGTTCACCCCCCGGAGTATAAGGGTCCGATCCTGTTCATCGACAATATTCCGCTTCTGAATGTGCATGCCGAACTCCCTGTCATACAAAATATTATAAAAGGGATTTTGGGTTTACTCGGACAAAATTTTCAGAATGGCGTCCGATGACTGGGCGTTGAGAATTTCCTGCCGTTTTTCGGAGCTCTTGAAGAGCAGGCTTATTTCCGCAAGAAATTGAAGGTGGGGGCCTGTTTTTTCCACCGGAGACAGGGTCATGATGAAAATCCGGCAGGGCTCATGATCCAGGGCATCAAAATCTATCGGTTTTTCAGAAACCCCGATACAGGCCACGAGGTCATGGATGGTGGCACTTTTGCCGTGGGGGATGGCAATACCGTGCTTCATGCCGGTAGACATCTTCTGTTCCCGATCCATCACCGCACCGAGCGCCGCATCGCGATCCGGTATTTTTTTTGCCGCGACAAGTATGTCCAGCAGCTCGTTGATGATCTCTTCCTTGTTGGCGCCTTTCAAATGAAGGCTTATAGTTTCTGTTGTAAGTACTGTTTTCAGATTCATACTGATTAGTATAGACCGCAGTGTCTGAAAAGTCAAGAATTAAAGTAGAAAAGGGGTGTTGTTATGGGAACGATTATCAATGTGAATACGCCGTGTCATACGGGCCGCTTACGTGCCCAATGCGACCACCAGGGGCATGAAGTTTTTTACCGACATGCAGGAAAAAAGCCTGGTAACCTAGAGCAGATGGAGGAAGTGTTTGCCGATTTTCCCCATGAATTTGAGCTGAGCAACAAGTATTCCAAAATCAATGCTTCCTATTTTCCAATCATCATGGTAATCCATTCTTTCCAGGCTTCTTCACGGGTTGGAATATCATCGGTTCCCCAAGGCCAACGGGGGTGAGTTGCGTCAAAGTAATAATCTTCGAACCCTGAATACATCCATTGAGAGCCGCCGTCAGAGGGGGCATCCCAAAGGTCGCCGACTTCCTTTGGAATAGGGTAGCTATAATCGTTTTCAGGATGTTTCATTTGCAGAATGAACATATCCCGCTCTTTTGCCCGCATGGCTGAATGCCATGCCCGCCGCCACCGTTTGTCGGAACTGCAACAGACATACGGTGAACCGCAGTGTTTTTTGTGAGACCTTGACATCTTCTAATCCTCCTGTAGGAAAACTAGAAGATATGGTTCCTCCACATTGCATTTTTCATGGTGATGTAAGTTTGTTTAGAAGTATTTCCCTTTGTCTGTACCATATTTGGGCCTTTTTGCTGCCTTTATAGACAAAAAAAGCTAATTCCTTGTATTACAAAGAATTAGCCCTTTGCCCAGAAGAAGTAAAAAACTTCTTCTGGGCATCCCATTCCTCCATTTTTTGTATTATAGTCGAAAACGGGTTTTTTATCAAGCTCTGTCAAGGCTTTTTATGTCAGTATGAACAGTTATGGTAACTTAACCCGGTGTCATGGTTTATACTATTTAATTCCCTTAACGGAATCTACTATAATCTCTTGTATGGAAATCACCATCAACAACCAGTTCAAGAATCTCTTCCGGCCTCTCACCGATGAGGAATTTGACCAACTTGAAGCAAACATCCTACAGGACGGAATCCGTGACCCTCTGGTTCTCTGGGGTGATGTCCTTATTGATGGACATAACCGGTACAGCATAGCCAAAAAGCACAATTTGAAGTTCAAGACCGTCCAGAAGGACTTTGAGGACAAGACCGAAGCCGAAATTTGGATACGGAGCAACCAGAAGGGCAGACGGAATTTCACCAAGTTGGAACAACAATACAATATTGGAAAACTGTATGAATTAACCAAAGGGAAGCAAGGCGGGACGGGGGCTAATCAATATACAAAGCAGTCCGGTCAAAATGTCCAGTCTGCCAATACTTTAGCCCATCTAGCCAAACAATATTCCATCAGCGAAAAGTCAGTCCAGCGGGCCGCTGATTTTGTTAAGGAAGTAGATGCCATTGGAGAGATTAACCCGGACATAAAGGACAAGCTTTTATCTGGAGCCATACGAGCAACCCAAAAGGACATAAAAATCCTTGCCAATATGGAACCCAAAAAGCAAAAGAAAATTATCAAGGTCTTGGAAGACCTGCCGATTTTCTCCCAAGCCAGGTCAAAAGTTGAAATTGGAATCTCTAAGGGCGAAACAACGAAACAGGTTATAGAAGAAACCAGACGGAAGCCTCCTATCGCATTATATCATTTTTGCGTTAGGAATTTCCGGCCGTCTGGAATAAAATCACTTACATAACAACAAGTATCAAGGAAGGCTGGTAGCTTGGTGGCGGTCCAATTCCACCACTTCCTATAGGAAATGCAATAATGCCAACCGAAATACGAGCAGAAAACAACAATATTTTGTCTGTTCTCTACACTCTTACCGCCGTCCTAATTTTTCCCTGCCCGATCCTATCCCAGCAAAGTGAAATCCCCCAGGAGGCCAAAGTAGTTTCAGCCCTACGGTTAATTTCATCAACGGATAGCCCTTTATTTTCATCTTGAACCTTCAAACGGATAGCATGAATTTCTTTTGATAATTCAAGAGAATCCTTCAAATCCGGGTCATCGGTAATCCGGGGGTCTTTCATATAATCCTGTACTGTCTTCATAAATCTAATACCTCCACAGGACGGTATATCCCGATACCGTCAAAACCTTCACGAATATTGACCTTCCTGACTTTTTCCACCGTCCAGGGCCGGGCAATATGCTCAAAATTCAAACTCACAATAAAGTCTAACCCATTGGCAGCAGTTATCGCAATATGGGCAGCGTCCGTTGTATAGGCAGACGGAACAGCCTTTTCAGCAATATACAAACCAGCAAAGTAGCCGCTTACACGGCATCTAAAAGCTTGGAATCCTCATTTTCAGGCAGAACGACGACCCCATAATCAATGACCAGCCGTTTCATCTTATCCCGTTTTTCAAGGTTAGTTTCCGCTTCAATCTCTTGAACCGCATAGATAGACGTATAAGCCTCATATTTCCCGGCTCGAATCTGGTCAAAAATCTGCCATACCTGGGCCTTTAGCTCCGTATAGCCCGGTACGTCAGGGGCATAATAGAAGCTGAACATTGTCGTTTCAAGATAAATTTTTGACTTTTCCATCAATAAATAATATACCACAAAGCCTGAATTTTGTAAAACGTCTACTTTTTTATACATATTTCTGCCTTATGTAGATGCATACCTATTTTGAGGCCGCTTGTACCCATAAGATTTATTGATATAATAAGATCACCATAAAAGGGGCAGAAGGACTCTTATGATAGAACAAATCAAATCAGTCTTGTTGGGAGTTGCTATTGGGGATGCTCTGGGGGTTCCTGTAGAGTTTACCGACCATATAGAGATAAAGAAGCACCCTGTTACTGGTATGATTGGATATGGCACCTATAACCTGCCTCCGGGAACCTTTTCTGATGATGCTTCTTTGACCTTCTGTTTGGCCGAGGCTCTAACAATGGACTTCGATCTCAATAACATTGCATCTAACTTCATTAAATGGAGAAATGAGGATTACTGGACTGCTACCGGGTGTGTATTTGATATAGGGATCACCACATCAAGGGCAATAACCAAACTTGAAGCAGGAGTTGAGCCTGAACAGCCGGAGGATTTAAGCCAAGAGATAATGGGAATGGCTCTCTGATGAGGATAGCTCCTCTAGTGTTCTACCTGCTAGATAAACCTATAAATGAACGTTTTGAAATTACCAAGAAGGTATCCTCCATAACCCACGGGCATATAAGGTCAATCATAGCCTGTTTTTATTACCTTGAATTTGCAATGCAGATTATTAATGGAATAAACAAGGTTGAGATTTACGAGAGCTTACAACAAAGCATACATGATTTTCTACATTCAGTATCAATTGAACCTTCAGAAATCAGTCACTTTGACAAATTATTAAAACAAGACATATCCATTGCTCCCTCTGATACCATTAAAAGTGGTGGTTATGTCATTGAAACCATTGAAGCAGCCATCTGGTCCTTATTGACGACTGATAACTATAATGATGCTGTGTTAAAGGCCATTAATCTGGGACATGATACCGATACCACAGCTGCTGTAACCGGAGGGCTGGCCGGATTACTCTATGGGATGGAAAATATACCTTTCTTGTATAGAAAAACCATTGCAAGATATGATGACATCATAGACTTGGCTGAAAGAATGAATGATAATTTATTTGAGAGGAAATAATATATGGATAATAAACATTACATTATTGGGGCTATATCTGGAGACATTATAGGTTCTGTCTATGAATGGCATAATGTAAAGACCACTGATTTTACTTTATTTTCAAATCATTCAAGATTCACTGATGATAGTGTTTTGACCTTTGCAACAATGGACTGCCTGTTAAACAACAAGGGATATGCAGAGACTTATCATAAATATGGTAATGATTATCCCCATGCTGGATATGGAGGCAGATTCAAGGGCTGGCTACATTCGGATGGCCTAAAACCCTTTAACAGTTGGGGGAATGGTTCTGCAATGAGAGTCAGTCCTGTTGGGTGGGCTTTTAATACACTTGATGAGGTTTTACAGCAGGCCAAGGCCAGTGCCGAAGTGACCCATAACCATCCAGAAGGAATTAAAGGGGCTCAGACTGTAGCCTCAGCAATTTTTATGGCAAGGAATAATAAGACCAAAGATGAAATTAAGAAGTATATAGCTGAAACATTTGGCTATGATTTGGATCGAACAATTGACCAAATCAGGCCAGAATACAGATTTGACGTTAGCTGCCAAGGTTCAGTTCCCGAAGCTATTATTGCCTTTTTGGAAAGCACCGATTACGAGAGTGCTATAAGGTTAGCAATATCCCTTGGAGGGGATAGTGATACAATAGCCTGTATAACTGGTGGAATAGCCGAGGCTTTTTATAAGAATGTTCCTGAACATATTGTAAAGAGTGTCCCGGCTCTTTTACCAGCTAATTTTGTGGAGTTGCTTGGACAGTTTTCAATGAAGTATAGATAATCACTGGACTAATCCATCACCTAAATACAGAATAATTTGGTTTCTTAAATATTTGTTATTTTCCCCCTAAAAATATTGAAAATAACTCAAATCCCGGTAATTCAAATTCTGATTCATAGGACTTAATTTGCTGAGGAATTTGACTTTCAATGAATTTGATAGTTTCTGATAAATTTTCTTTTGGTTCTTCTTTAGAGGTCATTTCACGAAAATCTTTTAAAAGCGGAAAAATGTTTATACTAGAAATCCATGATATATTTTCTTCTTTATTACATTTTGCTACAAGATAATGATTTTTAACTATGGTAGCATTATTTGTTATTTTCTCATAAATCCTATATACAAAATATGAATCATCAGAATTTATCAGACATATATTATCTTCAAATTTACTAGCAGACTCAAGTGCCTTAGTAAACATTATATGACCAACACCACAAATATTCATAGTCTTTTCAATTGATTCCAATTTTCTTTTGAAAATTAATTTATCAAATTTATCCAATATTCCATAACCATCCTTCCAATCATCTGGAGTAATGAATGAATAACTGCCATCTTGTTCTTTTGTGATACGTCTATTAGCTAATTTTACAGTTCTAACAAAGAACTGTTCAAGATCAGGTAAATCTAATCGTGGGACACCATCAAGCCCTGCGAGATTGAATTTTGCAGCATTTCCAATCATTTTTTGTATGGTATTGATTGCCCCTTCACCACCAAATGTTTGAGTTTCAGCATTAAACCAATTGGATAATTTTTCCCTATCTTTTATAGCAGAGCCAGTAAAAAATAATTTATCATAAAAATTGGGGTCTTCCATACCAAGAACTAACTGAAAAAGATCTTCTGGTTCTTCCTGAACTGCTGTAAAAGCTGTACGAATTGATTTTAATTTATCTTCAAGTTTATCCCAAATCATTGATTCAATAGTATCAGGATTCCTTAAAGAAACAACATTAACAGGTTTTGTTTGTCCATAACGATTAAGACGTCCTACTCGTTGATGTAAACGCATGGGGTTCCATGGTAAATCAATATGAATAAGCACATGGCATTTCTCTTGCAAATCTATACCTTCACCCGCAGCTTCAGTAGATACCAAAAACCTAATTTTACCAGCATTAAATTCATTTGCAGAATCTTCTCGACTTTTTTGTAATTCAATTCTTCTTCCTGATTCATCAAGTTTCAAGAATAATTTATTATCACCATTTATAAAACCTACACTTCTATCACCGAATACTTCGATAATCTTATTTATCATAGCTGCTTGTGTACGTTTATATTCGGTAAAAAATAAAACTTGCTCATTGGGGAATTTTTCTTCTATTATTTTAATTATTTTTATTATCCTACTTTCTTCCTTAACTTTATCTGCAAGAGATAACAGTTTATTGATATACTCAATCTCATTTTCCATTAACTTTAAGGGACTATTTCCAGAAATAAAATTATTAAAAGCATTATATGATTTATCCTCATCATCCACTTCATCAGCATTTTGATCCAAACTATTTCTTAATTCAGCTTCCTTTTTTTCAAATCTGGCTTTTCTTGTTTCGAGAGCAGATTTTATAGCAGCAATAGAACTAGATGCTATTTTTTGCAAAGCAATAAGAACAAGAACTACTTGATTATTTTTTTCTCCATCAAGTGTACTTGCATACGCTTTTCCTGAACTGATAAATTCTGTCATTGTATTATAGAAATCAGTTTCTTCTTCAGAATATGAAAATATTTCAGGATGTTGAATAATAGGCTTGAATAGCAAATTGCCTTTCATATCAGTTGTATTTTGCTTATTATTTCGTATAAGATAGTTAGAAAGTTCTTTGTATTGTTCTTCTTTATTTTTTTTGGGATCGAATACTCCAGGTTCAACAAGCTTCATTAATGATAAGAATCCAAATTCCTTACCTCTATGAGGTGTACCAGTAAATAATAGTCTGGAAGATGCTTTTCCATATTTTTCTAATTTTTCTAACAATTGGTAGGCAAGAGTTCTACCATTCTTCTCATCTGTATTCATGTGATGAGCTTCATCCACAATAACTAAATCCCAAGGGGGTGATGAAAACAAACGATCATGCCTATCATGGCTGTCTGCTTGTAGTGTATAATAAGAAGCAACTACCTGATTATGAGTATCCCAATAATTACCATTTTGATAATCAACAACTGTAGAATAGTTTTCTAAATTAATTTTAAACATATTCCACATACGACTTTTCCATTGTTTTGTTAAAGAAGCTGGTGTTAGAATTAAAAGTCTTTTAATGCGACCAGATGCAATAAGAGGCCATAAAATAAGACCTGCTTCTATTGTTTTCCCTAAACCAACATCATCGGCAATAAGATAGCGTATAGGCCACTTTTTTAATATACTATTACATACCCACAGTTGGTGAGGGAGCAGGTCTACAGTGGAAATTGAAAAAAGTCCCCATGAATCATTGATTTCATTAATCAGGGAAGCTTCTGTACGTGCTAGTAGTCTGTAAAGACTAAAGTTTCGGATAAAGGTGTTGAAGTTTAATACGGGCCTCCTTAGTGGTAAATTGCCACCGTATGTTATGTTTCTGCTTATTCCGTATCGCCGCCCATGCTTTGATTTTAGTCTTCATTATTTTGAGAATTGGAATCCTTTGGTTTAAGCATTGGCGGCTCATCACTCCAATTTCTATCTCAGCCATGTTCAGCCAGGATCCATGTTTTGGCGTATAATGAATTTCAAAACGCTCAGCCAAAGACCGGGCCTGTTC
>BOBW01000029.1 GCA_026002595.1 Spirochaetia bacterium | reverse complement strand
CTTCGGGGTTTAATTTCTGCCGCTGCCGCAGATAATCCTGCTTGCTCACTGTTTGCTCAACGTTTTCCACCGCTTGAAAATAATGCCGTACTTCCATGGTCGTGCTCAATCCCTTTTTGGCAAGTGTACACATCAGTATGTCTTTTAGTGGCATATCCCGTCGCCGTGTCCAACTGCTAAAATCCCCGCTATGCCGGGCTGCCGTTCTTATCCAATCACTATGCATTTCCGATAATAACTGTTCCATTCGCAACCGGGTTTCATGTTCGCTCATAGCCCCCTTTTCTATTAGGCACTATTTTTCATGATTTTTCCTTAAGTTTATGATGTTGTGCCTGGCACCATAGGCGTTTACAAAGGGGAGATCATTATGAAATATGAGATAAATCCATATGTAGGTGTTGGGCCAATTTTGTTTGGAATGACTCGATCAGAAATACGACATGCGTTAGGAAAGAAATATAATACTATATCAAAGGGATCAATAATTGGCCATCTAAGTGATGTATTTCGAGATATTGATACGTTTGTCTATTATGATAACGAAGATAAATGCCGAGCAGTTGAATTCGGGCGGCCTGATGGAAATCCAATTTTGTTAGGATGCAATTTGCTTAAAATGAACATAGGATATGTGCGTGATTTCATTCGTAAAATTGATGAAAACATAAAGATGAACAATGATGGCTTAACGTCATTTGGCTTGGGTGTGGGTATTTGGCATGAATCCGGATTTGATGAGCCGGAAGAAATGCCTCAATCCGCAATCGTTTTTCGGCGTGGATATTATGAAGAGCCTTTAGAATAAGGATACTGTCAGAAATACGGAAGGCATTTGATGTTACAAAGTAATAAAGCTTTTGCTATTGAATCGTATATTAGTAAGGCATATTCCATGCGTGGTTACATGGGGATAGGATATTTCCTAATTCATCTACATGAAAAAACATTTGGCAAAAGGGCTGATGATGCAACAGGACTTGCATGCTCATATGACAGTGTGCTAGACCGTATTAACAGGAAGGGAAAACATCTTGTTCCAGAATATTTTGTGACCGCTCCAGCCATTGAGATTGCAACTCTAATCCGCCTTTGGTATTCTACTGCTTATAAAGAATTGCAAATGTCAGATGGTACTATTATTTCAAGCAATGCATTCTCGGAAATGATATATAAAAATAATTTATTGTGGGCAACCAAGCCTTATCCCCAGGGATTGTAAAATCGATCCCCATCCTTAAAGGTAAACCAGCAGCCCAGGGCGAACAGTAATACTGCGCCTGCCATAACAAGGATATCCGCTTTGGAAAAGGGCTTTGCCGCGTACCATGTCCGTTTTTTGTTCTTGCCGAAGCCCCGCAGTTCCATGGCGTGGCTTATTACATCAATCCGGTCAATCGAAGAAAAGATCAGGGGCAGCAGTATTGCTGCGAAACCTTTGATCCGTTTTACCCAGGAAACCGGCTTTCCGGTGGAAAGTTTTTTTGACAGCTCAATGCCCCGGGCCTGCTGGGACTGGGAGATATTTTCAAAATCCCGCTGCACATCCGGGATGTAGCGCAGGGTAAGGCTTACCGCATAGGCGATAGAGTAGGGGATACCGATGCGGTTGAGGGACGCGGCGAATTCACTGGGCTGTATGGTAACGATGAGAATTACCGCCAAGGGCAAAATGATAAAATATTTAAGGGCTACGTTAAATTCGTAGAAAAGCTGTTCCGCAGTAATACTGTAGCGGCCGATGCCTTCCCTGATGACATGCCGGGTCCCGTAAATTGCAACCCCCTGTTCCGGGGCAAAAAGATAAATGGTAATTAGATTCAGGATCATAAAAATAAAAAGCAGTTTCAGTATAAAAGAAATTTCCCGTATCTTTGTTCTGGAAACCATAAAGATACTGATCCCCAGTACTGCCATGATCAGCATGATCCGGGTGTCGTAACCCACCATGGCAAGCACGGACCAGAGAAGAAACACGACGAGTTTTGCCGCCCCTGAAAGTTTATGCACAAATGAGGGCCGTTCAATGTAAGATAGCATGAATTTACTCATGGAAGCGGCCTCCCGGACGCAAGCCCCCGGCGCGCAGTATTCCTGTGCGCTGTTCCCGCTCATAGTTGATAAAATGCTGCACAAAACCCCGGGTATCGGCGATACCGGCGCGGAGGGCAAGATCGTACAGGGATGTCCTTTTTAGATTTGCCTCCGTGATAACTTCATCATTGGTGAGGATTTCTGCGGGAGTCTCCGCGGCGATCAATCTGCCATCGGCGAGGACCAGGGCCTGGGTGGTATATTCCAGCATCATGTGCATGTTGTGGGTAATAATCAGGGCTGTAAGGTCCCATTCTTTTTTTAGCTCCTCAAGGAACTCCATGATTTCCGTATAATGGCGGTGATCCTGCCCTGCGGCGGGTTCGTCCAGGATCAGCAGCGATACTTTTGTGACCAGAATCGCCGCAATGGAGAGCCGCTTCTTCTGCCCAAAACTGAGGGCGCTGATGGGCCAGCTGCGGAATGGGTAGAGCCCGCAGGCATTCAGGCAATGATGCACCCGGTCCCGGACTTCCGCCTCGGCAAAGCCCCGGGTCCTCAAGGCCATGGCGGCCTCGTCAAAAATTTTGGGACATGAAAACATCTGGTTGGGATTCTGCATCACATACCCGATATGTTCGGCCCGTTCCCTGATGGAATAATTTTTAAGATCCTTTCCCTCAAAAAACAGTGTTCCTGTGTCGCTCCGGTTAAAACCGCAGATGAGTTTTGCCAATGTCGATTTGCCCGCCCCGTTCTTTCCAACAAGGCTCACCGACTCCCCCCGGCGCAGGGTAAAGGAAATATTTTCCAGGGCTCGTTCCTTGCCCGGCGCATTTGGATACGAAAAGCCAAGGCCGGTAACTTCAAGGAGCGGCGGCGTGTCAAAGCGGACGGGATCTTCTGGCAGCCCCCGATTCCATTCCCGTAAACGCTCCTTTTCAAATTCCACGGTATTGACATCTTCTATGTGCATGGCGCTGGTAATGGATATCCCCGCATAGCGGAGGGCGCTCAGGTACAGGGGCTCCCGGATGCCCGTTTGCCGCAATAAGTCACCGGCCAAAAGTTCCGAGGGCGGCATGTCAGCAATGATCCTGCCCTTATCAATAAGAACGATCCGGTCCACGCTCCGGTGGAGCGCGTCCTCCAGGCGGTGCTCCACGATGATCACGGTCTTACCTGTTTCCCGGTGGAGCCGGTCGATAATTTCAATGGCGTCCTGACCGGCGGCGGGGTCCAGGTTTGCCAGGGGTTCATCGAAAAGCAGAATATCCACGTTGTCGATCAGCACCCCCGCCATGGACACCCGCTGTTTCTGCCCCCCGGAAAGATCCTGGGGGCTTTTTTCAAGGTGATCTTCAATATGGACCTGCTCCGCCGCGGCCCGCACCCGCTTGTGGAGCTCCGCGGTGGGCACGGCGTCATTCTCCGCGGCAAAGGCAATGTCCTCGGCGGCGCTAAGCCCCACGAACTGGCCGTCCGTGTCCTGCAGTACGGTGCCCACTTTTTTTGATATGTCAAAAATTTCAAGGGAAAGGATATCTTCCCCCATGAGCGAAAGGGAGCCGGTACTGCGCCCCGGATACGCATGGGGGACCAGCCCGTTTATGCAATGAATCAATGTTGATTTCCCGGAGCCCGAAGGCCCCAGGATAAGAATTTTTTCGCCCTGCCGAATCGTCAGGTTGATATTGTGCAGACTGGGTTCGGCCTGTGCCTTGTACTGAAAAGTGAAATCCTTAAACCGGAGAACGATGGACTGATCTATTCGGGGTTGGTCCATTATTCACTTTTGAGGCTGCCCTCTTTAACCCGGGTGCGGGAATACCCCAGGGCCAGAATGCTGCCTAGGATCAGCACCACCGCGCTGTTAAGAGCGGCGGCGACCAGCCCTTGAAGGTAGACCTTGTCGGCGGGTTCCTGATAGATCAGCACATCCAGCGTGGGGGCAATGGCCGCCCAGGTAAGGATGTTGGCGAGGATTTGCACCCCGTTAAAGATAAAGCAGTTCTTGAGGCGGAAGTCCCCTTCTTCAATTTTGTAGAATTTCGCGAAAAGCCCGATAAGGCAGCCGAAGATCCCGTCCGCGATGACCCAGGTCCACCAGATGCCGTAGCCCAGGGTAAGGTCCGTCAGGGTGTGGCCGATAAAGCCGATGAGGAACCCCGCCACCGGTCCGAAGATTGCGGCGAAGATAGCCACAATGGCCGGGGCCAGATTAAGGTTGGTGTTGGGAACCCCCGACGGAATGGCGACAAAGCGCATCAGCACAAACATCAGCGCGGCGCCGATTCCCGCTGCAACTACCACACGAACAGAGATGATTTTTCTTGACATGGCAAAAGCCTCCTTGAATGTATTCATTATATCCATAATGTAACTATTCAGCTAGATTGCCGGTTACCACTTTTTCACCGAGTTCAGGTACTCGATCACCCGCAGTCCATCTGCGGCGCAGGACAGGGGCTGCCGGTCCGTTTCCCGCACACAGGAAACGGCGTCTTTTACCATGTTGGCAAAGTAGCCTGTGGGTCCCTCAAAAATATCGGCGGTGCGTTTAAGTGAACGAAACCCTTTGGCATAGGGGCTTTCCGTACTTTCCCAAATCTCAAAGATCCCGTTACCTATCCGCAGGCGGCCCTTTTCGCAGGAAAATTCCATCTCGAATACCAGATGATCCCGCCCGGCCCCCGCTTCGATAAGAACGGGAATCTGGGCCGCCTTCCCCGGAGGGGAACCTTGGTCTGCGGCCCCGGCGGCAAGTTCCAGACGGCCTTCCAGATAGGCGGTCCCCTCTTTCGCGGTAAGCTTTGTGCCCCAACTGCGGCGGTGTTTCAGCGTTGATCCGGTAAGGAACATGATCGCGTCCGCCAGATGGGTGCCGTCATGCCAGAGTACGTCCAGAAGCCGCTGGTTCCGGCCCATGTACAAAATGCCCCGGACGCCAAGAAGTGGGCCCAGCCGCCCTTCATCAAGAATAGCCTTTGCGGAAATATAATCATCAGAATAGCGCCGTTCGTGGTTGGTGACGATCTTGATATTGGTAAGCCGGGCGATCTGCCGGGCCTTCTGCAAATTGTCGGCCAGGGGCTTTTCGCAGATCACCACAGGAATACTGTGCGCGGCGGCAAGGCGGCAATATTGGGCGTGGCTGTCGGGGTGGGTGGCGATGACCAGGATACCGGGCCTGTGTTCGGCGAGCATGGCCGCTGCATCGGCATAGACCGGGACCCGCCGGCGTTCCGCGAAAAGGCGGCGGCGATCTTCGTCGGTGTCCGCCCCGGCGACAAGGCAGCAGTCGGAATTGGCGGCGATTGCCCCGGCGTGGGTGCAGGGCTTTTCACGGCGTTCATCATCTTCCAAAAGACTTGCGATGCGGCCCAGGCCGATAATCGCGGCGGGGATTTTTTCCATAAATAACCCTCTTTGGTTTGCTCCTTCGTGTACGCGATGCGACCCGGGTTAAGGGGGCTGTCAAGAAAATTCTCTATGATTTATAGTATAATATAATGGATATACATTATACCGATAATGTATCCATAGTAGTAAAATGACGAAGAAAAAAACAATCGTACTCCTCCTTCTTTTAGCGTCAGGGTGGGCGCTGGTTCCTGCCCAAAGGGCGGATGCCCTCTGCGGGGCGCTTGCCCTCATCGCTGCGATCTTTTCCTTTGCGGGCTGCCCCAGCCACGACAGCGACAGCGGGGGGGGGCGAAGTAAGCGGCGGCGGGGTAAATCCTGTTACGTCGGCGGACTTCGCTTCCGCTGCCGGTAACGACACGCTGACCATTACGCTGACCGGCGGCAGATTTGCGCCATAGGCGAGCCTCGCCCTGTCGCAATTCACCATCACTGGAACACCCGGATTTAGCAGTCTGACCGGCGGCACGGTAACACGCACAAGCAACACGAAGGTCACCATTACCGGCTTGACCGCGGTGACGACACCGGGAAACGGCCAGAAAATCACCGTAGCCGCCGCTGCCCTTACCGCGAAAGCCAGAGCAGTGAAGGTAATTGCAAGCAGCCACATCGTTACCACCCCGGCGCCATACCGGGGATATGGTAAGTTTGGCAGGGGGAGCCATAACTACCACAAGCGGCAGCAGCGTATTTATCACAGGCCGGACGGTAACCCTCGCCCCCTTTACCATGGCCAAATATGAAACCACCTACCAGTTGTGGAAAGAAGTGTACGACTGGGCAAGGGCACACGGCTATACCTTTGCAAATCCCGGCCTGGAAGGGCATGGAACAACATACGGAACCGGCGCGGTGGAAGCACCCAACAAACAAACCCGTCCGGTAACGCTCGTCAGTTGGCGGGATGCGGTTGTCTGGTGTAACGCCTATAGCGAGATGAGCGGCAAAACGCCGGTGTATACCTCTAGTGGAAGCGTTATTAAAGATTCCACAAATGCAACCGCCTGTGATTATGCGGTAATGGATATGACCCAGGGCGGCTACCGCCTGCCCACGGAAGCGGAGTGGGAATATGCGGCCCGGGGCGGGGATCAAGGCGATGCGGCATGGGGCTATACCTATGCGGGAAGCAATACTCTCGGCGATGTAGCATGGTATGGCTATCCTTTCCCCGATTCAAGTGATCCTGACTATGGCGCTCATCCGGTGGGGGAAAAAGACCCAAACAGATTAGGGTTATTCGACATGAGCGGAAATGTGCTTGAATGGTGCTGGGACTGGCACGACACAATCGCCCCAGGGACCTTGGCGGAGGGACCCGCTTCGGGCACGATGCGGATCCGGCGGGGCGGTAGTCTTAAAAATTATCCAATTGCCTGCAGCGTGTCCTATCGTTTTGGCGGCAACGATCCCGCCTGGAGTTCCTACGACAACGGTTTCCGTGTGGTGTGCCCCTGAGCGCGGGCTTACCATTGCCGGGGAGCAAATCCCTCAGGCGCTTTTACCAGAGACACACTGTCCCCGGTCAATTCCAGCACGAACAGGCCGGCACTATGGGCATAAGAGCAAACATCGGTATCAACCGCGCCGCCGGCCATTGCCCCCAGCAGTTTTTTGCCGCCGCATTGATTCGGGGGAAATTGCCGTATCAGGTCCATACGCTTAAGATGGTGGTCAACGTCATCCTTTGCGTCCAAATGCCGCTTTACTTCAACCGCCATAACATATTCCCCATTGGTAAGCAAAATATCGACATCGGTAAGCTTGCGGTTAGTATCATCGAAGAGCTCGACACGCCGGTAGGCGCGAAGGAAATTATAGGGATACGCGTCAAATTTCTCCCATAATCTGGCGGCAACGAGTGTTTCGATGAGTTCACCCATGGACTGGTTCACCCCGCCGATGTTTTCAGACACCCGGTCAACTTTTGCGGACATTTTATCAATATTTGCCGCCATTCTGTTGACCGTTTCTTCAGTTCTCCGGTGCGTTTCCTCGAGTCTTTCCTTGGTTCTCCGGTCTGCTTCCTCGAGTGTTTCCTCGATTTTCCGGAGCTGTTCACGATCTTCCATAAGCGCCGCCCACACATGTTCAAAGGTGAGTCCCATTTGCGGCTGTTGGGTTGCCATAGAGTACCTCCTGTTTTTAATATAACACAAAAACCAGAAGAAATTTAACCGCGAAGGGGGAGGAGCAGCTTAACCAAACCAGGCGCCGTCCTTTTTCAGGGTGTCCCGGAGCTTGCCGGTATCCACGTCCCGGATATCCCGGCCCTTTCCGGTGAGGGCCGCCATGACTCCGGCGGCCTCGCCCATTACGAAGCAGACCGGCATTACCCGGACGCTTGCCAGCACCCGGTGATCCGTGGAAACATTCCGCCCTGCGGCGAGGATATTCTCCCCATCCTTCACCTGGAGTATTCTCCGGGGCAGGCCGTGGGATTCGCCGGGCTGGTATTGCTCCTCAGGCGCTTCCGCTTCCCCCGGTTCAAGGGTGCCCTTTTTCTGCTCTGTCCGGTGGACATCAATAAAGTAACAGTTCCGGCCTATTTCATCGGGGAAACTCCGGCGTTCAATATAGTCCTTCACCGTCAGGGTATAATCGCCGATGATGCGCCAGGTTTCTCGCAGTCCCATGGAGGGCGCGGTCTGGGCAAGCCAGGCGGAGCCGAAAACTTCCGGCAGTTCCTCTTTAAGGCCGGTCTGGAATTCATGGGCTATCTCCCGGCCCTGCATGAGGGCACGGGAAATGTTCCGGGGGTCCGCGGGGTTTACGTCCCAGAGGTGGCCGGCGTTAAACCCTATGGCAGAGGGCCCCACGAGGCCGTGGCAAAAATGGCCGTCCTTTATCAGGGGATATTTATCGGATTTGACCAGGTTATACACCGCCGCTTTGGGATTGCTGGAATGCTGGGTCGGCATGGCGCGGTAGTAATGCTCGTCCACATTGGTCAGAACAAAACAATGGGTTGCGGACTGAACCTTCCCGGTTTTTTCATCCCCGAAGAGCCGCTCTATCCCCGCAAGGCCCACCAGGTCCGCATCACCGGTGCAGTCAATAAAGACATTTCCCCCCCAGGCCCGGAGCCCCCCCTTGTGGGCGGCCACCACATAACGGATCCGCTTCTTCCCGGATGGGCCGGTATCCGCCCCGACGCCGGTTACCAGGGCGTTAAAGATCACATCCACCCCGGCCGCCGTAAGAAGCTCGTCCAGGGTCCGTTTAAGGAGTTCCGCGTCAATGGGAACCCAGTCCACATCCGTTTCTTTCAGATGGGGCATCCCGGCCCTCACCTTCTCAAAAATCTCCAGGCCTATGCCCCGGTAGATGATCTTTTCCTTGTCCGAATAAGGGCACCAGGCGGGCACCAGCCCCGAAGTCCCCATGCCCCCCAGGGCAGAGGAGGATTCCAGGAGAAGGGTCTTGGCGCCGTGGCGCGCCGCCGCCAAAGCGGCGGCGCAGCCCGCAGGGCCGCCTCCGGCAATTACCACATCGTAAGAATCGTCCAGCGGGATTTCCGCGTTATAACTGACAGTCATATCAGCGGTTCCTGTACCAGGCATTGTAAGCATCGGTAAGGGCATTCCCGCACTGGGCTTTCCAGTCCGCCACAAAGGCGTCGAACTGGGCGCGGGTAATTCCCTTTACCACGGAGTTAACCATGAATTCATCGGTCAGGTTAGACGAAAGACCATTGGCGGTGGCAATATTGACAAAGGTGGTACAGGGTACATCAGAGGCGGGGTTTACATGAATGAATTTTCCGTAGTCATAATTAACCTGGGAATAGGCCTTGTACTGATCCGGGTCCTTCTTTGCCCGGCAGAGCCAGTACTGGTTATACTCAATGGGAGTCCCCGTAAGATACCAGTTGGCATTGCCCCGGTGATCAAAAAATGTAGGAAGAATCGGATCAAAGCCGCCCTGGGCATTGACCGTATGATCGATCCCTTCCTGCCCGATAACCATTTCCTTGAATACCTTGGGGTCCATTTTCTTGTTGAAGAAATCCATGGTGGATTGCCAGTTTTTCGCGTTCCGGGGAATAACGGCAAACATGTCAATCTGATTACTGGAATTTGCCTGGGCGCCGACCTTGCCGTTCCGCTCCAGGGGCCGGCTGAATTCCATTGCGGCCGCAGGATATACCTGTTTGAAGGTAGCCACCAGACCGGGAATGTCCCACCACCAGCCGACCTTGACCAGGGTTTTATTGGTGGTAAATTTTTCCCGCACCGCAGCGCCGTTGTTTGTCGGCAGCTCGGGGTCGAGGAGACCCCGTGTATAAAGCTGGTTCAGATATTGAAGAAATTCAAAGAAACCAGCCTGTGTCTGGAAAGGTACCAGGGAACCGCCCTGATCGATCCAGTTGAGTTCAATGCCGAAGGCGCCGCCAATGGAACTGGTGCGCAGACTGTTCAGATCCCCAATGGCACCTGTCAGGGCTACGTTGGAAGAGCCGTTCTTCATGGGGTCCTGATCCTTGTAGGCCTGAAGCAGGTTGGTAAATTCATCCAGGGTGGTGGGGATCTTCCGCCCCATGGCGGCAAGGATATCGGTACGCCAGAGCAGGAACGAATCCGCGTTGGCGCTTTCCGAACGGCCCGAGGGGGAAAGGCTGGGGAGTGTATAGAAGGAATTGTTTACCCTGACGACATCAATAAGGGTCTTGGGAATAGCCTTGAGGTTTTCATAATTATTGAAAACCGCACCGATGTCAAAGAGCGCACCCTGAATGGCGTATTCCGCATACCGGTCCTTCCAGCCGCCTCCAAGCTGGATATAATCGTACTCCTGTGCGCCCGCCGCAACAATGGCGTTCAGCTTGTTGAGGGGCGAATCCTGGGGCAGGGGATCATAGGTGACATTATAGCCCGTTGCCTCATTAATAAATGAATACACCGGGTTAACAGCGGGGTCATTCATATCGCTGGCATTACCGGGAACCAGGGCCCTCAAATTCTTTACCCCTTCCCCGGAAGCGCCGCGCTGGGAACCGCCGCCTGCATAGAGAGAGCCGGCAAGCGCCAAAGCCGCAAGAACCAAACAGAACATCTTCTTCATATTCTTCCTCCTGAAATATATATTAACCCCAGGGGTTAATTGCCATTTAACTCTTAACCGATCCCATGGTAACGCCCTTGACAAAGTGCCGCTGCATAAAGGGATAAACCAGCAGTATGGGCACGGTGGATGCCACGATAGAAGCGGCGATCATGGACTCTTCCGAAACATCCCCCTCCAGCAGCATGGCTTTAAGTTCCACATTGGAAGCCTTCATGATCATGTCCCGCAGATACAGGGGCAGGGTTTGCAGCCGGCCGGAATTGATATACATCATGGGATCAAAGTAATTGTTCCAGAGGATCACCGAAGTGAAAACCACGATGGCCGCATAAACCGGCAGGCTTAAGGGGGCGATAAGTTTGAAAAAAACCGTAAAATAATTTGCCCCGTCCAGCCGGGCGGATTCAATAATACTGTCCGGCAGCCCCTCGTAATAATTCTTGATGATAAGAAGATGCCAGATATTGATAAGCCCCGGAATAATCAGGATCGCCCGTGTATTGAGAAGACCGTAGGAATGGTAGAGCAGATAGGTCGGGATGATTCCCCCGGAGAAATACATGGTAAACACAAAGATGAGGGTAACCCCCTTGATCCCCGGAATTCCCCGGGTGGAGAGGGGGAAGGCGGTAATTGCCGTAATGGTCAATGTGCAGATAGTTCCCGCCACCGCGGTAAAAACAGAATTGTAAAAGGCGGTAAGAAACAAGCGGGAAACCACGATAGCCTTCATGGCGTCAAACTGAAACCCAACCGGCCACAGCCCTACCCTGCCTGTCACAATGGCCCATTCGGCGCTGAATGCCTTGGCCGCTACGTGGAGGATGGGGAGGAGCATCGCCACCGAGAGCAGAAAAACTACGATAACCGAAAAAACCTCAATTACCAAATCTTCGGCGCTCCGCCGTATTCCTGATTTTCTTGCCATCACCAGACACTCCTGCCGTAGGTACGCCGGCTTAGGGTATTGCCGATAAGGACGAGCCCCATCCCCACAAGGGATTCAAAGAAGCCCAGGGCGGTGGCATAACTGTAATTGCTCAGCGCGACCCCGGTCCGGTAAATGTAGGTACCCAATACATCCCCCTTCTGGTATACGGTGGGATTGTAGAGGAGCAGCACCTGTTCGGTATTGGCGTTGAGGATGCCCCCCAGTTTCAGCACAAACATAAGGATGATAACCGACATAATCCCCGGAAGGGTAATATGGATGATCTGTTTCAGTTTCCCGGCGCCGTCAACACTGGCGGCCTCATACAATTCCTGGTTGATCCCCGAAAGGGCGGCGATAAATACAATGGCGCCGTACCCCGATTCCTTCCAGGTTTCCGACAGGATGATCACCCAGCGGAACCAGTTATTGTCCATCAGGAAAGCGATAGTGTGCCCCCCAAGGCCCTTGATCATTTCGTTGATCATCCCCGAAGAGGGGGAACAGGCCGCAATGACCAGCCCGGATACAATGACCCAGGAGAGGAAGTGGGGCAGGTAAAGCAGGGTCTGAAAAAGCCGTTTGCAGATCACCAGCCGTATCTCGTTGATCATAAGGGCGATGAGGATTGAAAGGGGAAAGCTGACCGCTATCTTCCCAAAACTTATGATGAGGGTATTCGCCAAAACTTCATAAAATTTCGGGGAACCGAAAAGGGCCTGGAAATGCTTGAACCCTACAAATGGGCTTTCCGTGATGCCCCGGTAAATATTGTAATCCTGAAACGCCGTTATAAGGCCGTACATGGGCATATAGCGGATAAGAATGATAAAGATAAGCCCGGGGATCAAAAGAAGATAGATATCATAATTTTTCCGTATCTGTTGAAAGGTAGATGCCCCCCCCCTTTTACTTTTACTTTGATCTTTCATCTGCTACCTCCTTTTTCAGCGCAAAATTGTTACCGGTAACAATTTGAGGGTAAAGCGGCGGCGCACAGGATTCGCCGATGGTGAACCGCAAAGGGATGGTTTGCTCCTGTTCAGGCTCTTCCCCCCGTATAAGCTCCGTCAGCATCTGAATGCCCCCGGCACCCAATTCCTGCCAGGGAACCTCCACGATGGTCAGTTCGTGGACCCCCGTCAGCTTATGCAGGGTCTGTACATCCAGTTCCCGGCCGGTGCCGATAACCGAAATATCCTGGGGGATACGGAGCCCCAATTCCCTTGCCGCAAGCAGCAGGGCCAGCAATGAATTACGCTCCGCAATAACCGTCGTCGGGCGGAATTTCTCGATTATCCCCTTTATCTTGAAGCTTTCATCGTCATACACGGTCATTGCGGGGTTATAGGGGATGCCCGCCTCAAAAAGGGCCTGCTGGAAACCCGAATATTTCTCCAAATCCACTTCAAAATGGGGAGATCCCCCCATCATGGCAATATTTTGATGCCCCAAATTCAGCAAATACCGGGTTACATCCCCAAAACCCCTGATATAATCCGGGGCATAATGCCAGGGGGCCACCTGGCGCCAGTTTCTTCTGCCTATTACCGCATAGGGGATGCCCTCCAGCTCCAGTTTTTCCAGCGCTTCGTTGGGAATCGGGTGCCCAAAACACAATACCCCGTCCACGAGGCCGAGACGCGGATTCCCCCGGAGATTATGCTCCTCCGGGTTGGCAAAGATCAGGAGATCATAGCCGTTCATCCTGGCCGCCCGTTCAACCCCAAGCAGTATCTGATGAAGATAGTAGTATTCAACATCTGAATACATCATCAAACCGATGATTTGGGTGGTATGGGTAGCCAGACCCTGGGCCATGGGGCTGGGCTGATAATGCAGTACATCAATAACCTGTTGAATTTTATCCCGGGTTTCGGCGGAGACCAGGTCCGCCCGGTTAAGCACCCGGGAAACGGTCATTTTGGAGACCCCTGCGATCCGCGCAACTTCGGAGATATTAACTTTACCGCTGCTTCGACTGGCCATATTTTATGTTACCGGTAACATAAAATATGGCCTAAACTTTTCCTGCTGTCAAGCAAATTTGTAAAATTTCTTTAGGGCTGTTTAAGCGTCCTCCGGGAGGGAAACCCCGCCAAAAACTTCCTCCGGGGGGGAAGCAGGGCTCGGTGGTTCTTTCCGGGTCAGTTCCACCTTTATATTCTTTGCGGTGATCTCGTCCACTTCTTCCAGCTGGTTCATAAGCGATTCGGGATCATTGAAGCGTTTTTCACGGCGCTTGTTAAACAGGGAATACAGGATCGGCGACACAAAGAGGGTCATAAAGGCGCCTGAACAGAGGCCGCCCACGATGGTTAAGCATATCGGCTGCATGGACTCCGCCCCTTCTCCGGGGAAGAATGCAATGGGCGCCATACCAAGCACCGTGGTCAGGGTGGTCATCAAAATCGGCTGTAAGCGGTTCCGGCCCGCTTCAACACAGGCCTCAAAAACCGGGGTTTTCCGTTCCACGAGCTGGTTGGTAAAGTCCACCAGCACGATGCCGTTGTTGACCACAATGCCGACCAGGGCAACAATGCCCACCAGCGAATAAAGGCTCATGGTCTGCCCGGTGATCTGGTACACCACCATGACGCCTATGGCCAGAAGCGGAATTGACGCAAAGATAATAAAGGGGTCCACCAGGGACTCAAACTGCGCCGCCATGACGCAGAATACTAAAAAGACGGCAAGGAGAATGACAACAATGAATGCGCCGCCGAAACGCTGAATATCCTGGGCATCGCCCTGGAATTCCAGTTTTACCGTGTCGGGCAGCACGATGTTTTCGCTGATAAGCCGTTCGACCTGTGCCGACACTTCGGTAGCTACGGCCCCCGGCGCAAGGCTCGCCGTTACACGGTTGACCCGCACCCCTTCCTCCCGTTGGATCTGCTGGGGCGATATGCCTTCCTGGTAGCTGATAAAATTGTCCAGAGCCATGAGGCCGTTGGATGTCTGAATGGTAATGGCGCCCAGGTCAGCCGGAGACATCAGGTCCGCATCGGCCAGGGACACGACGATACTTACATCGTTGCCGCCGATATGGTAGGTCGTGGCGGTCGATCCGGTGATGGCCGTTCTAAGCAGCGAGGAAATCGTATTGACGTTAACACCCGCTGCGGACGCGGCATCGGTATCAATGCGCACTTCGTAACGGGGGCTGCCCGTATCAAGGGCGCTTGCGGGATTAAGGGCCTGGGGCACATTCGCCTTAAGCAGGGCCACAATCTGGTCGGAAATCTGGGTCATGCCTTCGGTGTCATCGGAAATGACTTTGATATTAACCCCGCCGCCGCCCATACCGCCGCCCATCATCCCCCGGCCCGAGGAAAAGCTCACCCGCACATCGCTCCACTGGGTTAAATAGGGGGTCAGGGTGCTTTGGATTTCCCGGGCGCTGATCTTCTGGTCCTCCAGTTTGGGCAGGTTGATCTGTATTGAGCCGGAATTGCTGCCCCCCGCATTGACCACGATAGTCTTATACGCGTCCCGTGGAATTTCTCTGACAATAATTTCCTGAAAATCAAAGAGGTACTGCTGGACAAGGCCTGATGTTGTACCAACGGGCAGTGAAATACTGATGCTCACCTGGTCATCCGCCTGGGATGAAGGGGCAAGGTTCATGCCGGTTGAGCCAAGCCGCTGTACTGAGGGAATCATTATGGCCACCACCATTACCAGCACGATCAGCCGATTTTGAAGGCAGAATTTCAGGCTTGCCGCGTAGCCGTTCTCAAGGCCTTTGATCAGGGCCGCAAAAATTTTATCGACCACAATAAAAGGCTTAAAGCTCAAGGGCTTCTGCGTCCGGGTATATATCCTGAAAATACTGCCGGCCAGCGCCGGGACCAAAGTCACCGACACGATGAGGGACACGATCAGCGATACTACTACGGTCAGTATCAGTTCCTGAAACATCATGCCGTATATTTCAAGTTCCGCGCGGTAGAGCAGCACCGGTACAAACACGCACACCGTTGTCGCCGCGGACGCCACGATCGCCAATACCATATTCCGGCTGCCGAAAATAGCGGCAACCGCCGATTTTTCGCCCCAGCCCCGCCGCTTGTTGATGTTTTCCAGAATGACAATCGACGAGTCCACGGTCATGCCCATGCCCAGAATCAGTCCCGACATGGTCATCATGTTGATGGTCAAATCCATAAACGCCATAATCATCAGGGTGATAACAATTGAAATGGGAATCGACATGCCGATGATAATGGAACTGCGGAAGTTACGCAAAAACAAAAAGATGATCAGCATGGCGAGGATCGCGCCCTGAATGCCCGATGAATACACTTCGTTCATCGTAGAATCAATAAGGGATGTGTCGTCGCTCAGTACTGATATGCTTACCCCCCTGGGGAGTTTTTCTTCAATTTCAGGAAGTATAGCGTGTACGCCCTTTGAAATAGTCGAAGGATTGGTGCCGGACTCGTTGGTAATACTAATATAAATACCGGGCTCCCCGTTAATGTACACCCGCTGCCCGGTATTGTCGGTACTCTCGTACACTTCCGCTATGTCATCAAGGCGTACGCCGGCGGAGATCACCGTATTGCGTATATCATCCAGGGATTTAAAATATTCATCGGTGATAACTTCGTAGTCCGTTATGCCATGAGTCAGGGTGCCGTTGGAAACCTGAATATTCCGGGCAGCCAGCGCGGTGGTAATATTTTGCAGGGAGAGGCCGTAGGCTTCAAGGCGGTTGTTGTTTACATCAACGTGGATCTGCCTGTTCACCCCGCCGTTGATGTCGGCGGAGGCGACCCCCGATATCCGCTCAAGCAGGGGCTGCACGGTTTCTTCGGAAATCGCCCGCAGCTCATTGAGGCTCACATCCCCTGTTACCGCCATCCGCATGATCGGCATGGCGCTCATACTGAACCGCATGATGGTAGGGGCGCCGGCGCCGTCCGGCAGGGAATTTGTTATGCGCGCCAGTGCGGATGTAACATCAGCAACCGCCTCGTCCATATCCTTATCATAGCCGAATGAAAGCTGTACCTGGCTGCGCCCGCTGGAGGAACGGGATGTTGTTGACTTGACATCGGCAATACGGCGAAGGGCATTCAAAACCGGCTTTGTGACGCTTTTATCAACTTCTTCGGGGCCGGCATTGCTGTAACTGGTCATCACGCTCACCGAAGGCATACTGACGGTGGGATACAGGGCGATGCCGAGCCGGGGAATAAACACTGCGGCGATAACGCACACGAGGATGTACAACATCGTAACCGTAACCGGTTTGCGAACCGATAATTCAGAAATATCCATATACTTACCGCCCCTGATTTGTATTTGTAGAAATATCCGCGGCGGATAAATCCGCTTGGGCAATCCGCACCGGAGAACCATCGGTCACCGAACCGGCGGTAATAACACGGTCCCCCGCCTTGAGCCCCGCAATAATCTGCGCATCCGAATCGTTGGTCAGACCCAGGGTAACAGGAACGCGGCGGGCAACACTGTTTTCATCTATTATGTAAACGGTTGAATCGCCGTTGTAATCTTTTATTGCGGCACGGGGGATAACCAGGGTGCGGGTTTCCTCACGGATAACCAGATGTACCGATGCAAACATTCCCTGCTTAATCCGTGCATCATTCCTGTTGAGGGACAGGGTTGTTTCAATGGTGCGGTTCTTACTGTTGACCACCGGGCTGATAGCCGACACGGACGCGGCAAATTCCTCACCCGGCGCGGAGGTAAAGGAAACAATGGCCGGGAGCCCCTTCCGCAGATAAGAGCTGTATTTTTCCGCAACATAGATCGTAATTTTAAGATTATCCAGGGAACCGATAACCGCGATCACCGTGGCCGCTGAAACGGTGCTTCCGGTAGTCACCGGCAGGCTGGTAATCGTACCCGCCACCGGAGAGGTAACGGAATTTTCCGAATAGGATTGTCCCGCCCGTGAGGGATCGATATAGGCGATAATTTCGCCCTGCCGCACCGTGTCCCCCAGATTTTTTACCATGCGGGTTATTTTACCCGATGTGTCCGGCACCACGTTGACTTCCGACCGGGAAGTCACATCGCCGTTAAGTTTGACGATCTGCCTGATGGTTTCGCTCTGCATTGTTTTTGCCGACACCGTAATGGCGTTGGCCGCCGGCCGGACTGCGGCGCTTCCCGTTGCAGCGGGCGATTGCCCGCTCCGTCCGCCGGAAGTTCCGGCCTGCGCAGTCCCCTGCCCATCGGCCGCAGTTCCCGCCGCTCCTGAGGGAGCATTCCCGCCGGCCGCAGTTCCCGGCGCAGCCCGCGCCGGAGCGGTTCCGCCGGCCGCCGCCGCTGATCCGGTTCCCGCCTGAGCACCCCCTGCGGGAACAGTGCCTGGCGAAGCGGTCCCACCGGCCGCTCCCGCAGGAGCTGCCGCACGGGCATTAACAGCAGGCGAAGTTTTCAGCGTGAGCATGTTGAACGCCGTAATTCCCAAAAATACCGCAATAAGTACAATGACAATAACTTTTGCGATCACATCACCCTTATTCACAAATTACTCCTTATCTGCTGCATATAATCTGTATAGTTCTTCCACATCAAGGCTCAAAGCCGATGCAAGATTGTATACCGCAGTTAAATAATTGATCTTCGCGGTCACAACCGTTTGATTGGCGCTGACCATCCGCTGGTTTGCAGCCTGCAAGTCGGTTTGGCTCACCAGGCCGCCGCGGTAACCCTGCTCTGAAAGCTCTGCCGCGCGTTGGGCAATCCGGTAATTAAATTCGGTGGAACCCATGTTCTCTGTAATGCGCTCAATTTCATCAACCTTTTTCTGTATATCCTGCGCCGCATTTTTTTGTACCGAGTCAAGTGTGATTGCCTCGGTATCTTTTTTTTCCGCCGCTGTTTTAATAGTCAGATTCTGCGAGGAGCCGGGAATCCACGGCGTAATCGGAATGGAAACCGAAATCGAAAAACTGCCGGATGTTGCAGGATTGTCAAAGGAAAATCCCGCATTTTGAGGCGGACCGCTGCGTATACTTTCGGAAAAACTGATTGACGGTATCTTGTTTGCAGACTCAACCGCAGCATTCAATTTTGCCTGCTCGACTGCGATAGCCTGCGCTTTCACATCGTAGCGGTTTTCCAAATAAGCGGCGGACAGCTCGTCCACCGGCGGAAGTGTCAGCGTTTTTATTTCGATGATCCCTTCAGGCGTTATATCGGTTTTCGCATCTATGCCGATTAAAAGCAGAAAAGCAGCAATATTCTGTTCATATTTTACCATCGCGTCATTTAACGCAGGCCCTGCAGTTTGAAAGGTATATTGAGCGTTCAGCATATCGAGTTCCGATGTAAGCCCGTTCCGGTAATTCCGATTCGCAGTCTCATATTGCTGTCTTTTTACTTCCAAATCGGAACGCAGAATTTCGATATTCATTTTTTCAGCGAGCAATGAATAAAACGAAGTTGAAACAGAGGAGGTGAGCTTGCGTATATCATTTTGGTAACTTTCCTCCGCCGCCTGATATTTGAGATTAAGTAACTTTATCCGCGCCGGAATCGCCGCCGTAAATTGCAAACTTGCCGATGCACTCGCGCTCCACGGCCACAGCGGTTCAACTTCATTTTCCGGCTTTGGCGTTATCACGTGACTGTTTGAGATTCCGAGCGAAGCCGAAAGGGATGGCAAAAACATATTCCACGCATTGTCTTTCTCGCGCTTCGCCTGCTGCAGCGTCACCGCGCTTTTTTTCAGCTCGGCGTTGTTTGTAATAGCCGTATCAAGTGCCTTTTCAAGAGTAATGGAACCAGTAGGTTCCCTGGACTCCGCAGCCAAAAAGCCGCAGCCCGCCAGGGTAAAAAACGCAATCCACGCCGCTATCCGCTTCAATATAATCTCCTGTGTACTAAAAATCACTATATAGCATCTTTAGTTACATTACTATTCTGAGAGTTCTGCCATAATAGTAAAGCAAGAATCGTGCCAAGCCGGATAATCATGAAAATCAGGGGTTAATTCTGCTCAGGCGGCCTTTCCGGCCCCATGTGAATGAGGAAAGCTGCGTAAAAAGGTAACAGCAGTAATTTTTACACAGTTTTGGTATTTAATTCAGGGAGGTATTTCCAGTACCGCTCAGGCATAAATTGCCGCTGGAGCTGGGGATTTTTCCTGCTTTCGTTGTTGATGGTCCGGTGGTAATGCCGCCAGAGAGCTGTCCAGGGATCATTATCGGCGGGTAAGGGTTCTGAGAGCAGATCGAAAAGCCGGGGCTCCTCACCGGGATTGCGGGAGAGGCAGAGACCGCGCTTTTCGTCGATGATGGCCCAGGCCTGTTCGCCGAAGCGCCGGGTAAAATGAAAAGCCAGTGCGGGAAGCACAAAGTGATCCGGGGCGCAGCGGGCGACATAGACCCCGTCTTCATTTGGGCTGAACCGGAGAAAGCCCCTCATACGGTCGATTTCGTGGGCCGCCTTGTAGGCCGCCGCCAGCACGGCCCGGACATCGGCGTCGCCCCGATCATGGGCTTGCCGAGCCGCCCCCAGCCGGGCCTCTTCGCAGGCGGTCCAGTCTGCCGGGGCGGATTTACCGGCGGCCCGCCGGGGGGTATGCGCGGTCTTCTGAGCCGCGGCCCAACGGGCCGCAGCCAATGTTTTAAAGCCGAAGCGGACAATTTCCGCCTCAATGGGAAGCTCGCTCATCCAGGCGGCGGCAAAGGCGTCGAAGGCGTCCGCCGAAACCGCGTAAAGATCGCGGGCAGAACCGGTCGGAGCAGACTCCGGGCCATCGGTCAAGGCGCTTCCCGATGGGAACGGCGCCCCGGACCGGGCTGATACATCGAAACAGGCTTCCGGCTGAGGACCGCCGTTTTCGCCAAAAAGATCGCCCTGGCCGGACGGCCCCGGCGGTACAGACCGCTCCCCGGCAGCCTGAACAGGGCTAATCCGCCTGATATGATCCGGAAGCGCCGGGGCTGCGCCTGAGGCCGCCGCGGCCCACACCTCATCCAGAATTGAAAAAAGCCCCGCCAGGGAGCCGTCGTAAGTACGCTCGGTCATGGTACCTTCCCCTCAAAACTCGAACAATGGAAGCTGCAGTCCGGCCCCGTCCTGATCCGACAACATTCGCCGGATGCGCCGGGGGTCTTCGGGTTTGTCGATGAAGGCCCCGGAACAGGTGATGAAGTAGCGGGCCCGCTTGATTACGGCGCCCAGACGGCGGAGGCTGTCGAAGGTGAGGCTGCGGGAACGGCGGGTTTCGATGATGCGGCGGGCTGTCTTTGCACCGATGCCGGGGACCCGGAGCAGGGATTCGTAATCGGCGCGGCTTATTTCCACGGGGAAGAATTCCAGGTGCTTGAGGGCCCAGGCGGTTTTGGGATCGATGTGGGGGTCCAGGAAGGGGTTCCCCTCGTCAAGGATTTCGGCGGCGTTAAAATGGTAGAACCGCATGAGCCAATCCGCCTGGTAGAGCCGGTGTTCCCGGACCAGGGGCGGGCCGGGGATGTCCGGCAGCCGGGGATCGGGGATGCCCGCCCTGCCGTTGACCCCCACGGGGATGAATGCGGAATAGTAAACCCGGCGGAGGGAAAACTTGTGGTAGAGGGAGCCGGAAAGCCGGATGATGGTCCGGTCATCATCCTCGGTGGCCCCCACGATAAGCTGGGTGCTCTGGCCCGCCGGGGCAAAGGCCGGGGTAGATTTGATCCGCCGCCGGTCCTCCTCAAACTGGGAACTGAGGCCTGAAAAATCATCCATGGCCCCGAAGATCACTTTTCCCGATTTTTGGGGGGCCAGAGTTTGCAGGCTCTTGTCCGTGGGGAGTTCGATGTTGGCGCTGAGCCGGTCCGCCCAGAGCCCCGCTTCCCGGATCAGTTTTTCCCCGGTGCCGGGGATGATTTTAAGGTGGATGTAGCCGCCGTAGCCCGCCTCGGTACGCAGTTTCTTTGCGGTCTCGATCAGTTTTTCCATGACGATATCCGGGTCCGCAAAGATCCCCGATGAAAGGAAAAGCCCTTCTATGTAATTACGCCGGTAAAATTCGCAGGTAAGCTCAACCAGTTCGTTCACGGTGAAGGATGAACGCTTGGTATCCGCGGATGCCCGGTTCACGCAGTAGGCGCAGTCGAAGCGGCAGACGTTGGAGAAGAGCACCTTGAGGAGGCTGACACAGCGGCCATCCTCGGTCCAACTGTGGCAGACCCCTGCGGGGATGCTGGCCCCGAAACCACCCTTCCCCGCCTTGCCATTGCTGCCTGAGGAAGCGCAGGAAGCATCGAACTTTGCCGCCCCCGCGAGGATCGATATTTTTTCACCAAGATCAAGTTGACCCTGTACCGCACCTACCATAGAACTACTATACATTTGTATAGAAGAAAACGCAAGTACATATGAAAAAAAAATACCTTATTTGTCAACGATGAATCACTACCAGATGCCGTTCCTCATCAAGGCCGGGGACCGGGCAGGGGATGGCTTCCCATTTTCCGGTATACTTTTCCGTCGTCTTCATTTCTGTTCGTATCGCTTCCATCCGGCCCTTATAAGCCGCAAGCACACCGCCTTCGGCGAGCAGCCTGAACAGGCCCTTGAGTATGGGTGCGTCCAATGGCCGGAATGCCCGGAAGGTGATGATGTCAAAACGCCCCGGTTCCTGTTTTTCCATTTCCCCTTCTTCAACAGTAACGTTGGAGAGTTCCAGCACAGCGATGGTGTTTCGCAGGAATCCTGCGCGGCGGCCCATCCGTTCAATAAGGGTGAATGACACATTTGGCAAAGCAATAGCCAGGGGAATCCCCGGCAGTCCCGCGCCGGAACCCGCATCCGCGATACGCAGATGCTCCTGAATTTTTCCACATGTTTCCAAAAGCCGCAGAATAATGCCCAGCGGTGACAATGAGTCAAGGATATGTTTGGTGACCAGTTCGTTGCGATCCTTTGCGCCCACGAGGCCGTAGGCGGGGTTGAAGAGTTCGATCTCGGCGATGTATTTTTCGAGCAGATTAAGAATCTTTTCGGCGCGGAATTTAAGAATGGCGTCAACGGTACTATCCGCTTCGCAGAGGCGCTGAATTCCTTCGGCAAGAATTGGGTCCATTCTGCTTATTTCTTGCCCGGTTTACCCTGTTTTTCCTGCATTTTCCGCAGGGCTTCCGCAAAGGGGTTGTACATGGTGCCGTCATCGTCTTTGCCGCCTGCACCCCGGTTATGATCACCGCTCCTCGGCTGCCCCGGCCTGAATCCGCCCTGACGATTATCACCGCGGTTTTCGCCCTGCGGAGCCTCACGGGTATTACTGTGAGAATTTGCACCAGAAGTACTATGTGAAGTTTCGCCGGATAAACCGGCCCCGGCCTTTTCGGTTTTCTTGACCGCCGCCGCCCGCTTCTTGTCGCCGTGCCCTTCCGCAGAATGACTCCCCGGCATTCCCTGTCCCGTTCCCGCTGCGCCGCGCTCTGTCTTCTGCTGCGCCGCAATCGATTCCCTTTGCGCCGGATCACTTTTCCGGGAAAGGCCGATCCGCCTGCGGTCCAAATCTAAACTGATGATGCGGAATTCCAGCACATCCCCCACCTTTACTGCGTCCATGGGGTCCTTTACAAAATGATCGCTCAATTCGGAAATGTGAACCAGTGCGGTTTCTTTAATTCCCAAATCTACAAAGGCGCCGAAATCCACAACGTTCTTTATTTTGCCGGTGATCATCATCCCCTCGTGGAGGTCCTCGAAGGTCACCACGCCCTTCTGCATGATCGGTTTGGGGAAGCCGTCACGGGGGTCGCGGTTGGGCTTTTTCAGTTCTTCGATAATATCGTTGATGGTGGTGTCGCCAACGCTGTGCTTTTCTTTAAGGTTTTTGATTTCGTCATGGCTCAGGTTGCCGGTGGTGGTAATGGTTTCCCGTATCGCCTGCGCCACGCCGTAGTTTTCAGGATGCACCCAGGTGTTGTCCAGCGGGTTCGGGCTTTCGGGAATTTTGAGGAAGCCGGCGCACTGTTCAAAACTTTTCGGCCCCATGCCGGGGACGGTGACCAGTTCCTCGCGGCTGGCAATACGGCCCTTTTCGTCACGGTACTTCACGATTTTTTTCGCCAGGGAACTGTTGATCCCCGAAACGTATTTGAGCAGGGACGCGCTCGCGGTGTTGAGGTTGACCCCCACATTATTCACCACGGAAGAAACCACCTCATCCAAAGTTTCGGAAAGTTTTTTCTGGTTCACGTCATGCTGATAGAGCCCCACGCCGATAGACTTGGGATCGATCTTGACCAGTTCCGCCAGCGGGTCCTGGAGGCGGCGGCCGATGGAAATGGCCCCGCGAATCGTCAGGTCCAGTTCGGGGAATTCCTCACGGGCAATATCGCTGGCGGAATACACCGAAGCGCCGTCCTCGTCCACCACGGTATAAAGCACATCCAGGTTGTTGTCGGCGATCACCGCGGTCACCAGTTCCTGCACATCCTTGGAGCCCGTGCCGTTCCCCACGGCGATAAGCTGGATGTCGTATTTCTTGACCCCCTCAAGGATGGCCCGTTTGGCTTCTTCAACCTTGTGGTTGTAGATGACGAAGTTCCCCAGGTATTTGCCGGTATCGTCCAGAAAGGCGCACTTGGTCCCGGTGCGGATGCCGGGGTCAATCCCCAGCACACGGGTTCCCTTGATGGGCTGCTGCATCAAAAGGTTTTTGAGGTTCTGGCTGAAAACGGAAATACCGTGATCGTCTGCGGCGTCGCTCTGGTCCCCCCGGATTTCCCGGATCACCGCCGGTGAAAGCAGCCGCTTAAGGCCGTCCTCAATGGCGGTCTTGTGGTAATCGTTGTGGAGGACGTACCTGTTCTGCAGCATTTCTGTGGCGGCATTGTCATCCACATCGATGGTGATTTCCAGCACCCCCTCCCGCTCGCCCCGGTTCACCGCCAAAATACGGTGGGACTTGATCTGCGAAAGGGGCTCGGTGTAATCCCAGTACATCTGATAGGTTGAAGTTTTTTTGGCCTCATCGTCCCCAAGCCCCACTTTTTCGGAAGCCTTGACAATGATCCTGCCGTCTTTCTGATAGAAACTTTTTACCGCAGCCCGGTTCTCCGGATCCTGGGCAGTTTGATCGGCGATAATATCCATGGCCCCCTGCAGGGCATCCTCCGCAGTGGCCACCGCAAGCTCCGGGTGTTCGGCGATACGCGCGTCCCCTTCGGGAACGATAAACTCAGCCGCCTTTGCAAGAAGGGCAGCGGCTTCCAGTTCCCGCATGGCCTCCGCCAGGGGTAAAAGGCCCTTCTCCTCGGCGATCATCCCACGGGTCTTCTTTTTCCGTTTGTAGGGGGCGTAGATGTCTTCAAGTTCCGTCAAAGTGGCGGCCTTGGTAATATTTTCGTAGAGCGGCTCTGTCAGTTTTCCCTGTTCAAAGATACCCCGGATAATCTCAATCCGCCGGGTTTCAAGGTTCTTCCCGCTGTTAAAAAGATGCTCCACATCCCGCACCTGCACCTCATCAAGGCTGCCGGTTTTTTCCTTCCGGTATCGGGCAATAAAGGGGACCGTGCTCCCCTCCGCAAGGAGGCTGATCACCGCCGAAACCTGGCTCATGTTCACCGTGAGGGTTTCGGCAATACCCTTCATAAGGCTCACTTCGTTCACCACAAGGGCGTCAATAAATTCCTGATTTAATTCCATAGGCTAGCAGTATATCAAAATGTGGTGTATTGTTAAAGGGAGGAATGAACGATGCCCCTTGTTAAAAACGAATTCCCCATCCTTGAATATGATACCGAACCAAACGGGCTTATTATGCCCGGAATACATGGAAAGGGTGTTTTGCCGCCAAACTGCGTTATGGTTTTTTTCAGCGAAGCCCTTGACGAATATGTGATGGGTACCGGGGCGGAAAAAATCATATCATATAAATCAGAAATGGGAAAATTCCCCGCATATAAAACGTGCTATAAAGATACGGATATATGTTTGATACAGGCAATAGTCGGTTCCGCTTCAATAGCGATGATGACGGAATTTTTAATCGCCCATGGGGTTAAACGCTTAATCGCATGCGGCGGCTGCGGTGTGTTAAAGGACATCCCCGTTGGAGATGTAATACTGCCGACATCCGCTCTGCGCGATGAAGGGGCGTCCTATCATTACCTGCCGCCCGCACGGGAAATCATTCTGGATGAATTGCCGGTAAGGGCCGTAAAACAAACATTGGACAAATTCAGCACCCCCTACATTGAATGTAAAACCTGGACCACAGACGCTTTCTTCCGTGAAACCCCGGAGATGATTAAGTACCGTAAGGAAGAAGGCTGTTCGGTTGTAGAGATGGAATGCGCCGCAATCGCCGCTGTTTCCCGGTTCAGGGGCATTCTCTTTGGCCAGCTCCTGTACTCAGGTGATATTCTTGCGGACACCGAAAATTATGATGAGCGCGGCTGGTATAATAAACTGCCTGCGCGGAAAAAACTTTTTACCCTGGCGATGGAGTCCATCGTCGAATTGAATTCATTGTAAGGATGTCTTGACTTTTGTCCGGTTATCCTATAAATTTTAAAAGATAAAAAATCCAGTAAAAAAACAAAGGAATATATCTTGACAAATGAACGAAAATACAATATTGTTACCCCCCCCCGCCTGTCATTGAGGCGGTTGTGGAT
>BOBW01000028.1 GCA_026002595.1 Spirochaetia bacterium | reverse complement strand
TTTGGACCTATCCCTTCTATGTCCCGGACCAGGTTATGTCGGATGTGGAACTGGTTAAAAAGCATCTGTCCGCCCATCCCAAACTGACCGCCGCCTTTGTGGCCGAATACGCCATGGCCCTGATCGTTAAAAACGCGGCGGAGGCCCTAGGCCGCAGGGTTCCGGAAGATTTCTCCATCCTCTGCTTTGACGCCCCTCCGGCCTTTGTCGGTACGCCGCCTTTTACCTATTTATGCCAGGATGAATACGCCATCGGAAAATCCGCAGTGGAATCCCTGCAGCGTATTATCAGCGGGGCGGACCCTACCTCTGTCGGGGATATCATGATTCCCGCCAAATTGATAGAAGGGGCGTCCACCGCGCCCCTTGCATAATTCCGCCCAATTGTATCCCCCTACCCCATCTCCTTCGCCCGCCGCCAGGCCGCATCCACGGCCTCCATCACCGTGCCCCGGAAGGCGCCCTTTTCCAGCGCCGCAACCCCGGCAATGGTGGTACCCGCGGGGGAAGTGACCATGTCCTTAAGTTCCCCCGGATGCTTTCCCGTTTTCTTTACCATGGCCGCCGAACCCAATAGGGTCTGTGCCGCATAACGCAGGGCCTTGTCCCGTGGCAAGCCCGCCCGCACCCCGCCGTCCGCGAGGGCTTCAATAAAGAGGTACACAAAGGCCGGCCCGGAACCGGAAAGGCCCGTGACCGCATCCAGATACTTTTCTTCAAGGCGGTCAACTTCACCGGCAGCAGAAAGAATTTTTTCCAACTCCGCGACTTTGTTCGCCGGAACTTCCGCGGATGCCGCCATTGCGATCATCCCCTGCCCGATAAGCGCCGGGGTGTTGGGCATGATGCGGATCACCGGCGTGTGCGCCCCCGCCATGACCTGGACTTTTGCGATGGACCAGCCCGCCGCCATGGAAACCAGCGTTGGTATTTTGCCGCCCGATTTTGCCGCATTCCCCGCAGTAATCCTGCGCTGTATAGCCGGTGCAATTTCTTCCAGCACGGCACCAAGGACCTGGGGCTTCACCGCGAGAAAAATATAGTCCGCCTTTTGTACCGCTTCAATATTTGACGCATACACCACAGCCTTCAAACTTTTTGCAACGGCCCTGGCTTTCGCCTTGTCAGCATCGCTAAAGCCGATGTTCCCGCCGCCGATGCTCGCGGCGGCCCCCTTCATCAGGGCGCTTCCCATGTTCCCGCTGCCGATACAGGCGATAGTAATACTACTCATGTTGATTTCCTTACTCATTACCGGTTAGAAACGCTGTGCCCTGCTGGGTTCCCCTTGCAAGGGCTTCCAGAACACGGGGCTTTCCCCCATGGGCGATTATCGTGGGGATACCGTAGCTTTTAATCCGCTGGGCGGCGTCCAGCTTGGTGGCGATGCCTCCGGTACCAAAACTGCTGGCACTTCCGATGCTGATGTTCTTCCGCACTTCATCAATGTCCCGCACTTCCCGCAGTAATTCTGCGTCATCGTGTTCCTTGGGATTTTTGTTGTAGAGCCCGTCGATATCGCTGAACAGAATCAGTAAATCTGCGCTCCAGAGGATCGCCGACTGGGCCGCCAGGGTGTCGTTGTCGCCGATTTTGATCTCCTCCACCGACACCGTGTCGTTTTCGTTGATGATGGGGATGATCCCCTCGTCCACCAACGTAAAAAGGGTATTCCGCATGTTGAGGGTGCGGATAGGATCGCCGAAGTCGTCCTGGGTCAACAGTATTTGTGCGATATGGAGATCGTTTTTGCCGAAGGCACGGGTCCAGGCGCCCATCAGTTCCACCTGACCCACGGCGCATAACGCCTGCCGGTAATGGAGGTCCCGCTTACGGGCCCACTTCCCCATGGTGGAAAGCCCCGCCACCTGCGCCCCGGAAGACACGATCACGATCTGCTTTCCGTTTTTGACAAGAGAGGCGGCTTGTGCGGCAAATTCCTCAAGAAAGGCGGTGTTGATTTTTCCGTCTTTGTCCGCCAGGGTATTGGAGCCGATTTTGATAACGATTTTCCGCGCTTCCGCGATTAACTTTGGGATCATATTACTCTCTTGTTTGCCCGGTACCGCTAATAAGATACTTTATCGTGGTGAGGGCTTCAAGGCCCATGGGGCCCCGGGCGTGGAACTTCTGGGTGCTGATCCCCAGTTCCGCGCCGAAGCCGAATTCCCCGCCGTCGGTAAAGCGCGTCGAGGCATTCACGTACACGCAGGCGGCGTCCACCTGCTCTGAGAAAACCTGGGCGTGGCGGTGATTGTTGGTGAGGATGGCCTCCGAATGTTTGGTCCCGTAACGGTTGATGTGATCGATGGCCTCCTTAAGGGAATCCACGGTTTTGACGGCCAGAATGTAATCGAGGAATTCGGTCTCCCAGTCTTCTTCAACTGCGTCTTTCAGGACGAGGCCCGGAGGAGGCTCGCCGATGGCCGCGCGGGATCGCTCATCGCAGCGGAGTTCCGCCTTGCCCGCAAGCCGCTGCGCCAAAAGGGGCATGATCCTGGGAAGGGCGGGACTTTTGACCAGAAGGGTTTCCACCGCGTTACAGGCCCCGGGTTTTTGCAGCTTGGCATTTTCTATAATATCCACCGCGTTCACCGGGTCGGCGTCGGGCTCAACATAGATGTGGCAGTTCCCTTCCCCAGTCTCGATTACCGGCACCCGGGCGTTATCCACCACCCGGCGGATCAGCTCCCTGCCGCCCCGTGGAAGGACCACGTCGATAAAACCCCGTGCGGAAAGAATCTCGTCCACCTCATTCCGGCTCCCGGAATCCGCCAGGGCAAGCGCATCGGGTATCCCGCCGCCATCGGCAAGCCCTTGTTTGATGGCCTTCACAATCGCCCGGTTGGATTCCAGCGCCGCCGAGGAGCCCCGCAGCAAAATTGCGCAGCCCGCCTTGTAGGCCAGGCTGAAGGCATCGGCGGTAACATTTGGCCGGCTTTCGTAGATGATCGCCGCCACCCCCATGGGCACCGTGGTCTGTTCGATAAAAAGGCCGTTGGGCAAAGTCCAGCCCGCCTTCACTTTACCGATGGGGTCCTCCTGCCGGATTACCGTTTCGATCCCTTCGATGATGCCGTCGATCCGTTTATCGTTGAGGAGCAGCCGATCTATCAATGCTTCCTTCATCCCGTTGGCACGGGCCTTTTCCAGATCGGCCCTGTTCGCCGCGAGAATTTCTACGCGAGCGGCATTGATGGCCGATGCAGCGCCGCGGAGGGCATCGTCTTTTTGCTGACGGTTTTGCAGGGCAAGAACAGCTTGCGCTGTTTTAAGGGAGACGAAAACCGGTTCAAGGGAACTCATAGGGGATACCTCTTTTTATCGCTTGTCATTTTATCGTTTAGAAAAATTTCCCGCCGGTTCAGGAGGGGGACCCCGGCCTTCAGCCTCGGCTGCCAGTTCCGCCAGCTCATGTCCGGTCACCCGATAGGCAGTCCATTCGGACATGGGGCGGGCGCCGTGGCTTTTGTAGAAGGCGATGGAAGGCTCGTTCCAGTCGAGGCAGGACCACTCAAGACGGCCGCAGTTCCGCTCCGTTGCAAGGCGGGCGATAAAGGCAAGGAGGAGTTTACCCAGGCCCTTGCCCCGGAACTCGGGCTTCACAAAAAGGTCTTCAATATAGATGCCGGGGCGTCCCAAAAAGGTGGAAAAGTTATGGAAAAACAAGGCGAAGCCTGCGGGCTGTCCATCGTATTCAACGATGATGACCTCGGCCTTTTTTTCCTCAAAGACATACTTTCTAAAATCTTCCACGGTGGCCTGCGCCTGGTCCGCCATGTGTTCGTACTCCGCAAGCAGGTGGACAAATTCCACTACCAGGGGTGCGTCCTTTGCCGAGGCAAAACGCAGGCGGGTATGTTCGTCAATCTGCATCAGTGAAAGTCCCCCCAGCGCTTGCCGGTTTCTACGCTGACCCGCAGGGGAATTTTCAGGGTGACGGCCTTTTCCATTACTTCCTGCACCAACTTCGCCGTATCTGCGGCGGCGTCTTTGGGGCATTCCAGGATGAGTTCATCGTGTACTTGCAGAAGAAGCCGGGCGGGACTCTGGGCCGCAGTTAACGCCTTGTCCAGGTTCAGCATGGCGGTTTTGACGATATCCGCGGCGGAGCCCTGGATGGGGGTGTTCACCGCCATCCGCTCCGCACCGGCCTTCTCGGTCTTGTTCCGGGAATTGATGGCCTGAATGTAGCGCCGCCTGCCGAAAATCGTGGAGGCGTAGCCGGTCTTTTCGGTTTTCGCGATCAGTCCTTCAATAAACCGGCGGATGCCGGAATAGGTTTTGAAGTAGGCTTCGATGAAGGCGGCGGCATCGGTGCGGGTGATGTTGAGTTCGTTGGCAAGGCGGAAGGCGCTCATGCCGTACATCACACCGAAGTTGATGGTCTTGGCAATGCGGCGCTGGTCGGCGTGTACGGCCTTTTCATCAATGCCGAAGATCAGGGCGGCGGTGCGGGCGTGGACATCCTTGCCGTCCTTAAAAGCAGCGAGCAGGTTTTCGTCCTCCGAAAGATGGGCCAGCACCACGAGCTCAATCTGGCTGTAGTCGGCGGAAATGAGCACGCAGCCCGGCCTGGCGATAAAAGCTTCCCGGATGCGGCGGCCCTCCTCGTCGCGGATGGGGATGTTCTGGAGATTGGGCTCCCGGCTGGAAAGGCGGCCCGTGGCGGTGCCGGTCTGCACAAAGTTGGTGTGGAGCCGCCCGTTCCGGTCGGCCTGATCCGCCAGGGTATCAACATAGGTGGACTTGAGCTTCGCCAGGGTCCGGTGGCGCAGAATCAGGGCGGGCACCGGGTCTTCGCGGGCCAGCTCTTCCAGGACCGCCACATCGGTGGAATAGCCAGTCTTGGTCTTCTTGCCGGGCTTGAGTTTCCGCTCGGTAAAAAGCACTTCCTGTAGCTGCTTGGTGGATGCGATGTTGAATTCATGCCCCACCATCTCGTAAATCTTACCCTGAATCTGTTCCAGTTCTGTTGATAATTCAACACCGAAATCTTTCAAAACTTTGGGCTCAATCTTGATACCGAGCCCTTCCATCTCCGCCAAAATCGGGAGCAGGGGCATTTCCAGATTTTCAAAAAGACCCGTGGCTTCTGCGGCCTTGAGCCTGGGTTCCAGATACTGCTTCATCCTGATGCAAAGATCCGAGTCCTCGGCGGAATAGCGGGTCGCGGTCTCCAGGGACACCGCATCGAAGGTACTGCCCTTGGGCACGATTTCGTTATAGGCCACCGGGGTATATTCAAGATGATAGGTCGCCAGGGAGTCCAGGGAATAGTTGTTCCGCTCCGGGTCGGCAAGCCAGGCGGCCACCATGGTGTCCCAGATTTTGCAGCGCCACTTTTCAATGCCCCAGCCCCGGCTTACCTTGTAATCGTATTTGGCGTTATGGGCGGCGATGGTCATGGCGGGGTCCGCAAGCAGGGGCGCAAGGAGAGCCTTTACCTTTTCGGGATCGAGGAAGGGGGCAGGTTCTGGCGGATCATCGGCCGCTTTTGTTCCGGCGCTTGCGGCGGACACGCCCTGATGGGCTGCTACCGGCACATAGAAACCTTCCTTGGGCTTAAGCGCCAATGATATGCCGATGGGCCGGGCATTCCAGGCGTCAAGGGAATCGGTCTCAAAGTCCAGAGCGATAAGTCCCTGTTTCTGTCCCGCTGCCAAAAGGCTTTTCAACTCTGCCAAATCCAGAACCGTTTTGTAGACCCCCTCCCCCAGCAGCGCCGGGTCCGCCGGCGCGGAATAGGGCGAGCGAGGGGCAAAGCCGCCGGTCGGAGAATCGCCATCAATATCACCGTGGCTTCCTTGGGGATCGCCGTTATTATCCGTGGCACCGGCTCCACCGCCCGCAGTTCCGCCATTAGCAACAGCCCGGTCCAGTTTCCGGGCGATTTGGATCACACCCTCCCGCACGAGTACCTCGGCCCCGGCGGAACGGTTGATACTTTCAACGGAAAGTTCTTCGATGTTTTTGACCGGCAGGGGCACTTCACATTCCAGGGCGATGAGCTTCTTTGAAAAAAAGGCGCTTTCCTTGCCCTCGGCGAGCTTCTTCCCCACCGCGCCCTCGATACCGGCGATGTTTTCAAAAATCCCGTCCAGGGAACCGTAGCGGGCCATGAGCTTTACCGCGGTCTTTTCCCCCACGCCCTTCACCCCAGGCACATTGTCGGAAGCGTCCCCGGTCAGGGAGAGGAGGTCCAGCACCTTTTCGGGGGCCACCCCCCACTCGGCCTTGACTTCGTTTGGGCCAACCAGTTCCAGGGGCAGGCCGCCCATACCGCCGCCTGTGGAAGCATTATCTCTTGGAGACTTGAGGGGCCGCAGTTCCCAGGTCCCATTGCCCACGAGCTGCAAGAGGTCCTTATCGGATGAAAGGATGTAGCACTGCCGGTTTTCGGCCTGACACTTTTTCGCCAGAGTGGCGATGATATCGTCAGCCTCAAAGCCGTCCGCCCGCAGTGCGGGAACCCCCAGCGCCGCGAGAACCTCCTCCACCAAAGGTACCTGATCGTGGAGGTCCTCGGGGGCCTTTTGCCGGGTGGCCTTGTATTCGGCATACATCTTGTGCCGGAAGGTGGGGGTGCGGGAATCGAAGATCGCCGCCAGCCGCAGGGGCCGCCCCGGCTTGTCCCGGAGTTTCCCGGCGGCGTCTGCGGCGGGGGCGCCCTCATCCAAAAGGGTTACCACCGTGCGGGCAAAGCCGAACAGGGCGGATATGTTCCGCCCCGCCGGGTTCCGCAGGGGATGGGAGAGAAAGGCAAAATATGAACGGTAGATTAAACCGTAGGCATCGATAAGGTAGAGGGGGGATAGGTCGGACATGGTCACAATATAACGGAAAAAGGGCTAAGACACCAGTGGCACAACGGTATCAGCTCAATCAATCCGTCCAGTCGGCGTATAGCTGCGCGGGACTTTCCCACCATCGTTTTATTTTTTCGTTTTCAAGCTCATGGTACAATTTGGAACGGTAAAACGACAACAATGCTTCCTTTGAAGTACAATGCCGATCTTCCCGCCGTTTTTCAACAATGGCGGCGATTTTACCCGGCAGCAAAAGACGGAAGTTATCCTGGGTAATCTCAGGGGGAAACCTCACCGGATGCTCCATGCCGCCGTGGTACAATCTCATAGGTTCCCCCGATCTTCCAGATACCCGGTAATCAAGGGTAAAATATAGCCCCAGCCTTGGGTATGCAGCGCTTCGTAATTTTTAAAAAGATAATCCAATACACCTGAATGTTCAAATTCCTGAATCACCGTGGCGCCGGACAATTGAAATTCCTTGGCATACATTTCAATACAAAAGGAAACAAATGCCGCGTCCGAAGGCCTGATGCTTTCGGCGGAGGGTACCGTTGATTATCTATTCATGGTATCTCATTATAATTTATCCCCGAGGTGTATTCAAGAGAAGGAACGGCGCAAAGCTTAAGATTAAAGCGCTCCCTGGCGGCATAGGGGCTAACATTTGTTGAAAAATGATGAAACTCCCTTGGCATTTTTACTTAACATTGTTAAGCTGAGGAAATACCCACAAGGGACGCCGCCAAAGCCTGCGGCGTAACGGCTGTCAGTATTTACTGTTTTTAGCATCGTTAATGTGAAAAGATCGATAATAACTTATTTGGGAGTGAACAAATGAAAAGAATTATATTGATGTTAATAATGCCGGCATTATTAACACAGGCGCTTATCGCGGAAGATAATCGGGAAACTAAAATTTCTTCATCAAATGAAATTCTATTACAAATTTCTACTTTACCGGAGTTAAAACTTGGGTTTACAAAACGTTTTGTATTTCCATTTTTACAGGGTGAAGGCCCATTGACCGAAGATAACAATATTGATCTTGCATTAACCGCGGAAATATCTCCTGTTTCCCTTAATGGCCTTGCCGAAGCGGTTTGGACGCCGATTGCATTTTTCCAATTGGCAGCAGGAGGAAAAATTGGTTCAGGATGGAATCTTGAACTTTTTGGCAATAAAATTTATGGAATCGGACTTACCTATTCTGATGATACGGGAAAAGTTTTACAGAGCGGCAATGCTTTTGACGGCCTGCAAATAAAAGCGCAAATGGGAGCAACCCTGCAGGCTGATTTAACTGCAATAGTTCCCGGAGAATGGAATCATGTGGTTGTACGAAGTTACCATGAAGTTAATTTTAAGGCTTATACCCGTGCGGCTGCGGGCGAATCATGGTATCTTGAAAGTGATGACGGTGAAAACATTAACGGATTTAATTATTACGGTAATTTCCTTCTTGGATATCAAATGCCAATTTTTCTTGATCTTGCGGCATTGCTTGTGGAAGGCGATTTATATCTTTATGATACGCCGAATCGCACTCAATGGGGGGATGATAAAATACGATGGACCTTTTCTAACATTTTGAATTTCGCCATAAACAAACAGTTTAGTATTGCGTTAATTACCCAATTTAGAACACGAAGAAATTATAACGAACAAAACTGGGAAGACCTGTATTACCGGCATCGAACTATTAATGATTCAAAACCAATAGGTTTTGAATTTTACCGTGTTGCCGCCGCCGTAACCTATAAATTTTAGGTGATTATCGCAGCAAAACTATTGTTACAGGCTTTTCACCACCGCTTCCGCCGCAGCCCGGCCGTCCGCAATGGCCCGCACCACGAGGCTTGCCCCGTTGCGGGAATCCCCGGCGGCCCAGACCTTGGGGTTGCTCGTATGAAAGCTACCCCGTGTGCGGATATTGCCCCGCTCATCAACATCGAGACCCAGGTCCGCCACGATGCCCTGCTGCACCACGTGGGTAAAGCCCATTGCCAGCAGCACCAGGTCCGCGCCGATCTCAAAGTCCGATCCCGCGACCTCGCTCATGTTCCAGCGGCCGCCCTGATTCACCCAGTCCACCTTGCAGGCGTGGATCGATTCGATCCTGCCGTCCTTCCCGTTAAATGCCTTGGTGTTCACCGACCAGAGCCGCTCCCCCCCTTCCTGATGGGAACTGGAAGTTTTAAGCACCTTGGGCCACAGGGGCCAGGGCTCCTCATCGGGCCGATGTTCCGGCGGCTTGGGCAGCACTTCGATTTGGGTGACGTGCTTTGCCCCCTGACGGTTGGCGGTTCCCACGCAGTCAGAGCCGGTGTCCCCCCCGCCGATGACCACCACCCGTTTGCCCCAGGCGGTGATGGGCTCAAGCCCCTCGTTGTCCTCCCCACCCAGGCTGCGGTTCTGTAAAGAAAGAAAATCCAGTGCCTGCACGATACCGGCATTTTCCCGGCCCGGCGCTTTAAGGTCACGGGCGTCCCGCGCGCCGATGGTTAGTAATACCAAGTCGTATGATGATTCAAGTTTTTTGGCTTCGATAAGTTCCCCGTCTTTCCCCAGGGTGCCGAATCCGTACAGGGCGGAGCCGACACGGGTATTGGTCTTAAAGACCACCCCCTCGGCTTCCATGATCTTGACCCGCCGGTCGATAAAACTCTTGTCCAGTTTGAAGTCCGGGATGCCGTAGCGGAGGTAGCCGCCCACTTTCCGGTCGCCCTCGTAAACGGTGACGCTGAAGCCCGCCCGGTTGAGGTACCAAGCCGCAGAAAGCCCCGCAGGACCGCCGCCCACCACGGCGACCTTCTTGCCGTTCCGGTGTTTGGGCGGCCGGGGGACCACGACACCCAGACTAAAGGCCTTCTCGATCACCGCAAGCTCATTCTGCCGGATGGTCACCGGCTCGTCGTTGGCCCCCAGCACACAGGATGCCTCGCAGAGGGCGGGGCAGACCCGGCCGGTAAATTCCGGAAAGGGGTTGGTGTCCTGCAGGGCCGCCCACGCGCCGACCCAGTCGTTGCGGTAGAGCCGGTCCTGCCATTCGGGCATCACGTTGCTAATCGGACAGGCCCAATGGCAGAAGGGCACCCCGCAGTCCATACAGCGGCTGGCCTGGAGCCGCCTGTCCTCATCGGGAAGCTGGACTTCAACCTCGCTGTAATCGTTGATCCGTTCCTCAACGGGTCTATAGCCCGCGCTTTTCCGCTGTACCTTTAAAAATCCCTTTGGGTCGCCCATTAATATACTCCAATCGAAAGGTCTTCACGCCGGCGGATCTCGTAGATCTTCTGGTCCAGTTCCGCCAGCTTGGCCATGTCCAGGGCCATTTTGTATTCCACCGGAAGCACCTTGATGAACTTGGGCCTGTTTTCCGGCCATGCGTCCAAAATGGCTTTGGCATAGGCCGAACCGGTCCAGTAGATGTGCTTGCGGATCAGGTCTTTGACGAAGTTTTCATCCGCGTCATTGTCGAGCCCGGAAAGTTCCACCATCCCCCGGTTGAGGAAGTACTCGAAGTTGCCGTTCACGTTGAGCACATAGGCGATACCCCCGGACATACCGGCGGCAAAGTTCCGGCCCACGGCGCCCAGCACCACGAGCCGCCCCCCGGTCATATACTCCGCGCAGTGATCCCCGGTGCCTTCGACCACCGCCACGGCCCCGGAGTTCCGCACGCAGAAGCGCTCCCCGGCTACCCCGGCAACGTAGAGTTCCCCGGCGGTAGCGCCGTAAAGCACGGTATTTCCCACGATGATGTTTTCGTTGGTCTTGAAGCTTGAGCCCTCCGGGGGGGCCACCACGATGCGGCCGCCGGAAAGTCCCTTACCCAGATAGTCGTTGGTATCCCCGGCAACCCGGAAGGTGATGCCCTTGGCAAGAAAGGCGCCGAAGCTCTGCCCGGCTGATCCCGCAAAGTCCACGGTGACGAAATTTTCCGGCAAACCCTCTCCGCCAAAGCGTTTACTCACTTCATAAGAGAGCATAGCCCCTACCGCCCGGTCGGTGTTCTTGATGGGCAGCCTAAAGGTGGTCGGGGTCTTCCGGTCCAGGGCAACGAGGCACTTGTCGATAAGCTGGCGGTCCAGAATGTTGTCGATCTTGTGTATCTGATCCTGCACGCAGTGCTGTTCGGTTCCACCGGGGATGTCTGCCGGCCCTTCGGCCTTGTATAACAGGGCGGAAAGGTCTACCCCAGCGGACTTGGGTTTGTTGCTTTTTACCTGGGTCAAGAGGTCCGCACGGCCTACGAGGTCATCAAAGTGCTTAAAGCCAAGGGAAGCCATAATTTCCCGTGTTTCCTCGGCAATAAAGCGGAAAAAGTTGATGAGATACTCGCTCTTGCCCGCAAAACGCTTCCGCAGTTCCGGGTCCTGGGTGGCAACCCCCATGGGGCAGGTGTTTTCGTGGCACTTCCGCATCATCACACAGCCCAGGACGATGAGGGTCGAGGTGCCGAAGCCGAATTCCTCCGCCCCCAGCATCCCGGCGATGACGATGTCCCGGCCGGTCTTGAGCTGGCCGTCGGTCTGGAGCCGCACCCGGCCCCGGAGGCCGTTTTGCACCAGCACCTGATGGGTCTCCGCAAGCCCCAGTTCCCAGGGGATACCCGCGTGGCGGATACTGCTCTGGGGGCTGGCCCCGGTGCCGCCGTCATAACCTGAGATCAGAATATTATCTGCATGGGCCTTGGCGACCCCGGCGGCGATGGTCCCTACCCCGCTTTCGGACACGAGCTTGACGCTGATCCGGGCCGCCGGGTTGGCGTTCTTTAAATCGAAGATCAGTTCCGCCAAATCTTCTATAGAATAGATGTCGTGATGGGGCGGCGGGCTGATCAGGGTGACCCCCGCCGTGGAATGCCGGGTCCGGGCGATGGGGGCCGCAACCTTGTCGCCGGGGAGCTGGCCGCCCTCGCCGGGCTTGGCCCCCTGGGCTATCTTGATCTGGAGTTCCGTGGCATTGGCCAAATATTCGCTCGTGACCCCGAAGCGGCCTGACGCCACCTGCTTGATGGCGCTGCGGAACCAGGTTCCGTCGGGCCGGACCGGGAAACGTTCCGGGTCCTCCCCGCCTTCGCCGGAATTCGACCGGCCCTTGATGGAGTTCATCGCCGCCGCAACGGTTTCGTGGGCTTCTTTTGAAATGGACCCAAAGGACATGGCCCCGGTGGTAAACCGCTTCATGATGGATTCCACGCTTTCCACCTGATCCAGGGGGATCGCCGCAGGTGGCGCGCCTTTAACCGTGCCCGGCTGGGCAAAGTCGAGGAGGCCCCGGATCACATGGGGGCTCTGGTTCAGGGTATTGGCGGCGGCGGAGAACTGCTTGAACTTGTTGTAATCCCCGGTGCGGGTTGCCCATTGGAGCAGATGGATGGTGTCGGGGTTCCAGGCGTGTTTTTCGCCGTACTTGCGCCAGCGGTATTGGCCTATTCCGTCTAAAAGATAGTCCGAAACGGCGGGGGCTTCCTCGGCACGGGCAAATGATTCCCGGGCCTGTTTATAATGGTCCAAAATTTCCGCTTCCAGTTCCGCAAAGCCCGCGCCGCCAATACGGCTGGTGGTCCCCCGGAAGCATTTTTCGATAACAGTTGGCCCCAGCCCCAGGGCCTCAAAAATCTGGGCTCCCCGGTAGGAACGGAGGGTGCTGGTTCCCATCTTGGACATCACCTTGAGGACGGCTTTTTGGATGCCCTTGAGGTAGTTCTTTTTGGCATGGGCAAAGTCCCCGATTTTTTCCCCATCCGCCCCACGGCAAATCGCCGCAATGGAGGCCAGAGCCCCGTAGGGCACGATCAAATCCGCGCCATAGCCAAAGATCAGGGCAAAGTGCATAAGTTCACGGGGCTCTGCGGATTCAACAATGAGGGAAGTTTTCATCCGCAGGCCCTTTTTTATGAGCCCGTGGTGCACCGTCCCCGCCGCCAAAAGCGCCGGAATGGCAACCCGCCCGCTTTCGGGGGACAGAGCAGCACGATCCGATAAAATGAGGAGCGAAATCCCCTCATTTGCCGCCTTTACGGCTTCGGCAACCAATAAATCCAGACCCTGTTCCAGGGCGGAGGTCTTTTGATCCGCAGAATCTTTCCCGCCTTGGTAGAAAGTCGCGTCCAATGTCCAGGATTTAAAGGCTTCCGGTTTCAGTTCCTTCAATGCGTCCAAATCAACGGGCGTAAGGACGGGGTTCTTCACCTTGATCCGGCGGCAGTGCTCCTCGGTTTCGGCTAAAAGGTTTTCCTGGGGGCCCACAAAACTGGTCAGGGTCATGACCAGATCTTCCCGAATGGAGTCGATGGGCGGATTGGTGACCTGTGCGAAAACCTGTTTAAAGTAGGCGTAAACCCGCTGGCTCTTATCGGAAAAAACCGCCAGGGGCGTATCGGTGCCCATGGAACTGGTGGGCTCCGCCCCGGTCCGGGCCATCACGGCCAAAAGGTTGTCCCGGTCTTCGCGGGTGTAACCGAAGGCCCGTTCCATAAAGAGCACATCCCCTTCGTTCCTGATCTGGGGGTCTCCGAATATGGCGCTTCCGAATGTGCCGGTCCGGTCCGCACCTGTCGTGCCGCCCACCACCGGACTTGAACTTTCTGCTTCATCCAGTTCCTGTTTGAGGGTGACCACCTGTCGGCCCACCCATTCGGAATAGGGTTTATGCTGGTACACATCCCGTTTGGCTTCAGTGTCGGGGATGATGCGGCCCTCTTTGATGTCCACTAAAAGGAGTTTCCCCGGCATGAGCCGCCCCTTGTAGGCTACTTCTTCGGGTTTGAAGGCCTGGACCCCGGTTTCGGAGCCCATTACGATAAGGCCGTCTTTGGTAACGGTGTAACGGGAGGGGCGCAGGCCGTTCCGGTCCAGGGTGCCGCCAACATAGCGGCCGTCACAGAAGACCATAGAGGCCGGGCCGTCCCAAGGCTCCATCATACAGGCGTGGTACTCATAAAAATCCATTAGTTCCTGGGGAATGGGGTTCTTGCCGTTCCAGGATTCGGGGATCAGCATCATCAGGGCATGGGGCAGGCTGCGGCCGGACATGACCAGCAGTTCAAGCACATTGTCAAAACTGGCGGAATCGCTGCGATCCGGCTCGATCACCGGGAGCAGGTCCTTGAGGGCATCCCCAAAACGGGGATGGGCAAAGAGGGCCTCACGGGCGGCCATCCAGAAGCGGTTTCCCTTGACGGTGTTAATCTCGCCGTTGTGGGCTACCATCCTGAAAGGCTGGGCCAGGGGCCAGTTGGGAAAGGTATTGGTGGAAAAACGGGAATGGACCAGTGCAACCGCAGTCTTAAGGCCCTCATCCTTGAGTTCCGGGTAGTAATCTTTAAGCTGGGTGGGCATCAACATGCCCTTGTACACGATGATCCGGGAAGAAAGGGAGGGGAAGTAGCATTCGGCGCCGGTTTTTTGCAGAGTTTCATTGGCCCGCAGGGCCTTTTCAAGCTTTTTGCGGAAAATGTAGAGCTGTAATTCAAAGTCCGATACTTCGTTCCCCGCATTTTGGGCCGAATCGGACGTTTTGCCACCGGCAGCCTTTTCAGCTTTAGCTTTTTGGGGAACGAGGAATAGCTGCTTTACTACCGGCTCCGCAGATTTGGCAATGGAGCCGATTGCGTGGTTTTCGACAGGCACATCCCGCAGGGCAAGCACCGAAAGGCCCAGGGCTTTTGCAGTGTCTTCAATGGCGGCGGTCACTATCTGCTGATTTTCTTTGGGGAAGAAGGCCAGGCCCGTACCGTAGGAGCCGGGTTCGGGAAGGCCGGGCAGCAATTTTTTGTAAAATTCATGGGGAATTTGCAGGAGCACCCCGGAACCGTCCCCGGTTTTGTTATCGGCGCTTTCCGCGCCCCGGTGTTCCATCCGCTCCAGGACATCAAGGCCCCGTTTCAATATGTCATGGGAGACCCGGCCCTTGATATCCGCGACAAAGCCGATGCCGCAGGAATCGTGCTCATATTCTTTCCGGTACAGGCCTGGGCCTGTCTGCAAACCCTTTGACAACTCGCCCATGATCACTCCTTAATGCCAATAATCATACTGAAAGGGGCGTCTTTAGACAATAAGCCGGGGAAAATGTGATTTATCTTGTGATAAGTGCGGGAATATCTTAACATAATACCAATCTTTATTCAGGAGCGAAATATGAGTTCAGTGTTTGTTGATTCCCTTTTATCGCAGGTTACCGCCAGGAACCCTGCGGAACCGGAATTCCTTCAGGCAGTACGGGAAGTACTGGAATCTTTGGAGCCTGTAGTACAAAAAAGAAAGGAAATTGCCAGGTTAAAAATAGTGGAGCGGCTGGTCGAACCCGAGCGGCAGCTGATGTTCCGGGTACCCTGGACGGATGACCGGGGCGAAATCCAGATCAACCGGGGATTCCGGGTGCAGTTTAACAGCGCCCTGGGGCCCTACAAGGGCGGGCTCCGGCTCCATCCTTCGGTAAATTTGGGGATCATCAAGTTCCTCGGCTTTGAGCAAGTCTTCAAGAACGCCCTGACCACCACCCCCATCGGCGGCGGCAAGGGGGGCAGCGACTTTGATCCCAAGGGCAAGAGCGATGCCGAGGTGATGAAGTTCTGCCAGTCCTTTATGAGCGAACTTTTCCGCCACATCGGGCCGGATACGGATGTTCCCGCCGGGGATATCGGGGTCGGGGGCCGGGAAATCGGCTTCCTCTATGGCCAGTACAAGAAGCTCACCAACAGCTTTACCGGGGTTCTGACCGGCAAGGGCCTCGGCTACGGCGGTTCCCTGGCCCGCACCGAAGCCACGGGCTACGGCCTGGTTTACTTTGTCAGCAGGATGCTCCAAGACCGGAAAACCGACTGGAAGGGCAAACGGGTGGTTATCTCCGGCTCGGGCAACGTGGCAATCTATGCCACCCAAAAGGCCCAGTCCCTGGGGGCAAAGGTTATCGCCCTGTCTGATTCCAACGGCTATATCCTGGACGAGGAAGGGATCGATCTTGCAACGGTTCAGCGGATCAAGGAAGTGGAACGGGGCCGGATCAAGGAATACCTTGGAGCCCGGCCCAAGGCAATTTACACCGAAGGTTGCAGCGGCATCTGGACCATCCCCTGTGATGTGGCCCTTCCCTGCGCCACCCAGAACGAGCTTGACGGCAAATCCGCCGCCATTCTGGTGAAAAATCACGTTATCGCCGTGGCGGAGGGGGCAAATATGCCCAGTACCCCGGAAGCGGTGGCCGCTTTCCATGCCGCAGGGGTCTCATTCGGGCCCGCCAAGGCAGCCAATGCCGGCGGGGTTGCCACCAGCGCCCTGGAAATGAGCCAAAATTCCATGCGCCTTTCCTGGACCTTTGACGAAGTTGACTCCAGGCTCCACGGAATCATGGATAACATCTACACCCAGGCCAAAAACGCATCCGAAGCCTACGGCCTTGCGGGGAACCTGGTGGCGGGGGCCAATATCGCCGGTTTCCTCCGGGTCGCCGATGCCATGATCGCCCAGGGGGTGGTGTAAGGGCCTTATTTCCCCGCATTCAGCCGCCAGGAAACCGTGAGGTCCCATTTTTCCGGGAAGTCCGGAAAGGCGATTTTGAGGCTGATCCGGCCCGGTTTCCAGTAAGGGCCGGCGCCGGGGGTCTTGACGGCGGCGGAGAAGGCCAGATCCCAGATACCGTCTTTTTTTGGCTTCATGACATAAGCCGCTTTTGCCCTAAACTGAAAGATGCCGGGGGACCAGGTGAGTTCCCCGGCGGTCTTTGCGGAGTTGAATTCATAATCCCCAGGGATGGGATAGGGGTATGGCGGTTCTTCGTCCAGGGCCAGGACGCCGTCCAGGGAAGCGGAAAATACCAGCCCCACCGGAGCAGTCCATACACTGCCCTTGCGGGGCTTTTTTGATGAGGACTGCAGAATACGCTGCGGATTCAGGGTAAAGCCCAGGGTTCCGTCAAGGCTGTCCAGGGTCTTGGCCGGGTCCTGGGCGTTCCGGGCTGCGCTCAGGGAGACGCGGGAAACGCGGAAGGGGACCAGGGCCGAAGGGAACCGGTAATACACCGTGGAAGTACTGCGCTCAAAGGCTTCGCCGATGGCGCTTCCCCGGAGGGCCGTGCTCAGCTTGAAAAGGCTGCTTTTTTTTCCCTTTAATTCAAATTTACCGGCGCTTCGGAAGCCTGATCCGGGGCTGGCGCCGTCCCGGCCTACATAACGCGCCCCTGCTCCGTCCGCCGCAAGGGAAATTTGCCAGCGCCGGCCAAGGGGAGCCAGGGGATTCCCGAAGCGGAGCCCCAGGTTTCCGTATACATCGGAACCCCAGGCAAAGGTTTCCGACCAGCCCCAATCAGAACTCACCGAAACATAGGGAGATGTAAAGAGGAGCCCCAGGCCGAAGAGGCTGAAGTCGCGCTCCGGCAGGGGCGGGGTTTTGGAAAACCATGCGGTACTTTTTCGGGGAGCCAATTCCCGGCCGGTGTAAAAACCTTCCAGGCTCAGTCCCATTTTTTTACCGAACTCTGCATCAAAGCCCCCGTTGAATGCGGGATTCCACTCCCTGTCGGCCATGACAGAGGCGAAAGGCCGCAGCGAAACTTCCCGATGAATTACCGGCGAAAGATCCAGAACCGGGCTCCCCAGATAGAGGTAGGTTTCCGCCTCCTTTGTGGAAGTCGGGGCGGTTTTAAGTTCCGCCATGGAAGGCTTGTGATTTTCCGCAAAGGGAACCGCCCGCGCCCAGGGATTGCGGAGCCGGGCGGCAAGCCCCCACTCGTCCAGGACGCCGTAAAGCAGCCGGGACCCCGTGGGATCGTGGTAGAGCCCGCCAAGCAAATGGGTATGCGCCTCGGCGATCGCGGCTTCTTCCCAGGGCCAGGGCTGCGGGAATTCACCGGTCCGCCTGTCCAGAGCTTCCACCCTCAGGGAAAGCCCCGGCCCGGGTAGATGCAGATGCAGGTCGGCCCGGTTTTCAAGCTTACCCTCCTTTTCCCAGGAACCTGCCCAGAGGATGTCCCAATTGAAGGCAGGCAGCTTCGGCGGAAAAGCCGGCAGCTTTGCCGGAAGACTTTCCGCAAAGAAAACGCCTGCCGGAAAAAACAGGAATATCAGTATCGCAATGGTAATTTTCATACCCTACATAGGGCATTCGCATGGATGGCGGTTTAATCGAAATGAATTTTAAATGATAAAAAAAGGGTGAGTAATTTACTCACCCCGGATTACTATTGCCTGCTTGTTGAACGTATCTGGCTGCCGGAAAAGCCGTCGATCTCTTTGACCAGGGCCAGCCAATAGCCGGCCTCGGTTTCCGAAGTGTAGGGGCCTACCCGCACCCGGTACATGGTTTGGCCATCCACGTTCCGGTCATCAATAATGGTGGTGATCCCCTTGGATGCCAGGGTTTCCTTGACCCCTTCTGCCCGGACCTGAGCGGAGAAGGCCCCGATCTGTACCCAGTAATCATTATTCACCCTGGAGGCCACTGCGGGTTTGGGCGCAGGCTTGGCTGCCACTGGGGGTTTTGCCGCGGGAGCTTTAACGACTGCGGCTGGCTTGGCCGCTGGAACTGCTGCGGGCACGGCCCTGGCCGCGGTACTTGTCGGTACTCCGGCGGCGGTCCGGGGACGCACATCAATGGATACGCTCCCTTCACCGTTGATATGATAGTTGTTCTCCTGGCCTGCGGCGGAAGGGGGCGGCTCCTGAAGGCCGAGGAGTCCATCGGCGTTCCGCACCATGTCTACTACATCCGCCGATGCCGGCTGGGTCCGGGCCGTTGGTTCAGGCGCTAAGACAGGGGTGCCGTCCACATCCCTGGCGCCGGTCCCCGCAGGGATGGGCCTTGGGGCAGAAGTAACCGTAAGGGGACTTGCCGCTTTGGCCGCAGCCCGGCCTTCACCGCTGAAAGGCTTGGGGGTAAAAATCAATATTGATGCGCTTATGACAATTACTAAAAACACACCCACAGAGACTGCAACAAGAAGTAATTTTTTCTTTTCCATCTTAAAGTACCATCCCCTCTCTCAGAAGAATCCTGTCAATCCGGGCTTCCAGTCTCTTTTGAGAGAAACCCCGGTTTTCTACTATATAAATATCGGCATTAAACGCTAAAGTTTTATCAAAATATTGGGAAATGAAATTTTTTTGACTCCTGAACCGTTTGATGAGTGCGGGCCAGGGGAGATGATCCCGCTTTCGCGCCCGCAGAAGCCGTATCAAGGCTGGCGCCTTTACGATGATGACGGCGTCCAGATGCGGAAAGGCTGAGGAACAATGCAGTAACGCTGCGTTGATGACGCAGGGCTTCTCACCCTGGGCCTCAATCCATTCCATGGTCATTTGGTTTGCCGTGGGATGGACAATGGCCTCCAGGGCCGCCAGTTCTTCGCTTTTGCCGAATACCTTGGCGCCCAGAAGCCGCCGGTTAACCGCGCCATCCTCATCCAGCACCGATTTTCCGAACCGCGTAATGATCGCATCCTTTTCTGTTTCGATGGCCCTATGCCCCAGTTTGTCCACATCCAGCACCGGAAAACCCCGCGCTTCAAGGATCGCGGCGATGTAGTTTTTTCCCGCGCAGTAGGTTCCCGTCAGGCCGATTATTTTCATCTTTACTGATACATGATGACATAGGGCCGCGGATTCAGGGCATAAACCTGGGCGGGTGTCAGAAGGGGAGCGTCAGGTTTCGAGTTAAAATCGTAAAAAAGTTTGAAGGCTTTGACGGGTATGTTCGTTGCCTGTGCGTTGGACGCATAGGTATCCCGTTTAAGCTGAGGGCTCCCGTGCCCGTCCATGCAGTGCACCAGCCGCACCCGGTTAAAACTGCTGTCCACCTGATCGCGGTTGGTGATCATCCGGTAGTTAAACTGATGGATCACCAGCAGCCGTTCACCGGGAATGTTATTTTCCACGATATATTCTTCCATCACCCGCTGGGCTTCGTTTATTTCCGCGGCGGAAACAAAGCCGATTTCCTGATTCGGTTTTTCGGTATGCCATTCCGGGTCCAGGGCCAGGTGTACATTGGGGTAGCGCAGATAGGGGAGCATTTCACGCAGGGAGTCCGCCGGTGTTTTTTTGCCGATCTGGTGATCCAGAAAAACAAGGAGACCGTGGGCCAGCGCGTATTCAATATAGGGCATTAAATAATCTTCCCCGATGCGGAAGGTCCGTGCATCGGGCTGTATGGTGGAAAAGATGATGTAGAAGGCTTTTTGTACACCCCTGCCGCCGCTTACCGCCCGGTACTCCCCCGCCAGTGTGGTAAGCCGGGCGTCCAGTTCTTCGATGGAGTACCTTCCCAGAATGCCCATGCCCCGCGAGCGGGGATGCCCATAAAAGGCGAGGATATCGTTGTTAAGAAGTATGGACTGTGAATCCGTGCGCGCCTGATTCAGGGCTTTCATCTCTGTCTCGGTGGCGGCCCAATAGGGTTTAGATGCCTCCCGGTTCCTCACGGCATTGATTGAATCGGTAAAATAGATTGAAGGGAATAGCGGCGTCTCCCTTTCCCGCGCCTGTCCGCCTGTAACATTTGACGAGGGTGGGATGACAACACTTTCGGCCTCCGCCGTTGCAGGAAACACGCAAAACAAAGCCGCAAGCAAGGGCAGGAAAAGAATATATCGGGACATGGTAGTGTGATTATCGGCATATACCGCCATACACCTGAGCATTACCATCAATAAATGTTCTGGATTGGTTGTTGGCGGAGCAGCCATCCCCGTGTTGATACCGTACCGCATCATCAAAGCTTGCCATTACTGCCTATAATATGATCCAATTTTCACCCCCATATGCGTTTACTTAAATCGCTGCACTAAAAATAAGCCCGGTCTATCGCTAAACCGGGCTGAGGTATCAAGTCAGATGCCTTTGCGCTACAAGTGTTACGACTTTGTTAATGTTCTCGTCGGACCATCCGCACCAATAGTTAGAATCGTACCACTAATACTTGCAGAAAGTTCATGGCCGTCTTCATATTGATTGCCATAAGTCCCAGTGCGAACAGTCGTTGTTAATGTTGCAGTATTACCAGAGCGAACATACGTTCCACTAATAGTACCCTCAAATCCTCCTGTACATGTTTCAGTCCATGTTGATTCTGTAAAATCAATAGTAAAATCGTAATGTGCGCCCTCTCCCCCGGTAAACTCGCCGGTCCAGGTACCAACAAAGGGATTACCACCGCCAGTCCCGCCGCCACCATCGGGGCACCCCATCAGAAACACGGTAGAAACTGCTACTACAGCCAGCAAAAGAAACAATGTTGTCTTTCTCATTTCAAAACTCCTTTGCGCTTAAAGTCCGTTTGACTATAAATATATACTCATCACCCTAAAGGGCGCCTAAGCCAAAAATAATTTTGTCCCTTTTTTATGGAGGCTATTCTTTACTAAAATGGAAGAGGAACTCCTCCTATTCCATTTTGGATTGTCAAATCCTCGTTCTGAGACGGGAAAGATGGGATAATTTTCGGCTTGGTCACCGATTCAGAGATTTTGAGGACTAAATCCTTATCCTTTTCAGTTAAATCGTTGAATATAGCCAATAATCTTGAGATCTCGGCCTTTGCCGTCATCTCTCCACCTCCGTGAATAATAATTAACCATCTTATGAGAAAAATGTATGCTTTGTCAAGTCTTTTCCGCCAATTTTTTATGCAAAAACCGCTTGCTGAATAGCCACTTCTTAGATAAAATTGAGGTATATGGAGACTATCAACCAAAGGATACGGCAGGTCAGGGTTGCTCTGGAATTAAGCCAGCGGAAGTTTTCAACCTTGTTATCCCTTAGTTCCGGGTATATAGCGGGGATAGAGGCAGAGAGCCGGCAACCCAATGGCAGATTGATAAAACTCATAGTAGCCGAGTTTGGTGTGTCCGAAGAATGGTTAAAAACCGGGAATGGTGAGATGTTTAGTTCTCCCAAGATTGATGAAAAATCCGCAAAACTAATCAGTCTTTTTAATGACTTTACACCGAAGTATAAAGAAGCCCTTTTTGGTATTATTGATATATTGAGGGATTTGAAAGACAAGGAATAAAAATTATGTTTTGTTGTTCTATCAATTTTCTTCAGACACGTACTAGGCTCGGCTGTACTAGGACGGGGCGGCTTTTTTGTCTCCGCTTTCAGCTGAACGGCAGGGACACCCTTTTCGAGCCAATCCCTCACGACGATAAGCGCCTCATCACGGCTATCCATGCCTGTGGACCTTCCGGTGAGACGTTTCTTTGTTTCAGGGTCAATGAATTGGACGAAAAAGATTAAACCTGTACATACCCTACTCCCACGTAAGCCAAATCACCGTTGAGCCCTATTGCTCACAGTGCTTTGCTCACACTTTTGAGGATAGGTATCCCGCAATTCCTCCCAGACCCGAGGACTCCCATACCGCTTGTGGTGCGTCTCAAATATCTCCCCGATCAGGTCAAGCAGTTCCCTCAGCCTCGTGCAGAATCGAAGAAGCCAAGGCTGATTCGGTTAAAGCTCAAAGTATACTGGAATAGCTATTTGCAGGGCAGCCCTTATCCCAACGCCAACAAGAAGTCATATGGGGTGGACATTTTATTGGAAGATAAAGATGCCGTCCCAGCCAACCGATAATTATTTTTTCTTCTTCCCGGTCCCATTTGAAATATATTCTTAAGGTTAAAAAAAAGACACTTGAAAAACAAGGCTCAGTATGCGGTTTAAGATGAATGCGAAAAAGTTCTTTTTTCCCTCTTCCATTTCCCCGTATTCTTTCATCATATACTTTCCTGTTATCATCAAGCTGATTTTGATTTTCATCACTGCATCTGACACCCAATAAATAAATAAAAGATTTGCAAACATCAAAATATTCACAGTAAGGACTGCTGCATGGTCGGAAATCCGGGCTGCCGGCCAATTTGTATTGGTTAAAATCCTTATGCGCCTGTTCTTTCTGCCTGAATCGAATAACAAAATCATTCAATGCTTCAAGGTGAGAATAAAGAGTATCAGCATAACCTTCATTTATTTTTTTTGATTTGAGTATCCGGCTATACTCTCTGAGGCCTTCTTCCACATCTTCACCAATAATAAATGTTTTTGCATTTTGAACAAAATCCTTTTTAGCAGTTTCGTATGCAGATAAAATATCAGAGAATTCCTGCTGCCCAATGTCACCTAAACCTGATATTCCAATTTTTTCATGCACAAGTTTAATTTCTTTTGAAGGGATATCGGGTATAGAATGATTAAAATCGCCTTTGACAATAGAACTAAGGTGAACCGCGGAAATATCGTTCTTTATAAGATTTTTATTGATTATTAGCCTGTGTTTTTCATGATCCTTATACACAAATTTATTCAATAAGGCAATGACAGACATTTTTTTGCACAAAATTTCCAATGAAATTTCAGAAAAAGCATTTTCACAAAAGTCCTTTAGCTCGATTTCGGTATTTTTGGTTTCAATTTTTCGAAAATGAAACCAGTTCTCAAAAAATAATTCACGCGTTGCCCGTTTAGGGTGATTTTCCGCCGTATAATTCCATGATTGCAGAGCTTCACGGATGGTGCGCAAAAAACCGCTTACTACCCTTTGGGGGTCATAATTTTTGTTGGTTATTTTACTCCTTAAGCGGTTAATTTTATCAGCATCAGGCAGCATTTTATGATCTATTAAGAACGTTATATCCTTTTGAAATAAAAATATTCGTATATCTTCCCGTTTGATAAGCTGAGACAGTTTTAACAGGCTTTGCAAATATTCATTAATTTCTTCGCTGGAATTCTTGGCTATATCAGGCAAAGCGTAGACAGACGCATCAACGGAATAACTACGCATTGCTTCCCTCGCTTTCAATCTTTTTTGTCACAGCTTCAATTATTTTATCGTTAGAAAGCTGGGATTCATCGAAGAAATTTTCCGGCCAGTCTGACAGAGCTCCGTATTTATCAATCTCAATACTCCTCATAAATGAAACACCATCATGCTTCTCTGTAAAGTAAATTTTCACCAGGTTCTTTAATATTTCATCATTTGCCATGGATGCATAACGGTAGCACAGTTGATTTACTATATGCTCGCTGTGGGTCTCCAGCAGACATTGTCTTCCGGAAAGCGAAACAGCAATAAAAAAATCGGCAAGACGTGACTGCATTTTTGGATGCAGGTGCAGTTCAGGCTGCTCAACTATGACGGTTGAACCTTTAGGAGCAAGGATGCACATTACCACAATAGGCACAACCTGGCTGACCCCAACTCCGACATGGGTAAAATATTTTCCATCCGCAGTGGGTATATAATCGTCCTCCCTTTTCACCACATCTACCTTGTCCGCAACGCCAATATAGCCGATCCATCTGTTTACCGCCTCGTCAAGAGCAGCCGGGACAATATGTACCGGCTCATCACCTGCATCAAAATATTCAGGCGGAATGAAGTTTACAACTATGCCGCGGTTTTCATACAGAACCGAAGGCATATTTTCACCTTTGGCTCCAATGTCTTCGGTATCCGCGTCGTTTATGGGATAGCATTTTCTGGGGGATGTTCTGAGAGGACCCAGGTACTTGATATACCGGGTGAAATACTTTAAAAAATCGTCTATGCCTTCCCTGATATTTACCGGCAAAGAACGGCTTGGAAAACTGTTACGGGAGGCATCGTAGTATTCAACTTTTTCCGGAAGAAAATGATTAAAGTATGCTGCTGAACTGCTTGTATCATCGAATTCTATCGTTTCAATTTTGCCGGAAAATTCGTCGACAAGCTCAACGGAGTTGGCATTCAGGGCCGATTTGTCCTTCCATGTTCCTGTACCGGATATTCTCCCCCTGATAGAAGGCGCCTGTGTAATTCCCGTACCGGAATCCGAATCGCATGCGAAATCAAAAGAAAAGGACTCACCCGATTCCGCTACGGCAGAGATCGGCCATTCAAAATGGGCGGATACCAGTTTAGCTTTTTCACCAATATTCTTTCCGGAATTATCAGAACTGAAGACAAGTTTTCCCGAGCCGCCGCTGCAAAGTTTTGATGAAAAACAATCCGGTTCCCCGGCAGCGATATTGAACTGGATTGCTATTTGGTTCCCCTTATCAGGTGATTTATCACAGACTATATCTTTAAAATTTCCAAGATCGGCATATTCACCCTTCAGGACCAGGGGGTTATTATTCCAGCTCCGCATGGTTTGGGCGAGAAGTAAAATACTCTGGAAAAAACTGCTCTTCCCGCTGCTGTTGGGGCCGGCAAGAATAGTAAGGGGCGCCAGATCAAGGTCCCCCTCAAGGATGGATTTGAAACAGGTCAATTTCCAGTTCTTTATCATTTTTTATTCCTCTTAATATGTTTCTCGATTTTACTCCAGTCATCCCTTTTTTGTAAATAGTCTATGGCCGGGACCCCTTCATTATTACAGATATCCGGATCAGCACCATGGTCCAGCATCCAGAGGATGTTTTCTGTTGGGCAATCGTTTTGGGCAACAACATGGAGAATAGTATCACCATCGGAATCTGCGGCGTTGATATCAGCGTCATGGTCAAGGAACCACTGGAAAACTTCGGTACTGTTGTTACATATTAAAGATACTTGCAAACCATCATTTATTGTAAGCTCATTTTCTACGTTAAGAACTGCGTCATTATCCATAAACCAATCAAGGACTTCCGGAGAAGGATTAACTTGGCAAGCATAATAAAAGGGGGTAAGTCCATCATCGTCCCCATTATTAATATCGAGACCATTATTCTTGAGCCATTCAAAAACAGGTATGCTGCCGTTGGTGGACGCTGCAAAGTGCAAAGCAGTCAAACCGTCTTCTGTTTTTTCCATAATGTCATAACCGTATTCTTTGAGAAGTTCCAGGAAAGCAGGATTTCCATGAACCTTTGCGATAACATTAAGAAGGGTTGAACCGTCTGAAAGTTTATCCCTAAGAGCGTTATGATCAAAAAACCATCGTAAAATTTCTACATTGGGATTATATGCAGCTGAATGTATTGGCGTTAGTTCAGAATCTATCTTTTTTGCGAATTGGGATGCCAGCTTGAGTGCCCGCAAAGCATAGGTTTTGCTTTCTTCTTCCTCGTCTTCTTCATTGGTATAGCTTTCCATTTGTTTTATGGCTTTCTTGACATTTCCACGCACATGTATCTCGACATTGATGTCAAAACCATCCTGGGAGGCAAAAAAATCCAGTATTACAGTATTCTTGTTAAATTTTGCGGCGATGAAAAATGGCAGCAGCCCGCTTTCCCCCCTGTCTGTAGTTTTAAATCCGTGCTTCAGCATGCAGTCAAGAATTGCAGGGT
>BOBW01000027.1 GCA_026002595.1 Spirochaetia bacterium | reverse complement strand
TTAAGGAACTGCAGGGTATCAGGGAAGAATTGGGGGCGGTTTCCGCCGCCTCCGCTCCAGCCCAGGCGGATCATCCCAATTTGGGCCGTTTGGCGGAACTCCTCTCATTAAATGATTTTTCTCAAAGCTATCAGGCTAAAATTCTTGAACAGGTGCGGAAGGAATGTTCCCTGGAAACCCTGGAAAATTTTGACGCCCTTCAGGATCAGGTTCTGGAATGGATCGGGGAGAGCATCAGCATATATCAGGAAAAGCCCGCTGTCCGGCTTCCCCGTATCATGATCCTGGTGGGGCCCACCGGGGTGGGGAAGCCCACCACCATCGCCACGCTAGCGCCGATCCTCGGTCTTTCCAATAAGGATGATCAGAAGCCTCTTGAGGTGCGGATGATCACCATTGATGCCCTGCGTATCGGCGCCCGGGCCCAGATCGAAGCCTACGGGGAAATCATGGGTTTCCCCGTCTCCTACGTGGACAACCGGGAGGATTTACGGAAGCAGCTTGCCCTCTATGCCGAAGGGGTGGACCTCATCCTCGTTGATACCTTTGGGAAAAGTCCAAAGGATTCGGTAAAGCTGGGGGAAATGAAGCAGATCCTTGACGCCTGCGGAACCCGGGCGGAGGTACACCTTGCGGTGACGGCGGCTACCACATCCACAACCCTTGTGGAAACCCTGCGGCAGTTTGAGCCCTTCAATTACCAGTCGGTGATTATCACCAAACTGGATGAAACCTCCGGTGTGGGAAATGTGATCAGCGCCCTTGCGGAAAAAGGAAAATCAGTGTCCTATATAACTGACGGGCAGGATGTGCCCAGCGACATACAGCGGGCCAATGTGGTCGATTTTCTGATAAACATGAAGGAATTCAAGGTGAACCGGCAAAAAATTGAGGAACGGTTCCCGGCCGATAAATCATATCAAAACCAATGGAGATAGGAATGGAAGATCAGGCAGAAAAATTGCGGGAAATTGTCAGACAGAAGAACGGTGAAGGGGAAACATCCCCAGGAGAAGGGAAACCGGACCAGCGGTCCGCAGCCCCGACGGGAAATCCTTCCGTGAAGGATGCGGCCCCTGCGTACCGGAATGCGGCGTCCCCGCAGAGGAGCAGCGGGGGAAAGACCCGGATCATCACGGTTACCTCAGGCAAGGGCGGGGTAGGGAAGACCAACCTTTCGGTGAACATGGCCCTGGCCTATGCCCGGCTGGGGAAAAAGGTGATCGTCATGGATGCCGACTTAGGTCTGGCCAACGTGAATGTCATGCTCAACATGATCCCCAAATACAACCTCTACCATGTGATCCGCAAGCAAAAGACCATGAAGGAAATTCTGGTGGATACGGACTATGGGATATCCATTGTGGCGGGGGCCTCGGGCTTTTCCAAGATCGCCAACCTCACCGAGGACGAGCGGATGAATTTCATTGAGGAACTTAACACCCTTACCACTGCGGATATCATCATCATTGATACCAGCGCCGGTGTGTCCAGTAATGTGCTGGACTTTATCGCCGCCGCGGACGATGCGGTGATCATCACCACACCGGAGCCCACCGCCATTACCGACGCCTACGGGATCATCAAGATCATTGCCACCGAATACGACAGCCTCAATATGGGGCTCAAGCTCGTGGTGAACCGGGTAAAAAGCGCAGCGGAGGCAAAGAAGGTTGCGGACCGGATGACCAATATCGCCGGCCAGTTCCTCAACCTCAAGGTGGATTACCTGGGCTTTATCTACAATGACGATGTGGTGTCCCAGGCGGTACTGCGGCAGCGGCCCTTCATGGTGATAGACCCCAAATGCAAGGCCAGCCTCTGTGTCCAGCACATTGTGCAGCGGATGGACCGAAGCGAACTCCGGGAAACCGGGGGCTTCTCTTCCATGATGAAACGGCTTTTCAGCCGTAACTAAGGATTCGCCTTGATAAAGATAAATCTGAAGCTGAGCGGCATCGCCGCCGCAGCCGGTTTTATACTTTCCCTTTTGGTGGGAATCACAAGCAGGGGCGGTTTTCCCATTTCCCTGCTGCGGGCCCTTCTCTGCGGCGCGGTCTTTTTCGGCCTGTCCTACGGCATCTGGGTGATGATTAACCGTTTTCTCCCGGAACTCCTGATCTCCCCTTCCGCCGCCGGGGAGGATGGGCTGCTTTCAGGGGAATCAGCTGGTTCCCGTATAGATATCTCCGTTGATGACGGGGATGAAACTGTCCTTGATCCTGGGGAAGTTTCGTTAGATGCTTCGGATGAGGGGGTAAGGCCCGATGAAGGCGGCGCTGAAAATGACCTGGGCAATATTTCTGACCTGATGCCAGGGGACGGCGCGCCTTTTGCCGGATCTGTCCCCGGCTCCGAATCTGCCGCCCTGGAAAATGCGAACCCCGAGGGTCCCGATGCAGGTATGGACCAGAATAACAAAGAAAGCTATACTAAGAGCGGGAGTGATTCACTCCCCGGGAAAGGGGCTTCCGTTGATTTTGTACCGACACCCCTGTCCCTGGAGAGTTCAGGTTTGGGGGATGGGAAGGGGCTTGAATCCCTGCCGGATCTGGACGTCATGGCCGAGGCCTTTATGTCATCCGAAGATGCGGATGAGGAAGACGCGGCGGCGGTCTTTCCTGTTGAGCGGAAACCGCCGGATACTAAAGGTAAAAGTGTGGAGGGGAAGCTTAATTCCCGGGAATTAGCTTCCGCCATCCAGAGTATTTTAAAGAAGGATTAAAGGGATAATTATGGGGAAGGTCCTCGGAAATAATCCGGCCGATTACGCCTTGGAACAACAGGAAGAAGACGAACTCTGGCAGGAATACCGTCAAAACCGGGACCCGAAAATTCGGGAAGCCTTTATCAAACAATACGCCCCTCTGGTAAAGTACGTGGCCGGCAAGGTCGCGGTGGGTATGCCCCATAATGTGGAGTTTGACGACCTGGTGGGCTTTGGAACCTTTGGCCTGATCGACGCCATCGACAAATTTGATCCCGATAAAAATGTTAAATTCAAAACCTATGCGGTAACCCGGATTCGGGGGTCCATCTTCGACGAGCTCCGTTCCAATGACTGGGTGCCCCGGTCGGTACGGCAGAAGACACGGGAAGTGGAGGACGCCATCGGCTCCCTGGAAGCCCAACTGGGACGCCCCGCCACGGATCAGGAAATTGCCGGTTCCATGGGGATGAGTGAAGATGAATACCTCAAAACCATGAGGAAGATATCCGGCACCTCAATACTTTCCCTGAATGATGTGTGGTTTTCCGGGGATGAAAACGACAAGGTCTCCATCGGGGACAGCATCGAATCCCCCTCAAGCCTTAACCCCGATGAAATCGTCGTAAAGGATGAGGTCCGCCGGGTCATTGCGGAGTCACTTACCGAACTTCCCGAAAAAGAAAAACAGATACTGGTCCTCTATTATTACGAGGACCTTACCCTCAAGGAGATAGGCCAGGTGCTTAAGGTTACCGAGTCACGGGTATCCCAGCTTCATACCAAGGCCATTTCCCGCCTCCGTTCAAAATTAACCAATATTCGCAAGGGCATTATGTGATGCATCGCATCATGTAATGCCCCGGTATTATGTAAGGGAGTTTTCATGGTCGATTTTGCCCAGCTTCAGCGTGTTGTCAAAGAGCAGTTGGAGCAGGATAGAGCCATCCATACTATTGAAACCTCTGGGGCTACCCTTGAACTGGCGGTAACCGAAGCGGCCGCATTGCTGAATGTTCCCGTAAGGCGGATTGAATACGAGATTGCCGACCGGGGTTTTCCGGGGTTTATGGGAGCAGGGAAGAAGGAATGGAGAATCCAGGCCTATGCGCACTCCCTTGTGCGGAAGAAAAAAGCTGAAACGGTCGGCAGCGATGCTGAAGAGATCGCAACGGTTCCCATTATTGAGGACAAGGACGGGGCTGTCTTTGTGCAGATCAGTGCCGACGGCGCCCTCCTTAAGGTGACCCCTTCTATTGGTAACGGCCGTCCGGCTGTAGATGAGGAAGCCATGCAGGCCCTGGTGAGCCGGGGTGCTGCGAATATTGACAAGGCCCAGATAAGCCGCCTGATTAAAGAAGCAAGCGGCATTTATGTAAAGGCCGGCGATATTGATCACCAAAAGGCGAATGACAGTACCTTCACTATGGAACTTTCCTTTGACGAAATGCAGGTCCATATCACCGTGAAGCCCCCCGGCCCCGGGGGCGCCGATATTTCCGCCGAGGGCTATATCAGCTATTTACAGAATCACAAGGTTCAGTTTGGGATTCGGGAAGATTTTTTGCGGGAATTTGCGGATCGGCCTACTTACAGGGAGCCGGTCCTGGCAGCTGAAGGGCTCAAGGCGGTTGACGGCCGGGATGCCTATATCCAGTACAATTTTGAAACCGATGCGACCAAGGTGAAGATCCGGGAGGGGAGCAACGGCAGGGTTGATTTCAAGGAACTCAACATCATTCAGAATGTGGTTGAAAATCAGCCCCTGGCAAAGAAAATCCCCGCCGAAGTCGGGGCCATGGGCAAGACCGTTACCGGTAAATCCCTCCCCGCAAAAAGCGGTAAGGATATGGCCCTGCCCCTGGGGAAAAATGTCCATGCGGCAGATGACGGGGAAACGATCCTTGCCGATATCAACGGCCAGGTGGTGGTATTTGCAGAGAAGATCAACGTGGAGCCGGTTTATGAGGTCCAGGGAAACGTGGACCTTAAAACCGGAAATATCATCTTCCTGGGGACGGTGATCGTTAAAGGCAACGTGGAGACCGGTTTTTCCGTTAAGGCCGCGGGAAATATCGAGATAAGCGGAACCGTTGAAAAGGCGGAACTGGACGCCGAAGGGGATATCATCGTCCACCAGGGGATCACTGGCAAGGGCAGCGGCAATATCCGCGCGGGGAAATCCCTTTGGGCCAAGTTTATTGAAAATTCCTCGGTGGAAGCGGGGGATATGGTGGTGGTTTCCGACGGCATCATCAATGCCCAGGTGGACGCTGGTAAGCGGATCATCTGTGACGGCAAGCGGGCCCATGTCGTGGGGGGCCGTCTCCGGGCTGCCGAGGAGATCAACGTCAAGACCCTGGGCAGCGCCACCAGCGGCACCGAAACCATCTGTGAAGTGGGCTATGATCCGAAGCAGAAGGATGAACTTGTCAGGTTTACCCGGAACAAGGAAACCGCCTCGGCGGAACTTATCGAAGTGCAGCGGAATTTACAGACCCTTATCAACATAAAGAAACAACGGGGGTCCCTGCCTGAGGACAAGGAAGTCAGTATGCAGGCCCTTATGGAAAAACGGCAGACCCTCATGGAAGACATAAAGAAGTCCGATGAAGGCATGAAACAGATGAAGGAAGCGCTTGATAATTTCAATGTGCGGGGGAAGGTTTCCGCTTCCGACAAGGTGTATCCGGGGGTGCGGGTTGTGATTCGGGATACCAGGGAAGATGTTCAGAATGAGTACAAGGCGGCTACCTTTGTTCTGGAAGAAGAGCTTATCCGGGTGACCAAGTATGAAGAAGTCGATGCAGAGGTAAAGAAGGGTTCCGGTGGCCGTTCAGCCGATTGATCTGCAAACTCTTTTTACCCAGATGGAAAAGGTGGGTAAACTCCAGTCTTCACAAAAGGAAGGGGTTGCCATACAACAGTCCATCCAGTCCCTGCAAATGCAGAAGCGTACCGATGAACACATCCAGTCGGTCAATGAGGCCCAGGATACCGGGCAGGGCGCCGAGGAGATAAACGATCAGAATGCCCGCAAAAGGCGGAATGAAGAGGCCCCTGATGATGAAGGCAAAAAAGGCGATGATGAGCATGAAAACGGCGCGGCCCGGGGAAAAACCGCGGTTTTCCGGGACCCCGCCCTTGGTAAAAACATCGATTTTAGCGGATAGCGGCGGCAGGGGTATTGATGCCCGGCATCAATACCCCTGCCGCCGGCATCAAAGGGGCGGTAATTGACGCTTTCGGTGATTTTTTCAGGGGCCAGCCTGGTCCTCTGCGGATTTTTCTTTATCTATTTTACCCTTTACATCAAACGCCGTACCGAACGGGCCAATATTCTGGGGGATTATCAGGATGAGGTAAACAAACTCATCGCCGATATTGATTCCGCCACGGATCGGGACCTTATCCTGGTGGAGGACCGTATCAACGCCCTCAAAAAGCTTCTGGAAGATGTGGATAAACGGCTCGCCGTCCTGACCCGTGAGGAAGACCGCAGGCGGAGCAGCGAGGCGGTCTATACCCACCTTGGCCGGCAAATGAAGCTTACCGTCCAGGAGCCTGCATCTGAAGCGGTAAGCCGGGAATCACTTTCGGAGGGCTCGGTCCTTTCGGACAGGGCGGCCGAGCGCTCGGCCGCAGATGGAGCTGGAGCCGCCCCTGTTGCGGCTCTCACTGAACAGGAGGCCGCGACGCTTACTGCATCTGTGATCCCTGAAAAACAGGAGACAAGGGCTTCTTTTACCGAACGGGCTGCGGAGCTTTCCCGCGCGGGCTTTGCCCCTGATTTGATCGCCGCCCGGCTCGGGGTGAGCATCTCCGAAGTGAAACTGGCCATCGCCGTTTCCCGCCGAAAGGCTTGACTTTTTTTTGGCCCTTTGCTAAATTGCAACTATAACTTATGGTTTGATAAAAAATCGTAGGTTTTTATCAGGCCACCTTAGCTCAGTTGGTAGAGCAAAGGACTGAAAATCCTTGTGTCTAGGGTTCAATTCCCTGAGGTGGCAAAAAGGCCCATCCGTAAGGATGGGTTTTATCATTTAAGGGGCAATCTGCCAATATGAAAGAAGAAATAAAAAACCTCTTTGAGCGGATTAAAAAGGCGCGGTATTGCGTAGCCCTTACCGGGGCGGGGGTCAGCACCCTTTCGGGTATCCGGGACTTCAGGGGGAAAAACGGCCTCTACAATGACGGGCCTGATGGTCCGCTGGACGCGGAAAAGATCTTCGACATTGATTACTTTGAACAGGACCCCTCGTTTTATTATAAGGCGGCCCGCTCCTTTATTTATGATCTCAATGAAAAGGAACCCTCGGTGGTGCATCTGGTCCTGGCGGCCCTGGAACAGCGGGGCCTGCTCAGGGCCCTGATCACTCAGAACATCGACCTGCTCCACCAGAAGGGGGGCAGCCGACGGGTTATTGAGGTCCACGGTTCACCAAAAGTCCATTACTGCCTCCACTGCGCCGGGGTGCGCATGGGCTTCGATGAAGCCGCCGCCATTGTCCATTCCGGGGCCTTGCCCCGCTGTCCCAAGTGCAGCCGTGTCCTCAAACCGGCGATCACCTTTTTCGGCGAAAGCCTGCCCATGGATGCCCTGCGGGATGCCTCCGATGAGGCTCAAAACGCGGACCTGATGCTGGTCCTGGGGACAAGTCTTACGGTCAACCCCGCCGCCTCCATCCCCAACTATACCCTGCGGAACAACGGTGAAGTGATCATCGTAAACAACATGCCCACCCCCCTGGATTCCCGGGCGGTTCAGCATTATGATGATTTGGGGGAAGTGTTTGAGGGGTTGTGGGAGCTGCTAGCGAGCAGTGTTTAACGCCGCCAGCGCCTTTTCTACCCGCGCCAGGGATTTTTCCGCACCCAGGATGCGGAGGCTGCCGAAAAGGGGAGGGCTGACCCTGGCCCCGGTAATGGCAGCCCGCAGGGGCATCATCAGGTCCCCGAGTTTCACCTTGTTTTTTTCCGCCCAATCCTTGATAAGGCTTTCCGCGCTTGCATCGTCCGCCGCTTCCGCCAGGGGTTTAACCAGATCCCGGCCCATTCGCAGTAAACTGACAGCCTGCTGTAAATCTGCCTTCTTGGGGATGAATTCCTCAGCCGCCGGAATTGCCGGTTCCGAGAAAAGGTAGCCCAGCTTTTCCGTTGCTTCGTGGAGAAACACCAGCCGCTCCTTAATCAGGGGCATGGCGGCGGTGAAGGTACTTCGCTGTTCGGGCGACGGAACCTTGCCTTGCGATGACGCAATGGGGCCAGGTACCACAGAACCTGGCCCCGCGCCGAAAAGTCCCGCCTCAACGGCGTAGGGCAGGCAGAGTTCCGCCAGCTCCTCATCGCTTTTCATGCGGATGTACTGGCCGTTGTACCATTCCAGTTTTTTATAGTCGAAAATTGCCGGGGCCTTGTTGAGCTTGTCCAGGCTGAACCGGGCCGCCAGTTCATCTAAAGTATAGATGTCCTTTCCTTCCTCGTAGGAAGCGCCGAGAAGGGCCACATAGTTAAGCAGCGCCTCCGGGATGTAGCCCTGGCGGCGGAACTCATCGATACTGGTGGCCCCGTGGCGCTTGCTCAGCTTTTTGCCGTCCTGGCCCATCACCATGGGGAGGTGGCAGTATTCGGGGTGTTCCCAGCCGAAGGCGGCATACATGATCACATGGAGCGGCGTGGAGGAAAGCCACTCCTGGGCCCGCAGCACGTGGGTGATGCCCATGAGGTGATCGTCCACGATATTGGCCAAATGGTAGGTGGGGAAGCCGTCGGATTTAAGCAGCACCGGATCGGGGTTCACATCGTCGTTTTTCCATTCGATGTCCCCCAAAAGATGATCGTGAAATTTCGTACTCTCCCCAAGGGGGATTTTAAGACGGATAGTATAGGCTTCCCCCGCCTTCACCCTTTCCGCCGCTTCTGTTGGACTGATGCTCCGGCAGTGACGGTCGTAGCCGGTTTCACTCGAACGCGCCGCCTCCCGCTCCTCCCGAATCTTGTCCAGCCGTTCGGCGGAACAGAAACAGTAATAGGCTTTATCCTTTTCGATAAGCTCATCTGCGTATTTTTTGTAAAGTTCAAACCGCTCTGACTGGATGTAGGGTCCGGCGGCGCCGCCCACATCAGGCCCTTCATCCCATTTAATCCCCAGCCATTCAAAGGTGTCATAGAGATTCTGTACGAAAGACGGGTCAAAGCGGGTGCGGTCCGTATCCTCAAGGCGGAGGATGAAGGTCCCTCCCTGGGATTTTGCGAAAAGGTAATTAAAAAGGGCGGTCCTGATGCCGCCGATATGCTGAAGCCCCGTAGGGGAGGGTGCGTAACGATCTCGAATTTGCATGATGCAAGTTTAATGGGGAATGGAGAATAAAACTAGCCTAAAAGATTGATCTTGTTCCCTGCATTGGGATCGGTGATCGCCTCGGCGGCTTCCATCATTTTGGCAAGTTCGGCGCCCTGAATTTCTGCCGTATCCAGAGCCATTTTTTCTACCTGCACCGCAGCCGCTTCCTGCACCTTTTCCTGAGCCATGTTTACCGATAATGATTGTATATCCATGTTTTAAGTATCGTACTAAAAGGGCTGAGAAACAAGGAAATTTAACCACGAAGGGCACCAAGGACACGAAGGGGGAAATATTCTTCACCTTTGTGTTCCTTTGTGTCCTTCGTGGTTAATTCTTCCCCTCCGCCAAAGTCTCCCGCAGCAGTTTGAGAAATTCCCGGCGGCCCATTTCGATACCGCCCAAACTTTCCAGATGATCCGTGTGGACCTGGCAGTCGATAAAGGCAACGCCGTCGGCAAAGATGTTTTTTGCCAGGGTGAGGAATGCGGCCTTGGAGGCGTTGCTCTGCCGGGCGAACATGGATTCCCCAAAGAATACCCTGCCCAGAGCGATGCCATAGCAGCCGCCCACTAGGCTGCCGCCGCGATAGCTTTCCGCGGAATGGGCATAGCCTAGGCGGTGCAGTTCCGTATAGGCGGTGATGATATCGGCGCTGATCCAGGTGCCATCCTGGTCTGGCCGGTCGATTTCGGCGCAGCCCTTAATGACCCCGGTAAAGTCCCGGTCAAGGGCGATTTCAAATTCACCTTTTTTGAGGACCTTTTTCATGGAAGCGGAGACATGGAGATTTTCCGGGAACAGGACGAACCGGGGGTCCGGGGATTGCCAGAGGATGGGGTCCTCCGGGTTATACCAGGGGAAGATGCCCTGCTCATAGGCGGAAAGGAGCATCCCCGGCGAAAGATTGCCCCCGACAGCAATGATATCACCGGGGCTTTTTTCGGGATCGGGGAATTGGTAGCGCTCGGTTTCGCTTAAGTAGGGGAAAAGGGGGTCCGGTCCTGGGCGGGGCCGGTTCCTCATTTCAGACGAGCTCCGCAGAGGAACTCGTAAGTTCCCCGGTGTCCGCAAGCATGGCCTCAGCCGCATCTTCTAGTGGGGCCTTATTGGAAAAGAGAATTTCCAGCGAATAGCCGCCGTCTTTCCAGTCCACCCGGGCGCTGCCGCCGTAACTTAAGGAGCCGAAGAGGACCTCGTCCACAAAGAAGCCCTTGATCTTCTCTTCAATAATACGCCCCGCGTTGCGGGCGCCGAATTCCTTACTGTAGCCCTCTTTCGCAAGCTGATCGATACAGGTATCGGTAATGTCCAACTGTACCTTCTTTTCCGCAAGCTGAATCTTAAAGGCGTCCAGTTCCTTGCGGACGATGGAGCTCATGATTTCCCGTGACAGATGGCCGAAGCGGACCACGCTGTCCAGGCGGTTACGGAATTCCGGGGTGAAGATCTTTTCCACCGCCCCGTCCACTGCGGACTCGTCTACGATCCGGTCCCCAAAGCCGATAAGCCCCTTGCCGATGTCCCGGGCCCCGGCGTTGCTGGTCATGATGAAGATCACGTTGCGGAAATCCGCCTTGCGGCCGTTGTTGTCGGTGAGGGTGGCGTAGTCCATGATTTGCAGAAGGATATTGTAAATGTCCGGGTGGGCCTTTTCAATTTCATCCAGAAGGACCACGGCGTGGGGCAGCTTCCGCACCGCATCGGTGAGGAGCCCCCCCTCTTCGTAGCCCACATAGCCGGGGGGCGCGCCTACCAGCCGGGAAACCGTGTGCTTTTCCTGGTACTCGCTCATGTCGAAGCGGTGCATGGAGATACCCAGGATGTCGGCGAGGCTCCGGGCCAGTTCAGTCTTTCCCACCCCGGTGGGCCCCACAAAGAGGAAGTTTGCCACCGGTTTGTTGTCCGCACGGAACCCCGCCCGTGACCGCTTGACCGCCTTGACCACGGCGCTTACCGCCTCGTTCTGGCCGAAGATCCGGGTCCTGAGCTTGTTTTCCAGGTCCCGCAGCTTGTCCTTTTCGGTTTCACCCACGGACCGTTCCGGGATGCGGGCGATCCGGGAAACCACGGTTTCTATCAGGGGGAGGCCGATGTCAACGATATTAACGGAACCTTCCTGCACGGTGCTGCCCTGTTCGCCGGGGACGCCCTTTTCAATCTCAACGATAGAACCTGAATCCGTCTGGTTCTTCTTGTAAGCCTCTATCCGGGCAAAGGCCCCGGCTTCGTCGATCACGTCGATGGCCTTATCCGGGAGCCGGCGCTCGGTGATGAACTGGGCGGAGAGCCGCACTGCCCCTTCCACGGCCTCGTCACTGTAACGGACCTTGTGGTAATCCTCGTATTTGGTCTTGAGCCCCCGGATGATCGCGATGGCGTCGCTCTCGCTGGGCTCGTTGATGTCGATCTTCTGGAAACGCCGGGAAAGGGCCCGGTCCTTGTCGAAGAATTTGCCGTATTCCTCGTGGGTGGTGGACCCGATGCAGCGGATCTTCCCGGAAGTTAAGGCGGGCTTAAGCAGGTTTGAGGCGTCCAGCGCTCCGCCGGAAACAGACCCGGCGCCCACCAGGGTGTGGATCTCGTCGATAAAAAGGATGGCCTTTTCTTTTTTGAGGATTTCTTCAATAACCCGTTTTATCCGTTCCTCAAAGTCCCCCCGATACTTGGTCCCCGCAACCAGTGCCCCCATATCAAGTGAATAGATGGAAAAATCCTTGAGGGTAGGGGGGACATTCCCGGCGACAATCCGCTGGGCAAGCCCTTCGGTGATGGCGGTTTTGCCTACCCCGGAATCCCCCACATGGACGGGGTTGTTCTTGAGCCTGCGGCAGAGGACCTGTATGGTCCGCTCAAGCTCGCTGTCCCGGCCGATAACCGGTTCCAGTTTGTGGGCACGGGCCAGGGCGCACAGCTCCGTGGCATAACGTTCCAGGGCACTCTTCTTGTTTGGCCTGGTTTTTTGTCCCGGATCAACGGTTTCCTCTTCCGGCATGCCGTCCCTGTTCTGGAAGCTGAAGGACTGGGCCATGTCCCCCTCAAAGCCGTGGGAAAGGACATCGATAAGCTCAAACCGTTTTATCCCCGCCTTGCGGAGGTAATAGGCGCAGTAGTTCCGTTCCTCATCAAAGAGGGACACCAGAATGTCCGCTACATCAAGCATTGGTTTCTGGGAAGACTGGCTTTGCAGTACCGCCCGTTCGATGACGCTCTGGAAACCCACGGTTTGGGTGGGTTCCATGTCGTCAGCAATGGGAACCTTCTGCTCAAAATAGCTTTCCATCCCGTGCTTGAGCTGATCCAGATTCGCCCCGCAGGCGGCAAGTATCCCCTGCACCTCGTCAAAGGCCAGTGCGGCGTAGAGGATATGTTCGGGGGTCAGATATTCATGGTTCCGTACCTTGGCCTCATTATAGGCGGCGTTGATAATAGCCTGGACATGACCTGAAATTTTCATTTTTTCTCCCAATTAATAAATACTATACCCCTTTAGGCGGGTTCTACAATACAGCGGAGGGGAAATTCACTGAGCCGTGCGGCCGCATGAACCTGGTCCGCCTTGGTTTGGGCAATGTCCCAGGGGTAGACCCCGACCATGCCTTTGTGCTTCTTGTGCACATCCATCATGATGCGGTAGGCCTCATCTTCGCTCTTATGAAAAATTGTTATCAGGATTTCCACCACAAATTCCATGGTGGTGTAATGATCATTCAGGAGGATCACCCGGAATTCCTCCGGCTCCTTGAGTTTTTTTTTGCTTTTGTCCGCTACTGCCGCGTCAGTTCCCGCATAGAGAGGCATATATTTACGATAACATGAAGGGGGAGTACATTCAAGTCACAAGCTATTTTTTGTGTTTCCCCTGTCCTATTTCGCAGTTCTGTTCAATCAGCCTGGCCTGTAATGCCTTGATATCCAAATTACGTACCCTGCACTTTGTCTTGATGCAAAGCGCTGCGGCTACACCGGCGGCTTCACCGATAGCCAGCACATGCGCCATGGCCCGCCATGATTCATAGGCCTGCTGATCCGTTGACATACAGCGGCCTATCACATAGAGGTTTTCAACTTTCCTGGGGACGATACAACGGTATGGAATTTGATAACCCTCATGCTCCAGGAAACGCCGGTAACCATAATAGTGAATGATGGGATTCGCCGCCATGGCTATGGAATCATCAAACTCCCGGCCTTCCAGAACATCTTCGTTGGTGATCTTATATTCCCCTTCAAAGAAACGGGTCTGCCTGACCCCGATGAGTGAACCGGTATCCAGTACCCAGGCGCCGTCAAGCTCGCCGGGATGCGCCTTCTTTTTTGCTTCCAAATCCTGGTAAACAGCCAGCCGGACCTTAACTTCTTCCGCGCTTAATTCATCGGCGTCCGCCGCATTGGTTGCGCCGGGGGAGGGCCCCCAAACCACCATGGTATTTTTGTAAAGACATCCCGATGCTTTAGTCTCTGCGGGAAAGCCGGTTATTTTATACATAAGGCAGTCGTTAAGCCGGGGCGCTTCATCGCCCCTAGTCTGCCAGAAGGGGACGCCCGCTTTAAAAGCCACATCCCCGTCCCCGCTGGCATCGATAATGATGCCCCCATAGATTGCCTGCCGCCCGGATTTTGTTTCGCAGATAATGCCGGTCACGGTATTGTCTTCCATGATGACATCGGAAAAATAGGTATGGAAAAGGATATCTACCCCCGCATCCTTTACCATTTTAAGAACCACAAATTTAAATACTTCGGTGTCAAAGGCATAGTTATAGGACAAGTCGCCCTTAGTATTACTGCGTATCGCGGAGGGATAGGCATTGCGGGAATTGACGGCGCCTCCTTCCTTGAACAGGTTAAGCATCAATTCCTCACCGATGCCCTTTGTGGTTTGCAGATAATCCGGTTCCACCTGGTTGCGGAAGCCCACGATATTTGCCATAAGGCTGGCCGTCGCGGTTCCGCCGAAAAAGGGGAACCGCTCTACAATTAAGGTTTTGGCCCCGTTCCGGGCGGCGGCTATGGCGGATGAGAAACCGGCGCAGCCGCCGCCGATAACGATTACATCGTATTTCCCGTAAACATTGATTTCCTTTGCGCTTTCAAGATAACGGCCTTCGCTCTTCATATACATTACTCCTTTGAAAGATATGTAATCAGCCTTTTATAGCGCCAATCATGACACCCTTAACAAAATATTTCTGCACAAAGGGATAAACAAGTAAAATGGGAATGGTAGCCACCACAGCGGTTGCATACTTTATGGTTTCCCCTACCTGCATTTGATCCCCCTGGGATACGGAACCGCCCATGACGCCGGCGGTATCGTTCAGAATCAAAATTTCCCGCAGAACCAGCTGAACCGGAAAGAGTTCCCGTTTGTTCAGGAATATCATGGCATGGAACCAGGCATTCCATATAGATACCGAATAAAACAGGGTGATTACTGAAATAACCGGCACCGCCAGGGGCACAATAATGCGGAACATAATGATGTAATCATTAGCCCCGTCTATTTTAGCCGATTCCTCAAGACTGTCGGGGATGGACTTAAAATAGGTCAGGGTAACGATAAGGTTATAGGCGCTTACCGCATTGGGCAGAATAAGGGCCAGCCGGCTATTCAGCAGATGCATGTTACGAATCAGCAGAAACAAGGGGATCATGCCGCCGGAAAACCACATGGTAAAAATTATAAAAAAGGTTATGGGCATTCGCAGCATGACATTCTTGCGGGACAATGAATAGGCGCCAAAGATGGTAAGGAGCACGCTTAAGGAGGTGCCGCTTACCACATAGATTATGGTATTCAGGTAACTGGAAAACATGATGGGATTTTTGAATACCATCCGGTATGCCTGAAAATTAATCCCCAGGGGCTTAAGCAAAAGCCCCCGGTGTTTCAGAAGCAGCCCTGCCTCGCTAAAGGAAGCAAAGACCACATAGAGAAACGGATACAGGGTTATGATCATTAACCCCGCCATCAGCAGAATGTTAAATATATTAAAAGCATGTTCACCGGAACTGCGCCGCATTTTTCACCTCACCACAAACTATTTTCTGTCAGGCGTTTACTGAGCTGATTTGCCATAATTACCAGAAAGCAATTTATGGCGGAATTGAAAAGGCCCACTGCGGCGGAAAAGCTGTACTGGGCCGAAAGAATTCCCTGACGGTACACAAAGGTCGAAATAACATCCGCAGTGTCATATATCCGGGGATTATACAGCAGCATAACCTTTTCAAACCCAACGTTCATCAAACTGCCTAACTGAATAATCAACAGAATAATTATGGTCGGCAATAAGGAAGGAATGGTGATAGCCAGTGTTTGCCGCCACCGTCCCGCCCCATCTATCCTGGCCGCTTCATAGAGTTCCACATCAATACCCGCAAGGGTTGCAAGATAAATAATGGAACTCCACCCTACGCTCTGCCAAACACCGGACGCCACATAGATACTGCGGAAAAACTTGGGTTCCATCAGTAAATGACCGTCATATCCGGTAAACTGCTTTACCACGAGGGATATGAAGCCGTCCTGCTTAACAAAGTTAATAATGATCCCGCTGATTATTACTATCGAAATAAAATGGGGGATATAGGTGATAGTCTGTACGATCCTTTTATATAGGGAACTCCGCAGCTCGTTAAGAAGCAGGGCCAGGATAATAGGCGCGGGAAAACCAAAAATAAGACTGTACAGACTTAAGGCGAGGGTGTTTTTCAGCAGCCGGGCAAAATAATAGCTGCTGAAAAATTCCCTGAAATGCTTTAACCCGGCCCAAGAGCTGCCCCACACTCCCAGAGAAGGCCTGAAATCTTTAAAGGCGATAAGAGCGCCGTACATGGGCAGGTAGTGAAAAATAAAGTAGTACACCACCACCGGCAGGACAATGATGTAAACATGCACATTACGCTTCATGTCCTGCCGAAGCAGGGTAGGCAGCGAAGGCTTTACCCTGCCGACCAACTTATCACCGGTCATACTTACGGCCTCTTATTGTAACGGTCTATCTGCGCCTTGGTTATCTGCAAGGCACGGTCAATGCCCAGGCGCTTCTGGGTAGCAACAAATTCATCAAACTTGCTGAGGGGTTCATCCCCCATGATGAATTTGATGGTCATTTCATCAACGTAGGTATTAACTTCGTTCATAATCCGGGCCAGTTCCGCGCTTTCTTCCCGGGTTGCGGTAACCGCAGGCAGCTTGTTCTTGTTGGAAGAAGCCATCCACATACCGCGGCCCAAGGGTCCTACCTGTTCCGGCAGATTGTCCCGCTGTTCAAGGAACTCAGGGGACTTGATACCTACAAAGTTACCGACCCTGACGATAACACCGGTAGCGATATCACGGGAGAATCCGTCAGGATTCTTCATAATAAGATCACTGTACCGGGGATATCCGTTATGGGTCCCGGTAACAAGCTGCGTGGTATAGGGGGCACTGGTGTCCCAATTAAAGGTTTGCCCTTCAATACCGAAATTAGCCAGAATATACCCTTCGTCGGTATAATCATAATTAAGCAACCGAGCGGCGGCTTCCACATTTTTACACGCCGTAGTAATGGCCGCGCCGGTCCCGGTAAAATCGTAGGTCCTGAACGCAAGAGGCGGCTGTTCACCTTTTCTCAATACCGGATACTTAGTGGTAGCAAGGGTAAATGCGGGATTTGTCGGACGGGCAAGGCCGGTGAAACGGGTACTGGCGGCGCCCATGGAACCCGGCAGCGCGAACACCCGGTTATCAAGTACCTTTTCGTCAAATAAACGGTTGTTATTCGCGGCATTGGCGGGATACTCCCGGTCAAGAAGCCCCAAATCAAACCAGCGCTTCATCAGAGTAAGATACTCCCGGTAACGGGGATCTGCGGGACCGTAAACAGGGATCCCATTTTCCTGGGTAAGCCGGGTACTGATGCCCCAGGCGCCGACAATGAAAGCGCCGTTGTGATAATCACCATTCAGCGAGAAGGACAGGGGGATAATATCCCGACCGGAATCGCCCTTTAAGCCCGAATTCTTTACTGCGGTAAGCAGCTTTTCCCATTCATCCAAGGTTTCCAGATTTCCGGGGAAGCCGGCAGCGTTTGCTCCGGGAACCTTGGCCAATAGATCTTTGCGGACCAGGGGGCCCCAGAAATAGGCCAATGAATCGTTAGAATATATTTGAGGGAATACATACATAGTACCATCATCGAGGGTGGCTTCCCGCCTGGCCACGGGGAATTTCGCATAGGCCTTCTTTAAATCCGGGGCCCATTTGTCGATCACATCATTTAGCTTAATAATTACATCATCCTGAATATACTGCGCCGGACCGCCGGGCACGCCGAGCCAGCCATAGGTAATAATATCAGGAAAATTGCGGGAAGCGATCATCAAATTGAACTGTTCCGTTTCGTTCCCCACAGCGGGGGCAAGGAATTCAATTTCTACATTAAGCCGTTTCTGAAGTTCTACCCATCCGGGATGGGTTGCAAGGGACTTGTGCCCCTGAGCCGCTCTGCCCAATCCTTCATAATAGGACAGCTTGGTCTTACCTTGAGAAGCCGATCCCTGCTGTTGCTGCCCCCCTCCTGCGAAAAGGGCTCCTACAAAAGCAAGCATAATCACTAAACCCACTACCATTTTTTTCATCATCCGAATCCTCCTTGATAAAACTTGAAACTAAAATTTAGAATCTACTACTAAAAATATATTCTAAATATTAGAACAACTATTCTAATATTTAATATATGATAAACCCTTTTTTTGATCTGTCAAGAAAAATTTTTATAAATGTCGGAATTTTACTAAAAAAAGACAGAAAAATCCTTAATAGACCCTATGGGGCGGATTACTTCCCATATCTTTACATTTATCATATAACTAAATCAATGAAGATTTTAAGCTGGAATGTCAACGGAATCCGGGCGGTGGAGAAAAAGGGTTTTGTGGGCTGGATAGAAACAGAATCCCCCGACCTGCTCGGCATCCAGGAAACCAAGGCCCGTCCCGAACAGCTTTCTCCGGATTTGATCAGCCCCAGGGACAATGCCGGGGCGGTCTACACGAGCTACTGGGCCAGCGCCAAAAAGGCGGGCTATTCGGGGGTGGCCATCTACAGCAAGGTGAAGCCCCTGGATGTAAAGCCCCTGGGCATCAGCGCCTTTGATGATGAAGGCCGGGTCCTCCAGGCCGAATTCAAGGACTTTACCTTTATATCGGCCTATTTCCCCAATTCCCAGGACGCCGGGGCCCGGCTGGGTTACAAGCTGGACTTCTGCGCCGCCATTCTGGAACTGTGCAATACTTATGCTGCCCAAAAAAGGCATTTCGTACTCTGCGGGGATTACAACATCGCCCATACCCCCATCGACATTGCCCGCCCCAAAGAGAACGAGGGCAACGCCGGCTACCTCCCGGAGGAACGGGCCTGGATGGATGCTTTTACCGCAGCGGGGCACGTGGATACTTTTCGAAGTTTCCACCCCGGCGAGGCCGGGCACTACAGTTGGTGGTCCTATCGGGCAAATGCACGGGCGCGGAATGTAGGGTGGCGGCTCGACTATCACTGTGTGGACAAGGCCTTTATGCCCAAGGTCACCAGTTCCGTTATCCGGCCCGAGGTGCAGGGGGCGGACCATTGCCCGGTACAAATTGAAATAAAGGGTACATTGAAATAAATGCGCATCAAATACAATGCACCGGTGGTGCTTACCTTTGCCCTTCTCAGCGCCGTGGTTCTGCTTCTCAACCATTTTTTTCTCCGTACCATAACCGATAACTGGTTCATGGTGCCGGGGAAGGGTGCCTTTAATCGCCAGAGCATCCATAGCTGGATTACCCTGGTCTCCCATGTCATAGGTCACGCCGACTGGAACCACCTGATCAACAACTTCGCCCTTATCCTGATGATCGGCCCCATTCTGGAAGTAACCTACGGTTCCGTCTCCCTTTTCATCATGATTTTTATCACCTCCTTTGTGACCGGTGCTTTGAACGTCATTTTTTTCAGAACCAGCCTGATGGGCGCTTCCGGTGTGGTATTCATGATGATCCTTTTGGCCTCATTTACCAACTTCAGGGAAGGGGAAGTTCCCCTCACTTTTATTTTGATACTGGTCCTGTATTTGGGGCGGGAGCTTTTTAACTCCTTTAACTCCAACAACATTTCTGAATTTGCCCACATCGTGGGGGGCTTCTGCGGGAGCCTTTTTGGTTTTTTAAATCCCCCGACACCTAGGGTTAAGAAGAGGCCGGCGCCGCAATGAAAAAAGAATTTTTGCCCTACGACACCGTGCGGAACAACACCCTTAAGCTTGCCCACCGAATTTATCAGGATGGATTTATCCCCGACGTGATCTACGTGTCCCTCCGGGGCGGGGCATACCTGGGCAACGTGATCAGCGAATATTTCAAGATAGTCCGCAGGGACGCCCACCCGGTGTACTACGCGGCGGTGGTTGCCCGGTCCTATTCGGATGTGCGTACCTCGGACAAGATCACCGTGGAAGGCTGGACCTATGCGCCGGAGCATCTGCGCATCGGGGACAGGGTGCTCCTGGTGGACGATATTTTTGACACGGGCCAAACCATCAACCACCTGGCGGAGATCATCCTGGAACGGGGCATCCCCCGGAAGGACCTTAAAATCGCCGTCCACGACTACAAGTATTTTTACGACAAACCGGAACAGCTTCCCTTTCAGCCCGATTACTGGTGCCGCAAACACGATCTTTCCGTCAATGACGAGGACCGCTGGATACACTACATGAGCCACGAACTGGTGGGCCTGAGTGAAAGTGAACTGGAAGCCAACTACTATGCCGCGGACCCGGAACTGCGGGAAGTTCTTAAAGTGATTAATGGAAATAAATGAGGCAGTTCCAAAATTAAGAATTTAACCACAAGCTGCCCTACGGGCAGCACCACACTAACAACACGGACCAAAGGCAGAAAACAATGCAAAAGTCCGTGCTCTCCCCCGCGAAAGCGGGTTCTTGTGTGGTTCGTGGTTAATTAATTTCCATTATGGAACCGGCTCAAGTGATTGTCGGGATCGATGAGGCCGGCCGGGGTCCCCTGGCAGGTCCTGTCTGCGCCGCCGCGGTAATTCTGCCGCAGGATTTTCCTGTTGAAATGCTCAACGATTCCAAGAAGCTCAGTGCCGCCAAACGCGATGCGGCCCGGCTTGTTATCTGCGAAAGGGCAATTGCCTGGGGCATCGGCTGGGCCTCGGCGGCGGAGATCGATGAAATCAATATTTTGCAGGCCAGCCTTTTGGCGATGAAGCGGGCCTATGAGGAAATGGTTCTGTGCCATTCGGCACAGCTTGCAAAAATTGAGGCCGAAGGCCTTACCGCCGTCATTGACGGCACCTTTGCCCCGAAAATCCCCATCCCCTGCAAGCCCATGGTCAAGGCCGACGCCCAGGTGCCGGAGGTGATGGCCGCCTCGATCCTGGCAAAAACCGCCCGTGACCGCATGATGGAACGTTACGATTGGTTTTACCCCGAATACGGCTACGCCCGGCACAAGGGCTATCCCACCAAAGCCCACCGGGAGGCGGTTCTTAAATACGGGCCCTCACCGATCCAGCGGATGAGCTTTACGGTGAAGGCGCCTTAATTATTTCAATACCGATTTGTCGTAGTCAGCCGGGGGCACATAACCCAAGAGCTGGATGCAGGTGGCGGCGATGGAGCTGATCCCCAGGCCCTCGTTTAAGGAGCCTTCTCCGGTGGCGTTGGGGTACTCGCCCTTGTAGCCGGGATCGTAGACGATGCAGGGCACCGGGTTCAGGCTGTGGCTGGTTTTTGCCTTGGGGCTGCCGTCTGCCTTGCGGGATACCGCGCCGCTTTTCTTGTCGTGCTCGAACATGTCGTCGCTGTTGCCGTGATCCGCGGTGATCACCAGCACAGCCCCGGCTTCGTCCACCGCTTTGGTGATGCGGCCAAGCTGGAGGTCCATGGCTTCCATGGAACAGACCACCGCCTGGTAGATACCGGTGTGGCCCACCATGTCCCCGTTGGGGAAGTTAAGACGGATAAAATCGAACTTGCCCGAAGGGATGGCTTTCAGTACTTCATCGGTGATTTCGGCGCACTTCATCCATGGCCGCTGTTCAAAGGGGAGGACATCGCTCTTGATTTCAACGTAGTCTTCCAGTTTGTCGTCGAACTTCCCGGTACGGTTGCCGTTGAAGAAGTAGGTCACGTGGCCGTACTTTTGGGTTTCGGAAATGGCGAGGGTCCGCACCCCGGTGGCGGCAAGGTATTCCCCCATGGTCCGGTCGATGGAGGGAGGGCTCACGAGGTAGCGCTTGGGTGCGTGGAGGTCACCGTCGTATTCCATCATCCCGGCGTAGCAGACCCTGGGCCTGCGGCCCCGGTCGAACTTGTCGAATGTATCGTCCTCAAAGGCGGCGGTAATTTCCAGGGACCGGTCCCCGCGGAAGTTGAAGTAGACAACAGAGTCGCCGTCTTCAATGGTTCCAATCGGCTTACCCCCATCGACAACCACAAATTCCTTTAAGTCCTGATCGATGATGCCGGGGATTTCCCTGCGGTAGGTTTCCACCGCTTCCCGGGCGTTGGCGAATTTCCGCCCTTCGCCGTGGACATGGACATTCCAGCCCCGCTCCACCATGGACCAGTCCGCGCCGTAGCGGTCCATGGTGATCCACATCCGGCCGCCGCCCGAGGCAATCCTTGCGTCAAAGTTTCCGGTACTTTCTTCTTTTAAGAACGCCTCGAAGGGATCGATATATTCCAGGGCGCTGGTTTCACCCACGTCCCGACCGTCAAAAAGCACGTGGACCCGCACTTTCTTGATCCCGTCCTTTTTGGCCTGGCGGATCATGGCCTTGAGGTGGTCAAGGTGGCTGTGGACATTGCCGTCAGAAAACAATCCGATAAAGTGAAGGGTGGGCACCTTGGTGCCTTCACCTTTCGCCGCATTGGATGAAATCTCCTTCCACGCCTGCCCGGTGAACATGGCCCCGGTTGCGATGGAGGTGGAAACCAGCGCGGCCCCTTGATTAAAAACCCGGCCGCAGCCCATGGCGTTGTGCCCCACCTCGCTGTTCCCCATGTCGTCATCCGAGGGAAGCCCCACCGCTTTTCCGTGGGCCTTGAGGCGGGTGTGGGGGCTTTTCGCCTTGATGTTTTCTAAATTGTACATCTTGGAGTCCGCCACCGCGTCCCCTTCCTTATATTTGCCGTATCCCACGCCGTCCATGATCACCAAGACCACCGGGCCTTTCCGGCCTTTCCATGCGGGGTTCTTTTTGAGGGCTTCTACCATGATTTCTCCTTTGCTTCTGTAATATTTTAAAGGATATCACAAATCGGGGGGCGGTGTCAGGCACCATAGGTGCCTTAGGGCCAGCTTATTATCAGATTTTTACCACTAACCACACGAAGCGAACCTTCGGTTCGAACACGAACTTTCACTCTGAAATCGCTTGCCCTTTTTGTGTGGTTCGTGTGGTCTGTGGTTGAATTCTTCTTACGTTTTTATGCCTCGATTTCCAGGCCGTCATAGGCCACGGTGAAGCCTTCTTTTTCCGCAACCCTTACCAGATCGTCGTGGTTCAGGCCGCCGTTGTGGGAAAAATGATTCAGCACGAAAACCGTGTTTTTGTCCGCCGCGCCCAGATCGATAAGCCGCTTTCTGACCTCAATGGTATCGGGGATTCCCATGTGGTTGCCCCCGTCCTTGTGCAGTATCGCTGTGCAGTCAAGGCTCACCATATTGAAGCGGATTTTTGTCCCTGAAAAATAATCCCAGACAGGGTCAGGGAAAATCCCCGTGTCGTGGGCGTAGAGCAGGGCTTTCCCCCCATTTTCGGCGGCGTAGAAAAGACACTCCTCTTTCCGGTCATGGAGGGCGCTTAAGGGGGTGATCCGGTAAGCATCGGCCTCTATGGGCTCAAAGGGTTTGGCGTAACAGAAATCGTTACAGGGGACAGCCTGCTCCTCCTCCTGGAGGCGGAGCAGAGCCTTCTCGACCGCCCGGTTGCCGTAAATGTGCAAAGTTTCCACCGGAGAGGAAGCCACAAAAACCGGCCTTCGGAGCTGCAGTTCGTCGGGGTAAAAATGATCCATGTGGGAATGGGTGATAAACAAATGCCGGATAGCGGGAAGATCGAATTGAGAAAAGCCTCCGGCAATATAATGGGCATAACTATCCGGCGGAAAATCAAAAAGAATTGTTCCGTCCAAAAGGGCCTGGCTCCTTGTACGGATGTTTTTCCCCTTCAATTTCCGGGCGGCCTGACATACCGGACAGGTACAAAAAACAGCGGGAATACCCTCCGCGGCCGCGGTTCCCAGATACAGTAGTTTCATGGCTTACTCCTTTTTTTCTTTTTTATAAAAAGTCTACATCTTCACTTTATTTCGTCACGGCTGCTGCGCCAAAAATTACCTATAACATCGTCGGCTTCCACAAAAAAGGCAAAGGTCTTGTCGTATTTTTCTATAATTTTACGGAATGCTCCCACATCCCGCTTATTGACTACGCAAACCAAATAACTTTTATCCTCGCCTGTAAGGCCGCCGGTTGCGGGTATGACCGTCACCCCATGCCTCAATTCCTGTATAACGGCTTCTTTGATTTCATCGGCGTGTTCGGTAACGATATTAAACATAAGAGCCGCTTTAGGAAATCTCATTACCGCCTCTATCGTCATACTGTATGCAAAGGCAAATATAAGCGAAAGGAAAACCGCCGTAAGATTATGGCCGAAAACCGCAAAGGACAGCAAAATCATAACCGCATTTGTTGCAAGCAAAATTCTATCAAAGCGCAAATGCTCGGCCTTGCGTAAAACCAGGCCCGCAATAATGTCTATACCGCCCGTTGAACCGCCCGAAACCTGCATTATACCGCATATCGCTCCTAAAACAACGCCGGCGATTAAGGCCGCCATAATATAATCGCCGTTTTCGGCAACATATTGATATAAGCGCATGTGTGCAAAAAGTACGACCGAGAGCTGCTGTGTAACGGAGAATAATGCGGTATATAGCACATACCTGCGCTTTAACACAAACCAGGCGGCAATGAGCAGCGGAACATTGAGAATAAGTCCTATATAGCCCGCATTAAAACCCGTCAGATACTGCACCATGGTTGAAATGCCGTCTATACCCATAGGCAAAAAGCCGCTGCCGAATACGAATATATGCAGAAAAGCGGCAAAGCCTGCTCCGCCTATAAGAACTACTCCGATATGCAAAATAGTTTGCAGCCATTTTTTCTTTATTAAATCACTTATCATTTATTTTACCTGATTCCTTATAGAGTGCATTTCAGGACCATTTAAACCGACTTTAATTATTAAATAAAAATTATCTATTGTCAAGTTTGTCTGTCTTCCTGAAAACATACCACAGGCATATCCAGACCCCCCGGATGCAGGATGTTATGGTGATCGCGATCCAGACGCCGTTGAGGCCCAGGGATGTCCGGGAAAGGCCAAGGGCGAGTCCGGGGCGTATCAGATTTGAAATGATGCTTACCGCCGACGGGGCCATGGTTCTGCCGATTCCTTTGAATGCCCCCGCCGCTACCGCTTCAAGATTCATGGTCAGCTGGCAGAAGGCGAGGATGCGGAGGTACCTGGTTCCCAGCATTACCAGTTCCGGATCGGGGAGGAAGAGTGAAAAGAGGAAACCCCCGGCGAACCATAACAGTAATGTTACGAAGATCCCCCAGGCGCTCATTGCCAGTGCGGAGACCCGCACCCCCCGCCTTATGCGGTCCCATTTTCCCGCCCCGTAATTCTGGCCGATAAAGGCGACAAGGGCTGACCCAAATCCGCCCCCGATGAGCCATGACAGTGATTCTATCTGTGAGCCCACCTTGCTTGTTGCCATGGCATGTGCGCCGAAGGATGCTTCGATCCGGGATGTGACCATGGAAAGAAAACAGAAGAGAAAAGCCTCAAGGGCGATAGGGATCGTCCATTTCAGCATCAGTATTACTTTTTCTTTTTCAAACCGTATTTTTATTGGGTATCGTTCAAAGGGCCGATCCTTAAACCATTTGATCGCAGCGATCATTCCCGCGCAGACAATCAGCTGGGCGATCACCGTTGCAATGGCGGCGCCCCGCACACCCATGCGCAGCACAAAAATAAACACCGGGTCCAGGATCACGTTTACCCCAAGGCCGATGCCGTTTAAGATAAATGGTGTGCGTGAATTGCCGGACGCGTTAAAGGACCCGTTGATCACCGCGGAAATAAAAGCGGCGGGAATCCCCCAGGCCACTATTGCAAGATAGGCCGCCGCATCCTTTGTTACCTGCGCTTCCCGGAAATTATAAAATCCCGCAAGCTCCTTGTTGAAGATGAACATGCAGAGTCCGTAGAGCAGGCCAAGAACGATCCCCATCAGCATGGCGTTTTGTGAAAAGACCAGCGCCGCCCTTGCGTCCCTCCGTCCCAGGGACTGGGCCACCCCGATCTCCGCACCCATCCTGCCGATCAGCATAAAGCTCATGGACAGCCACAGATACATCCCCGCCGCCCCCGACGCGGCCACCGCATCGCTGCCGACCCTGCCCAGCCAGAACATGTCCGTCAGATTATAGGCCATCTGCATAAACTGGGTGCCCATAATGGGCAGGGCCACGAGGAGGAGCTTGCTTAAGATGCCCCCTTCGGTGAGGCTGTATTTGTTGGGGGCGGTCATGGGCGCTCCTGTTCGATTAATGACAATAAATTTTTCAGCATTGATAAATACCATTCCCACCAGAGCGGGCCGGTAAAATTATCATCAAAAATCCGGGGGCTTAGAAAGCGGCGTAACTCAAAAAGAAAATCTTTCTGATGATCCTGAATTTCAGACAGCCGTTTTTTGTAGCGGGCAGAAAAATCATTTGATAATATTCTTCTGTCTTCCAATTTTTGCAGAAATAGTTTTTTTGAGAGGATAATATTTTTTCGGTCCAACCAGAAAATATCCCATAGGTCCCGGTTTTTTACCCGGTTGGGACGCATCGCAAGGGCTATCAGTTTATCGCAGAGGAGTTCCTCAAGACTTTCCGCATACATGATGATCCCCGATGTTCCCGTTTCTATTCCGTAAAAACACCACCAGATCCATGGGCCGCCGTGTGAGCCGCATGTCCCGCAGCGCCAGTTTTACGGAAGCCCGCCAGAGACAAAAGTGATCATCAAAGCTGAGTTCTTCCATCAATGTTTCGCCCTTCCTTTGGGTATGGATAAATTCGATGACGCCCCAGGGGCCGCAGTTTATTTCCCCCGACCGGCCCCGGGTCATCAGGGTTATCCATCCCAGGGGAATCTGGGAAATAAGCCCTGCCTCGGAGAGGACGCTTTCCAGGCTGAGGTAGGAGAGGCTCCCTTCCCTCAGCCGGGAAGCGGTATGGTACAGCACCAGGCCCTTTTGAAAATCGGCCTTTGAATAGATATACACCCCCTTGCAGACCCGCAGGAGCAATTCCTGTTCCACCGCCCGCGACAGGAGCATCCGCAGGGCAGCCACAGAAAGATCCGGGAAGAGGGGAGAAAAATCGCCGGCGGTGAAGAGGTAACGTCCGGCAGGGGCCTGTTCCAGGGTGTGTTGCAATAGGCGGAAGGGCTGCATATACAAAACATAACGGATTGTGTTATGTTTTGTCAACCTTGTCTCTGTAAATATTATTTCCAGAGCTTTTTCATGAATTGGGTCATCGGCTTAATGGAAAATTTAAAATTGAAAGTATATAAATGGATTCGCTCCGGTATTTGTTAGCGGCGGTCATGATTTAGTTTTGAACTGCTTCACTGCCTGTAGCGGCCATGGCATTACGGAGTATGCCGTTAATCCGGGTCTGATACCCTTTTCCGCCGCCTTTAAGCCACGCCAAAACATCGGCGTCTATTTTGATATGGATATCCTTCTTGATGGGCCTGAATAAGGCGGGGTCGTTCCATCTTTTAAAGCCGGAAAAATCCTTCGTTGCCGGGGCATCGGAATAATCTATCTCATCATCGGTTATACGCTCTGCGCGGTCCCGAAGTTTGGTCCAGTCCTTTTCACTTACCTTGGGTAAATTGTCGTCTGAATATTTAACGGTTTTCATAATAGTCCGCCTTTTCCTTCGAATTCGCAAACCGGGCAGTGATAATCCGTGTAGTATCATCATCCACTTCGGTTTCAACTACAAATAACATAACTCCGCCGGCGTTTCCGATCACCTTCCAGCGGTCCTCGTTTTCATCGGAATGATCGCCGTCATACATAATGCGCCTGAATGGGTCCTTTAAGGCATAAACGGCCTGTTCAAAACTGACGCCGTGTTTTGCCTTGTTTTGGATATTTTTGTTTTCATCCCATATATATTGCATTAACGATATCCATTATTTAATGTACATTATTTTGTCGAAGTTG
>BOBW01000026.1 GCA_026002595.1 Spirochaetia bacterium | reverse complement strand
GTCTGCGGCAGCGGGAACTTTATTTTGAGCGGACCATCGAAGCCGCCGCAAGTCTCTGCATGATGGCGTCCCGTGAAGGGCAGGAGCTGGGGATCATGCTCTACAATCCCCATGAAGGAGAGGGCTTTACCTTTATCAAACCCGGCGCCTTCACTTTGCTCCCCATTCTTGAACGGCTTGCGGGACTGGAACGGGCAGGGGAGCCCAGGAGCGATGCCGCTGAACAGCGGCCCCTGCGGGGGAGCGCCCGGCTGATGCTGGACCGGGGGAAATTTCTGCCCTACGGAACCCGGCTGGTCTACACGGGGCCGGATTTTTCCGATGAAGAGTACATTGCCTTGAACAGCCTCAAGCGGCATCACCTTTCCCTGGAATACCTCATCATTGATGAGCGGCATCTTGCTGCGGCGGTGCCGGGAAATTCCCCGCGGTATCAGATGAAGGAGGGGGGCTATGAAATCATCTGAAGCCGTACAGGCAGCGGTGCAGAATCCTCTCTACAGTATCCTTGCGGTGTTTATCCCCTGGTCCGTCCTCTGTACCGGTGTTCCCTTAATTGGCAGAATTATTATGCATGCGCTGCCCGGCATAACCTTCCCCTATATCAGTATCTTTGCCGCGGCCTTTTTCTGCAGTATTACTGTTTCTGTTTATGCGGGGATGATGAAGAATTTACCGGAGGCTCACAGCGCGGCAAATATCCGGGGGGCAATTATCATTGTTGCGGCGGCATATGTTTTCGCTTCCTTTCTGCGTTTGGATATAACTCTGGGCCGCCGCTTCCTGCCGGGGCTCGCCAATTTTCTGGGAATGCTCGCCTCATTGTATGTCTGGGTCTTTGTACTTTATCTGCGGGAAATTTTTAAGGCCCGTGAATTTTTTGAATCCCACACCCGGCAGTACGAAGGTGAAAACCTCCAGCGGATCATGCTGGAAGACGCGGCCCTTATGGGCGATGCGGACGCCAACCTCAGAAAGCTCATCACCGTCTACGGGGTACAGCTTGGCATTGTGGGCGTACTGGCAATCGTATCAGGAATACTGAAGATTTCGCTCCCCCTGACCTTCCGTATTCTGCTGGTGATCCTCTATGTAAGCGCCGCCTGCATCTTTGCCATCCTTGAACTGTTCAAGCGTGAACAGTATTTTGCCGGCGAGGGAATCGCGATGGGCGGGCCGGAGCGATCCAAACGGATAACAGCAATACTGTGTTTTTCAGTTTCCGCAGCCGCCGCAGCGTTACTGTTTGCGGCGGACAACAACATCCTTCCCATTTCGATCATCACCGGTTTTTTGGCATGGCTCGCTTCCCTTCTTACCCGGCCCCCAAAACCCTATGAAGGGGAAATATTTGCCCCTGAAATGATGGTGCCCAGCGGGGAACCCATGCCCGGCATACAGCAGCTCATGGGAATCGAGTCCACCGAACCCTGGCCCTTTTGGGATTATGTAAAATACGCCGCAATAGCCTTACTGATACTGGGCTTTATCTGGTTCATGATAAAACCCCTCCTTTCCCGTTCCGTTGATTCCGGTAAAATTCCCTTCCGGCTGAAACTCGCCCGGCTCGTTCTGCAATGGTTCAGCGCCCTGCGCCAGGGCCTTGCCTGGTTCTTTTCCGCCCTCAGAAAAGACGACGGCTCATATAAGATGAACCGCCCCGGCGCCGAAAAGATCAAAGGCATGGCGGCGGATCTGCTTGCCGCCTATTCCCAGGCAAAAAAACGGGACATGAAAAACAGCCTCACCCTTTTTGCCCGGCTCATCCTCTGGGGAACCGAAACTCTCCAGGTTAGCTGGAAACCCTCCCGCGCCCCCGGTGAATACTGCGCCGCGCTTGTGCAGGCGCTGGCAGCGGCGGAAGCGGCATCTAACGTGACGGAGGCCGCCGGGCCTGGGGCAGGTGCCATTGCTGTTAGTAATACTGCGGAAACCGGCGCCGCGATCCTCCGGTGCGGCGAACTCTTTGAGGAGGCCCTTTACGGGGCGGATGTACTCTCTAAAGAAAAGCAGAGGGAGTTTAAGGCGCTGGTGGAGAAGCTTGTGAGGTGAGCGATAGCTCCATAAAAGCAGGGGCAGCAGGAAAAAGGGGGCGCCGCGTTGCAGCACCCTTTTCCCCGGACCTTAGCCTTTTACCGCGCCAATCATGATGCCCTTTATAAAGTAACGCTGCAAAAAGGGGTAGATAAACAGAACCGGCGTGACCGTTACCATGGTGACGGTCATGCGGATCCCCTTGGGTGTCAGCAGTTTGGAAATATCAATATCCGCCGAGGTTTCCGAAAGCTGGCGGATTATCACTTCCGCTTCGTTCAGGAAGGTGTACAACATGTACTGCAGGGTCGTCAGGTTCTTGTTCTGAAAGGTGTAAATCGCATTGTCAAAATAGGAGTTCCACTGACCGACTCCCGCGAACACCGCGATGGTGGCCACAATGGGCATGGACATGGGGAGTATGATCCTGAAAAAGACCGTCAGTACACCTGCCCCGTCAAGCATGGCGCTTTCTTCCACCGATGCGGGAAGCTGTTCCACAAAGGTCTTTATCAGAATAACGTAATAGGCCGATATCATGCCGGGCAGTATGTAAACCCAGAAATTGTTCAAAAGTCCGTAAGCCCGGATCACCAGATAGGTGGGGATGAGGCCGCCAGAAACGTACATGGTAATGATGAGCATCCGGTAAAGGAATTTATGGAAAGGCATTTGTTCCTTGGTAAAAATATAGCCCAGGAACATGCTTGCCAAAACCGTCAGAAAAGTACCGACAACGGTTCGGGCAACGGAGATTCCGAAAGCCCTGGCTATGCCGGGAATCTGCATGACCTTTTCGTAGTTCATCAGGGTAAAGTTTTTCGGGAGCAGAATGCCCGAGGCGCCGCTCGAACCGCTCACCGAAGAAATGAAGATAAACCAGATAGGGTAAATGCAAAACAGGGTTATCAATATGAAAAACAGGTAATTGAATACCACAAATATTTTTCTCGGTAAAGGGACGCTGTGTTTTTTCATTCTTCACCCCTATATAATTGAAGTACCGCGCGCTTTTTTCGCAATCCAGTTGGTTGTAAAAAGCAGCACTACACTGATCACGGATTTGAAAATCCCGACCGCCGTGGCGTAGGAATAATCAAACAGTTCAAGGCCGACGCGGTAGGTATAGAGTTCAAGAACCTCGATGTTGTCATACACGAAGGGGTTCCTGAAAACGAAGTACTGGTCAAGGCCGGTATTTACAAAGTTGGCAACGGCCAGAAGGGCCAGAACAATAAAGGTCGGAATGAGGCTGGGCAAGGTAATGTGCCAGGCGCAGCGGAGACGGCCCGCGCCGTCAACCGTGGCGGCCTCGTACAGTTCCTGATCAATGCCCGCAATGGCGGCTATATAAATGATGGCGCTCCAGCCGAGGGTCTTCCACTGGAGTATTACCGTCTGAAACCAGTAGACCGCATCGGCGTTTGTGATGAGGCGCTGGGTGGGCAGCCCGATCCTGTTGGCCACCGTGTTCACAACGCCCTCGGAAGAGAACAACGCAAAGGCCAGAGAATAGACAATGACCCAGCTGATAAAATGGGGCAGGGTCGTTAAGGTCTGGAAAAGCTTGCGCGCCCTGCTGCCGGTGACTTCGTTCAGCAGTATGGCGAAAATCATCGGCAAGGGCAAAAGCACATAGCCCAGAACGGAAAAGATCACGGTATTTTTGAAGGTGCGGAAAAAATCCCGGCTCGCGGCAAGCATTTTGAAATACTTGAGCCCCACAAAGGGGTTTTCCATAAGGGGAGTTCCGGGCTGGTATTCATACAGGGAAAGCACCCAACCGAACAAAGGAATATACCGGAATAAAATGATGATAAGCATAAAAGGCAGAGCGAGGTAAAAATAGGTCCAGTTATATTTCTTCTTTTTTACCAGATCTTGCATGGTGCCCCCTGAAATGGAGAAACCGGTTTAACCCGGTTTCTCCATAGATTTTTAGTGCGGATTTTTATTCGTACTTCTGCCGGGAATTGTATTCCCTGAATATCGGATCGACCTGGGCCTTGTACTTGTTGTAGTTGGTCCTTACCCATTCCCAGGCGGTGGGCTCGCCGGCGGCTTTGAGATCCGCCAGAAGCCTTTGCTGAATCTGGGTGAACTCGGCATCGGTTTTCGCTTCGATAAGCCGGGGAGTGGCGCGGTAGCAGAGGTCGTTAAGGCTGTTGATGATGCGTTCAATATCCGAGGGGACATTGGCGAGGCCTACGGCGATGACCTGAACGTAGTCGTTCCTCATGTCGATGGTCTTGCCCTGGCGGACATAATCCATGGTGATATCGGCGGGCCGGGCGACCTTGTAGAAATTGGCGTAATCCTGATACAGGGGGCTCAGCTGATTCTTGGTCTGGTATTCCTTGCCCCGGAAGAGACCAAAGAAGGAGCCATCCGGGTGGGTGGCGGTGTAGTCGGCCATCATGAGACTCGAATAGAAGGAAACGCCGCTCTGAACATAGGCGGGGGTGTTGCCGTTGTAATCGCTGAAACCGAGATCCGTGATATAGGGCTTGCCCGCCGCATCATAATCCCAATACTTGCCCTTGAAGCCGGAATGCTGCTCGCGGATAAAGTCGGGATCATGCAGGATGTTGAGAACCTGGGCGGCTTTTTCCCAGTTCTTGCTGTTGGCAGAAATAAACACGTACTGATCCGGGGCGTTACCCATGAGCAGGGGTTTGTTGGCGAATACCACCGCGCCCTCGGAGGGGACGAGCATGTGGCCCGCCAAAGTGTTGGGATCCTTTTTGCGCATTTCGTTGTACATACGGTCATTGCGCAGAACCGAGGACATATAAACGCCGGCATCGGTTTTTGCGTTAAGATCATCGGCGGTCATGGTGAAGGAATCCTGATCGAAGATGCCGAGGCGGTTCAGCTTGTTGTAGAGCTTCATCTGGTTCCAGAAAGCCGAACGGTTTAAGTTGGTGTAACCGTTGTAGACTTCGTCATCGTCAAAACCGCCCATGTACTCGGAATTGAGCAGTGTCCAGGGGTTCAAACGGGCGGTGACCATGCCCTGGGTATGGAAACGGGCCCAGGTGTTTTCGTTGGCGATGGCATAGGTCTTGCGGCCGTCAGCGGTGGTGGGGTGCCTGTCGATCATGGCTTTGAGAACCGCCACGAAATCATCGTCATTTCTAATGGGTGGCGCGCCGATTTCCTTGTAATAATCCCAGCGGACCGAATAGCCCCGGGGCGAAGAGTCGGTGCCGCCGCCGTTTTCAGGCCCGATGCCGGGGGAAATGATGTAAAGACCATTGTCAGAACCGCCGGCAAAGAGGCGGAGCAAATCGTTCCGGGTCTTGTACATAGGCAGTTTCGCATTGGGTATATACTGATCAAGAATGGGATCGAGCTTCATGGCCAGTTTGTTGTTCACCACCGAAGAAAGAACCGTGGGGTTTCCGATAACAATGTCCGGAAGGTTATTGCTTGCCAGGACCAGGGCGAGCCTGTCCTTGTCGTAGAAGGTGTAGTCAAGTTTCACCCCTACGCGGTCTGCCAGATCCTGATACACGTCCCAGGTGGGCCAGTCAGTATTGTACAGCCATGCGGAACCAATGGTAATCGTCGGCTTCCCTGTCTGGGCAGCCGGTGCGGTCTGCCCCCCCCCGCCGGCAAAAAGCGCCGATACGGTAAAGAGTGTTACCAGCACAATCAAAACACTTCTCTTCATTTTTTCCTCCTGGAAAAACCAAAAATTTATACGTATAAACGTATAGGATTAAGTATTGAGGCTCTGCAAATTATAGTCAAGTAAAATCGTAAAAAAAGACATTTTTGCGGTTTTCCTATTCGGCGTTTTTTACCCTGCGGTAACGGGCGTAAAATTCCTGCTGAAGTTTGGGAACCAGGGTATCTTCTTTTACGCGCCTGATGAGATCCGCCGTATCCTGCACCGCCGCTTCCATGGCTTTTTCCCCTTTTTCCGCTGTCGCCTTTGAAGGAGTTCCGGCTATATGCTCGGGGTATTTTGCGTACCACCAATAGCCCGTGTAACCGAGAAGGGACGTATCATATTTGGGAAGTATGGGTTCCGCGTATTTGTGGTATTCCATTTTAATGGCCTCCGGGGCGATGGCCATCATGAAACTTGTTTCCAATTCGTCCGCGTGGCCGCCTTCAGTTTCCCACTTGATCAGTTTGGAACGCTCGCCCCGGGCGGGAGAAATATACAGGGTGTAATCCACTTCCCTCTCGCACTGGGACATGGCAAAGTATTGCAGGAAATTGTTGTTTCCCCCGTGCCCGTTGATCATCAGAATTTTTTTAAAGCCGTTGTTGGCGATCTGATCCAGCACAGTTTCCAGCACCTGAAGAAGCAGGGTGGTGCTGAAATTAATCGTGCCCGTAAAACAGGACGCCTCGTGAAGCTGGCCGAACCAGTAGGGGGGAAACACCACGCAGGGTTCCCGCAGGGCGGCGCGGTACGAAATCTCGTGGGCCGTAAGGCCGTCGGTGCCGAAGGGAAGATGCTCCCCGTGGCGTTCCAGTGAGCCGATGGGCAGAACACAGAGCCCCTCGTTTTTCGCGAGGGCCTTAAAATCTGTCGGCGTCAAATATTCCCAGCGAACTTCCATTTAATTACCTCCGTATCTTTGCCATTGTACCACACCGGTACATAAATGCAAGAAAAATGGGTGACGAATTGACAAAATATAAAAACAATGGTGAAATAATACCACTAATGCTATTAGGGGAAAATCATGGAAAACCGCTACAGTAATTTTCATTCAAGGCGGGATTGGGAAAACAGCGATGTTCTTTCGATAAACCGGGAAAACGCCCATAGCCGCTGGGGGGCCTACGAAAACGGGGAACAGGCCCTGAAAGGGCGGCCTTCATCCTACATAAAGAGCCTTAACGGCCTTTGGCAGTTCAGGGCGTATCCAAACCCCGATGCGGTGGACGATTTCTACCGCCCCGATTATAAAGCCGAAGGTTTTGCGCCTATCACGGTTCCCGGCAACTGGGAGCTTCAGGGTTTTGACAAGCCCATTTACACCAATGTGGTGTACCCCTGGAAACTGGACAAGGATGAAAAATATTCCCTCCGGGCAAAAACGGGTGAATGGGTTCCCAATCCGCCCTATGTGCCGGCGGATTACAATACCGCAGGATGTTACCGGCTTTCCTTTACGATTCCCGATAGTTTTGAGGGCAGGGATGTTTATATCCGCTTTGAAGGGGTGGAAACCGTTTACTATCTCTGGGTAAACGGCCGGCCCGTGGGTTATTCCCAGGACAGCAAGCTGCCTTCTGAATTCAATATCACTTCTTTTTTGCAGGCGGGAGAAAATCTTCTGGCCCTTGAAGTGATCCGCTTTGCCGATACAACGTATTTTGAAGATCAGGACTACTGGTATCTCTGCGGCATATACCGGAATGTCTCCCTTGTTTCAAAGCCGCCTCTGCATATTGCCGACTGGAAAATAACCGCCCTACCCGATGACACGGGGGGCGGAACTTTAAGCGCCGATGTTACCGTTTCCCGTGTTCCCCTTTTTGCCGAAAGCAGGGTTCGCCTGGCGCTTTATGACGGGAAAACAAAAATTGCCGAAGGGGAAGGGGAAGTACAGGCTACCGCCCAGTACCGGACGGATATCGTTCCCACGGCAAATACGGGCCGGATCAATTTAAAAATTCATTCGGTAAAAAAGTGGTCCCCTTCTTCACCAAAACTCTACACCGTGCTTATCACCTTGTATGACAAAAACGGAGCGGCGCAGGACTTTGAGAGTTCCCGGATCGGTTTTAAGCGGGTGGAAGTCCTGAACGGCGTGGTGTACCTCAACGGCGAGCGGCTTGTTGTTCAGGGCGTTAATCGCCATGAGCATTGCTGGCGCAGCGGCAGAACCGTGAGCGAAGAACACATGCGGGAAGAACTGCGCCAGATGAAACGCATGAATATCAACGCCGTGCGTACCTGCCATTATCCCGACAGCCCCCTCTGGTATGATCTTTGTGATGAGCTGGGCATACTGCTGGTTTGCGAGACAGACCTTGAAACCCACGGTGTTGCAGGCGGCCTGACCCACAATCCCGCCTATGCCCTTACCTTTCTTGAGCGGGCGGTGCGGATGGTGCTGAATTACAAAAATCACGTTTCTGTTTTTTCCTGGTCTTTGGGGAACGAAAGCGGAACCGGCGCGAATCACGCCGCCATGTACGGTTTTATCAAGGAATACGATCCCACCCGGCTCTGCCAGTACGAGGCCGGAGAGCCCGGAAAAAACATCTCCGATATCCGGGGTAATATGTACGCCCCGGTGGACAGGATCATGCGGCTGCTCTGTGACCCGGAAGATACCCGGCCCATTATACTGGTTGAATACCTTTACCAGATAAGTAATTCCGGCGGAGGACTGGATAATTTTCTGCGCCTTACCGCTGAATACCCCCGCTTCCAGGGGGGCTTTGTCTGGGACTGGCAGGACAAGTGCCTTCCGGGCAAAACCTCCGATGGAAAGGAATTTTTTGCCTATGGCGGGGATTTCGGCGAAGCCTTTGCCGAGGAATCGGTTCCCCGTTTTATGACATGTAACGGCGTGGTTTTGCCGGATCTCCGCTGGAAACCCGTTGCCCATGAATTAAAACAGGCCTACTGTTCCATACGTTTTGAAAAACCTGACCGGAGCGCATGGGGCAAAGCCGCCGGGACAAAATATGTGGTGCGGCGTGTTACCGCCCTTCACGGGGAAGCGGGCAGTGACAATCTTGAATGTATTGCCGTGATTCGGGAAGACGGAAAAGTTATCACCGAAAAAAAGGTGGAACTTCCTGATCTAAAATGCGGTGAAAATGCCCTTATAACCTTCCCTTTTCCCGGACAAAAAAAACCGGGCTGTGAATATTCGGTTACCTTTTCCCTGCGCCTGAAAAACGACCGTCCCTACGCGCCTAAGGGCTACGAAACAGGCGCGTGGCAGTTTCTTTTGGGGAAAGTTGGGAACGAAGTGGAAGCCGACGTATCCGAAAATGCCGCAGTTAAAATTACCGGAGCGGCGGGAGAAATCAAAATCACCGAAACAACGGAGATCTGGATCGTCAAGACCGCAGACGGCATGAGCGCTGAACTTTCAAAAAAGACCGGCCTTATTACCAGTCTTTCCAAGGCGGGAACAAATTACCTTTCAAGCGGGGCAAGGCCGGAACTCAACCGGCCCATAACCGGCCTTGACGTACGAACCGGCTGGGGCTGGTATGACGATTATGAAAAAGTCAGGCACCTTGAAAACCGGATCGTTTCTTCCCGCCTGCTCAAAGGTGAAGGGGCGGCGCGCTTTGAATTTGATTTTATTCTGGAACAAAAAAGCGGCCATAAAATGTCAGACGTTCCCGGTATTCCCGGAAAAATTTCCTATACCTTTAATGCTTCGGGCCGCCTTACAACGGCGTATCAGATACGCATTGATTCAAGTATTGAAGCCGTTCCCCGTGTTGGTGTAGAGTTTGTTCTCCCTGAAGGATTTGAGGATATCGAATACTACGGTTACGGCCCAATAGAAAACTACCCGGATCGTCTACTTTCGGGTATCCTTGCCGTTCACCGCTCCACAATAACGGATCAGCACTTCCCCTTTGTGCCGCCTTCCGAGACCGGGGGCCACGAAAAAACCCGCCGACTCACCATTTTCCGGCAGGGTGGCGGAGGTGTCCGTATCAGCTCGCCCGCGGCTTTCCATTTTGACGCGCTCCACAATACGGTAGAAGATTATCTCCGGGCGGCCCACGATCACGAGCTTACCCGCCGCCGCGAAACTTTTGTGCATATCGACGCCGCCCACGGCCCCATTGGTTCCGACATGGCCTGGAGTTCCGTCATGCCCAAAGCCCACGCTCTGGGCGGCGGATCATATTACCTGGAGTTTGATCTGGAAATCGTATAAGGGACTTTACTAATCAACAACCCCGCCGCAAGCAGCGGGGTATGTTGTTCTCGTAAGGTGGTTTGACTCGGGGTACATACCCTTTTTAAGCGCCCCAAGGCTCCCCCGCGGAGCGGGTTCTTGGGTATGTACCCCTCGCAACGAATCAAGTTTTGGAACCACGTCATTATCAATCCTGCGTTTTCTTTTCCCGGTGTTTTTGGTATTGCCGCACTTCTTCCAACCGCCGCCGGGCCATTTCCTTGACAATATCGGGGGGGATTTGTTCAAGTAATGCGGCATTTCCCGGTCTGAAAATCCTGCCGGATTCGGTTACTATTTCATTCCGTTCCAAGGTATCTTCTGATGTTTTCATTATAAGCTCCTTCCTCATCTCCATCCGCTGACCGTGCCGAAAAAATCCTGATGAGATTATCCCGCATGGTAAAAAATACGGTGATATAATCGTCGTTAATAAAGCCCGTCATATAGTAACGGTCCTCGTATGACGAATCTTCCTCATCGTATTCCTCGATGTTAAAAGGATCGTCAAATACTTTTGATGCCTGCTCAAATGATATGTTGTGCTTTTTCCGGTTCATCTCGTTCTTGAACGGGTTCCACACAAACCGCCCTTTGTAAATCACATCGCCGTACATGGTGGGCTTCCTTTCTTATAGGATACCCCCTTTCAGGCTATCTGTCAAATGCGGTGATCCAGTAAATGGGATAGGATATCCAGATGGCCGTCCACTTCTATCCGGGCCTGCTCCAGATACGAAAAGAACAGGCGAAAGAGAACCGGACGTTTGAACTTTGCCAATTCAATACCCTCGGCCACTGTTTTATCATAAAAATGGGAAAATAGCAAACAAACGCCTTTTTGAGAACTCGACCAAGGTATGTCTATGTTGATAAAGAGTCCAATCAATTATCAACAAACACCGCGTCCCCTAATGCCCGTACAAAGGCGCTGATATCTTTTCGTGAGGCAGATGCCAGGGGGAAGCTGCGCCGCAGCATGGTGGTTCCCCGGCCGCCGTCGTAGAGTTCGCAGAGGACATTCCAGCCGCCCTGTCCCCCGTTCCGCATTTCCAGGGTGAGGGTGAACCGGCTGGTGTTTGCGGCTGTGTCAGCCTTGGCTGTATTCCGCAGCCCGGCCTTTCGCAGGGTCCGGGTGATGGGCTTTATGGTTTTTGCCGCGCGGCGGTCCGCGGCGCCTTCACCGGTATTAAAGACAAACCGCAGATGTACCGGCAGACTTAAGGCCTCCTGCCGCAGCGCTCCCCGGTTCAGGGCAAATAGTTTTTCTACTGCATCCTGATACGCCGCGTTTTGCCATAACACGTTTTTACTGCGGCGGGCCAGTTCGGTATAGGCTTCGCTGATCATGTCCCGTTCCCAGAGCGGGTCAAAACCTTCCAGGGCCGTTTCGGTAAGGGAACGTTTTTTCATGAGTCGGCCCTCTTCAAAATTGTAGGAGGACTCCGCTTCGGGAATGAGGGGGATTTCGAATGCACGGGCCTCACGGAGGTAGGTCAGAGCCCGGCGGGGATACGCTTCAAAGGCCAGGTAATACTGTGTCAGGGCGTCCAGGTGCATTTCACCGTAGGCATCCGCGGAAAGGAGGCTGTACTTCTGAAAGAGTTTTTTGTGGACCGCCGCCTTAAAGCCTAGGGAAAGCCGCCGGAAATTGCTGCGGATCTTTTCGCCCGGACTTGACCAGGGGATGAACCCTTCGGTGTTTTTAAGACCTTCGTAGGTCTTGTAAAGAATTTCGTGGATGTCCCGGCGGTAACGCACGGGGTCGATGCCGTAGTTCAGCATCCAGGAAAGATCCCCCGCATTAAGGCAGTCCTCGGCGTAGAGCCGGGCCTCTTCCAGCCGGCCCGATATTTGATAGGCCTGGGCCAAATTCAGCTTGGAGAGGGGGGATGTGTCGATTTCGTAGGCCGTCTCGTAATCCGCAAAGGTCTTCTTAAAGTCCATCTGCCGCAGGTACATTTCCCCCCGGGCAAGCCGGCCCGATGCGCGGTTCTGGGCATTGAGGGACGCGTTGGTCCGCTCAAAGGCAAGACTAAAATGGTAAAACCGGGATTCCAGAATGGAGAGGTTGTAATGGGCCACCGCGGTAAAGGGCCGGTCATGGCGGGCCTCCCCATCGGCAATCGCCGCGAGGTACCATTTCTTTCCTTCATCATAACGGAACATATCCGAATTGATGGTCGCCAGGGTCATGGCAAAATCCGAATCGTCACCGAAGATTTCTATGGCAGTACGGAGGAGCTGTTCCCCATCACTTTGGCGGTGAACCTTGTAGTACATCCAGCCCAGGCTGCCGATGGCTTCCTTGTTGTAGGGATCAATCTCCAGGAGCCGTTCAAGGTAATCCACAGAAACAGTATCCCTGTTGAGGTAGCCCGCGGTCCGGGAAAGCCGAAAGAGAATTTCCGGGTCCTGGGGCTCTATCTTTTCCGCCTTGCGGTATTCATCCCAGGCCATGCCGTAAAGCCCCCGGTGGTAATAGAGGCTGCCCAGCGCCCAGGGGAAACGTATGTCGGCGGGGTATAACGCAAGCCCCTCATTGTAAAACTCAATGGCCCGCTCCCAAAATTCAGCGTCCGCCGCGTCCTGAGCGCGGTTGAAAAGGGCGGATGCCCCGTCAGATTCGGCCTGCGTATAGGGAAGTGTTTGATCAATTTGCCCGGTTTGATCCTGCGCCATTGCGCTATCGCTGTTTAGGGAGAACAGTAATACTGCGAGTAGGATGAGACTGCCTGTTCCCGCCGCAGTATTACTGTTTTTGCTGCCGCCATTTGTACCGTCCTTGCCGGCGGCGGGTTTCAGCGTCATCGCAAGCGGCGGAATGATCCATGCAAAAAAACGGCGGCCTGCGGATACCTGCTGTTGGTAGATCGCAGTAAAACTGTGGTATCCTTCACACAATATTTTGAGATCATCCTGCGAATATTCTTTGGCAAAGCGGGCGGCGGACATTCCCTGATACAAGGTATAAGTTCCGGCGAAACGTTTATCCATCATTTGTGCCCATTCAGATTCGCTTTCGAGCGAATGCCGCCTGAATCCCGCAAGGGCCAGCCGTTGTTTGATATGGGCCCAAAGGCGCAATGCCTTTTTCCGGGGCTTTGCAGTGAGGCGGAACACAAAAAGATGGCCGCAGCGGATCAGCAGCCAGATGACAGCGATCACAAACAGCAGAATGGGCCACCAGTTTCTGCGGAGGAAGCGCTGAATGGAATTTGCCAGGGATTTCAAATTTGACGCGGCGCTGTTGTCGTCCATTCCTTTCTTCGGATTAAGCCGGGAATGGTTATCCAGAATTTCCCTCATGAGCCGTTCAAAAAGTTCCGGGGGGACCCCTGAGGAAAAACGGAATTCCTCACCCTCCGCAAGATTTTCCGTGGTGGGATCGTATTCGATCCAGCCGTAACCGGGATAGAACACTTCAACCCATGCGTGGGCCATGTCGGAACGCACCGGATAATAGTCAAAGGTGTTGGTTTGGGGATCGAGAAAAAACCCCGCGCTCACCCGTGCGGGAATCCCCATTGAGCGGAGGAGCAGGGTCATGGCAAATGCGTAATAGGAACAGTAACCCTTTTTTGTATTGAACAGAAAATGCGAAAGCTGATCCCCGTCCGGGGCAATCCCCGGCTTCAGGCTGTAGCGGTAATCCCCGTATTTGAGCCAATCGTAGATGCTTTGAACCTTGTCCCAGTACTGATCGAGCCCGGCGCTGATCTCTTCCGCATAGGCCTTAAGCCGCTGATCATCGCCGTATTCGGTGTAAAGCTGATACTCTTCGGCACTGAGACGCAGATTTGCCGCATTGGGGGGCCACTCCGCCGCGGCCATCAATTCAAAGGGAAGGGCCTCACTGGCGCGGCTCTGCACCGCATAAACCGAGCTAAAGGATGAGGCATCCCAGCTTTCAAAGGGAGTTATTGATACGGGATCGTTCATGCCGATAAAAGCCGATGAATCAAAATTCACCAAATAGTATTCCTGATTAGTGATCCGTGAAGCCAGCATACCATCCGCCGACAGGTAAGATTCAGCTTCGGTGCGGCGGGTGGGCCGGTCGGGCAGGCGCTGGGGATGGGCCCGCTCGTCAATGTCCTCCAGCCGGTAGAATCCCTGTTTGCGGTTGTAACCGGAAAGCACGTAGCGCCGCAGAAAAATGTGGGTGTCCTCGGAATCTTTTTTGACGATCAGCACGAGGTCATCGTTCATGCTGATTTCACTTTCCAATCGCAGGACCTGTGAAAAATCAAAACTGAAAAGCTTTGGTTCAAGGAGGCCGCCCCCCCGCTCAAGGGCCCGTTCCTGGGACGGCCCGAGAAACAGTACGCCCCCGGCCAATATCAACAGAAACAGTATTACTGTTGCCGCAGCGCTTTCTTTTTTGCGGAGTGCGATTTCCGGCGGCAGTGAAAACATCAGCGCAAGAATCTGCATAAAGCCCACAACCGCAAAGAGGCCGATCATCACGACGGGCCAGCGGTACAGGTCAATGTCCGCGGTCCCGGCAACGGAGAATGTTCCCAAAAGTAACACGATTCCCGTAGCGATGTCCCCCCGGAGGAAATTTCGGGAACGAATCGAAAAATAGGTGCTAAAGGCGGCCCAGTAAAATGGCAGCAGCGAAACAAAGTTGTTGCGATCAAGATTGAGGAGAAGCCCGTCCAGAACCGGCGACGGACCCGGCGCAAAAATTCGTGGAAAGGCGACGAGAAGCCGGGCGGCCCATGGGATAAGGGCCAGTGTAATAATGGCGGGGAGGGCTTTAAGTTTTTTTTCCGCAAGGATCACCGCGGCAACAAAGGCGCAGATCAGGGCCGCCACAAAAACCGGGGTATCCGCGAGGTCCGTGGCGAGGAGCCGGAACTGGCAGAGGATGACGAAGAGCGCCGCCGACCGCAGTCCAAGGGCCAGCGCCATCTTCCTACTCAAGCCTGATACGCCGGGCATGGACCCCTCCTTTCTGACCGTAAATTGCGGCGCAGGTTTCCGCCGGATCATCGAGCTGCTCTCCTTCGTAAAGGAAGATCAGATCCGTCCCCTGTTTCACATCCCGCTTTTTCAGGAACCGGTCCAGCGCGGTGGACTCGGCGCCGCCGCCCCCTATCGTGCGGGGCAGGGCAAGGATCAGGAAACCCCGGTCCGGCGCGTCAGGATAATCCTGAGGGGAACCAAGAACTCGCTTACGCGAGGGAGTTGCAGGCTCGGCGGATGGTTCCGCGGAAAGGCGCCTGACACCTATCGCCGCAGGCCAGGCGAGGGCAACGGCAAGTTCCGCCGGGGTTCCGCCGCGAATCTCGCCCCCGGCATAACCGACAAGCACATCCATCCCCCTGGCGGCGCATTCCAGGGCTGCGGCCAGGGCGTTTTCGCAGAGCCGGTCCACCGCCAGCCTGCCCGTCTCTGCGTTGTACAGGGCGGGATCGCACTGGGTGTCCACCATAATAAGGAGGTGGGAATGGGGGGGCGGCTCGGGCTCGCCTTCCCGCACAAAAAGGTCCCCCCCGTGGCTGAAAAGTTTCCAGTTGATCCGCCGGGGATCGTCGCCGGGGATGTAGGGCCTGTTGTCGATCAGGTCGTCGGTGCGCCGGTAATGGGGCTCATTGCGCTGCTCGGCGCCGCCGGAGCGGACACTGACCGGGACTGGCTCCTCTGCGGCGCGAGGACTGGCAAGGAGCCGGGGATCACTGCTTTGGGCCAGCCGCCAGGAAAAGCGGAAAAAGCCCAGGACATCGAAAATGGCCAGCTCATCATAATCGCTGTAATAGGCCCCCCGCAGGGGAACTTCAAAGGAACAGGCCCCCCGGTCTAAAGTGTCGGGATCGAAGATGTGCCCGGCGCTACGGCCGTCCAGAGTTTTCAGCTTGATGTGATACCGGATCAGGATCGCGGGCAGGCGGAAAAAGCGGCCCGTTGGTTTTTTTGATGCAGAGACCTGGGCCAGGCTGGCGGAGAAGAAAACCTCCGCCCTGGTCCCTGCGGCGATCTCCCGGGGGCTGATCCGGGCGCCGAGGGAAAGGGCCCTTTTGCAATGCAGCAGGGCCAGAATCAGGGTCATGATCAAACACCAGGCCCATGCGGCCAGAAACACCGAAGCGGTCAGGGTAAGGGCCAGCTCCTGCCGGAGTTCCCCCGCGATAAAGGCGGCAATGATAATAATGAAGATGGTGACGCCCATGGGCTGCGGGGCAAAGTACCCGCGCTTAAAGGGTTTTGATTCCGTCGATGCGCGCAAGGCATATCTCCCGGATGAGCTTTTCCCCCTGGGACCGGGGGTCCCGCAGCTTGAGCCGGTGGGCCAGCACCGGCGCGGCAAGATTCGCCAGGTCCTCGTCGGTGACGAAGGCCCGCCCCCGTACCAGCGCCAGAGCCCGGGCCGCCTCAAGCAGGTGAATCCCCGCCCGAGGGCTGGCCCCCAGGACAAAGCCCCGGTGTACCCGGGTGTCCCGGACCATATCGGCAATGGCCTCCTTGAGGCTGGCATGGCAGAAAACTTCCGCCGCCGCCTTCCGGGCCGCCATAAAATCATCGATAGTGACCGTTGGTTCCAGCCGCTGCAGGCCCCCTTCCGCGGGATTTTCTTCAAGGATCGAAAGCTCCGCCTCCCGGCTGGGGTAGCCCAGGGAAAGGCGCATCATAAAGCGGTCAAGCTGGGCCGCAGGCAGGGGAAAGGTCCCCTCGCTTTCGATGGGGTTCTCGGTGGCAATCACAAAAAAAGGCTCCGGCGGGTAATGGGTCGCTGCCCCGATAGTCACCTGCCGCTCCGCCATCACCTCAAGCAGGGCGGACTGTACCTTTGGGGTGGTCCGGTTGATTTCATCGGCCAGCACGATGTTTGCCAGCACCGGCCCCGGCACAAAGCGGAAACTGCGGCTTTCCGGGTCAAACACATCCACCCCGGTGATATCGTAGGGCAGCAGGTCCGGGGTAAACTGAATCCGCTTGAAGATAAGCCCCTCCGCCCTGTCCTGCGAGCCGATCAGTTTGGCAAAGGTCTTTGCCACGGTGGTCTTGCCCAGACCGGGGTTGTCCTCAATAAGCACATGGCCCCCGGCAAGGATCGCCGCCGTGAGCAGTTCCAGGAATTCCTTCTTCCCCCGGATAATTTGGGCCGCGCCCTCAACCAGGGCAGCCGCCGTTGCAAAAGATACTTCTTGCGCATCTTCAGGTTTCATATTGAGCCAAGCATAGCATGGGAGGGGGATGCGGGGGAAGGTAGGGCGTAGAACAGAATATTAAGCCGATTTCTTATGTAAAGGCACATGCCAATTTAACAGATGAACAACGAAGGGTTGCTTTATGCAGATGTGATGGTATGCTCGCGTCAGACAGGCATTTATTCTTTTTTGAATTGAAAAATGCACGTCATGGTTGGATAGAAAAGGCTGTTTCTCAACTTGAATCTACGATACAATTTTTCAATGATGCTCACGTTGGTAAACTTGGTACATATAAACATAAAAAAGCGTTTGCCTGTCCCATCCTTGCGGGAAGGGGCGGAGAAGCGGGTGCGATACCCGGATGCAGGGTTAGCCGTTGAATAACCCTGTCCATATTTATAAATACGCCGCCGGAGGAGGTCCGGCGGCGTATTATCGCGCTTCTTAAAAGCGGACGCGGAGCCCGTTTGAGACAAGGTACTAGAAATTTCCTATCGAGGTACTTCCGCCTGAGCCGTAAGTATCCCAGTTGGCCACACCGTCAATCACGTATCCATAGTTGGTAAAACTGCTGTAGTTGCCGAACTTACCCGCCTGAATGGCAGTTCCGGTGGCATTGCCCTTATACCATAGCCGGGAGCTATGAAAAGGTACTTAGTGCCGCATCCCATGTATTGGTGCCAATCTTGAAGTTCTTCTTGAAGCTTGCAAGATCGATGGCCTCAAGGCCCTGATTGCCAACGCTACTGGCTTGGAACGAGAAACTCAGGACCACCCCTTTGTTTCCGGGGAGGATTGAAGTAGCGCCGGGAAGAAAAAAACAGAAAAGAACGAGTCCGTGAGGCTCCCCCGCGCAAGCGGGTTCTTGTGAGGTCCGTGGTTTTTCCTAATTTGGAATTACCTGAGCGCCGCACCCTGTTGACAATCTGAGCGCCCCGCCCTTGCATATTTCCCTTTGAAGACTTAAGATTAATAAAACCTTACCTAATAGAGGAAACAAATGGCTGAAAAAAACATGGTTATGATCGACGGCAACAACGCCGCGGCCCACGTGGCCCACGCGTTGAGTGAAGTAATCGCAATTTACCCGATTACCCCGTCCAGCCCCATGGGGGAACTCTCCGACGAGTTTTCCGCCCAGGGCCGGAAAAACCTGTGGGGCACGATCCCCCAGGTTGTAGAAATGCAGAGTGAAGCGGGCGCGGCGGGCGCTGTCCACGGGGCCTTGACCACCGGGGCGCTGACCACCACCTTTACGGCATCACAGGGGCTCCTGCTGATGATCCCCAATATGTACAAGATCGCCGGGGAACTTACCTCCACGGTGTTCCACATCGCAGCACGGGCGCTGGCTACCAGTTCCCTGTCGATTTTCGGCGACCACCAGGACGTAATGGCCTGCCGGCAGACCGGCTGGGCCATGCTCTCCAGTAACAGCGTGCAGGAAGTGATGGACCTGGCGATTATCGCCCACGCCGCCACCCTGCGATCCCGGGTGCCCTTCCTCCACTTCTTTGACGGCTTCCGCACCAGCCACGAGTACCAGAAAATCGAAGAAGTTTCCTTTGAAGTGATGCGGCAGATGATCGACGACGAACTGGTCCTGGCCCACCGCAAACGGGGTCTTACCCCGGAAAATCCCTCGATCCGCGGTACGGCCCAGAACCCCGACACCTATTTCCAGGGCCGGGAAGGGGTCAACAAGTACTACGAGAAGGTTCCTTCTATTGTACAGGCCGAGATGGACAAGTACGCCAAGCTGACCGGCCGTTCCTACCATGTATTTGACTACTTCGGCGCAAAAGACGCCGAAAAGGTCATCATCATCATGGGTTCCGGCGCGGAAACCGTGGAAGAAACCACCGAATACCTGGCAAACAAGGGCGAAAAGGTCGGCCTGTTGAAAGTCCGGCTCTACCGGCCCTTTGACGCGGGCCTCTTTGTAAAGGCCCTGCCCGCCACGGTGAAGTCTATCGCCGTGCTGGACCGGACCAAAGATCCGGGCGCCCTCGGCGAACCCCTGTATCAGGATGTGCGTACTGCATTGGCCGAAACCTTGGCCGCCGGGACGGCTCCCTTCAAGAGCGAACCGGTAGTTCTGGGAGGCCGTTACGGCCTTGGTTCCAAGGAATTCACCCCCGCCATGGTTAAGGCGGTATTCGACAACCTTTCGGGGAAGAAGATCGCCAACTTTGTGGTGGGTATCAATGACGACATTCTGGGCAAGAGCCTTGCCTATGACGATTCCTTCTTCCTTGCGGAAGAGGGGATGAACGAAGCCATGTTCTACGGCCTCGGTTCAGACGGGACGGTCGGTGCCAACAAGAACTCCATCAAGATCATCGGGGACGCCAAGCCGGAACTTTCCGCACAGGCATACTTCTCCTATGACTCGAAAAAGTCCGGGGGCTTCACCATCTCTCACCTGCGCTTCGGCAAGAAGGCGATCCGTCGGCCCTACCTCATCACCAAAGCGGACTTCCTGGCCTGTCACAAGTTCTCTTATATGGAAGTTCTGGACATGCTGGCCAACATCAAAGACGGTGGCACCTTCCTCCTCAACAGTCCTTTTAGCGCCGCTGATGTCTGGAAGGAAATCCCCGTGGAAGCCCAGAAGCGGATCATCGACAAGAAGCTCAAGTTCTTTGTGATCAACGCCGCCGACATTGCCCGCAAGACCGGCATGGGTAACCGCATCAACACGGTTATGCAGGCCGCCTACTTCAAGATTTCCGGGGTGCTCCCGGAAGCGGAAGCGGTCAAGGAGATGAAGCACTTCATCGAAAAATCCTACGGCAAGAAGGGGCCTGAGGTTGTGGCAAACAACTTCAAGACCGTGGATGAGGCGCTGAACGCGGTTCAGGAAGTGAAGTACTCCGCCGCCGACAGCAAGCTCCACATGAAGAAGCCCTTTGCCACCGCCAAGGATCCCTGGATTCAGGAAGTGCTGGGGGCCGTTTCGGTACAGGAAGGGGACAAGCTCGCAGTTTCAAAGATACCCGATGACGGAACCTTCCCCACCGCCACCACCCAGTACGAAAAACGGGCTGTTGCGGAACGGGTGCCCAGTTGGAACCCTGAAGTGTGTATCCAGTGCGGCAACTGCGCCGCGGTCTGCTCCCATGCCTGTATTCGCATGAAGAACCTCACCGATGCGGAAGCGTCCAAGGCCCCTGCGGGCCTCAAGACTGCGGCCCTCAAACCCAAGGCTGTGGACGGCAAGAAAACCTGCCTGGTCATTTCCGCTGAAGACTGCATGGAATGCGGGGTCTGTATCAACATCTGCCCCGTGTCCAAGGATAAGGATAAACCCCAGGCCCTCTCCTGGAAATCCTACGCCGATGATCCCCAGTACCATGCGGAACAGGCCGCGGCCTGGGATTACTTCCTCAGCCTGCCTGAGACCCCCGCTGCGGAGCTCAACCTGAGTACCCCCAAGGGCCTGGCCTACAAGCGGCCCCTCTTTGAATTCTCCGGGGCCTGCGGCGGCTGCGGTGAAACCCCCTACGTCAAGATCCTTTCGCAGCTCTTCGGCGACCGAGCGGTTATCGCCAACGCCACCGGCTGTTCCTCCATCTACGGCGGGAACCTCCCCACCACCCCCTATGCCAAGCGCGCCGATGGCCGCGGACCGGTCTGGTCCAACAGCCTCTTCGAGGACGCCGCCGAATTCGGTATGGGTATGCGGCTTACCAGCGACAAACTGGCGGAACACGCCCGTGAAATCGCGCTCAAAGCCAAGGGTGAAGGCATTCAGGCCGCGCTCGTCGACAAAATTCTGGCCAATACCCAGGAAGATGACGATGCCATCGACGCCCAGCGTAAAAACGTGGACGACCTCAAAGCCGCCCTCAAGGGCAATGCCAACAACACCGCGAAGCTCCTCGCCTCACTGGCGGACCACTTTATCAAGCGGTCGGTCTGGGTGCTCGGCGGTGACGGATGGGCCTATGACATCGGCTACGGCGGCCTCGACCACGTGATCGCCTCTAACCGGAACGTGAACCTCCTCGTGATGGACACCGAAGTGTACTCCAACACCGGCGGCCAGATGTCCAAGGCAACCCCTGTGGGAGCCATCGCACGGTTCGCCGCAGCCGGTAAGGACATCGTGAAGAAGGACCTCGGGGCGCAAGCCATGAGCTACGGTTACGTGTATGTGGCCCGGATTTCCATGGGTGCCAATATGGCCCAGACCATCAAGGCCTTCCGCGAAGCGGAGTCCTACCCCGGAGCCTCTATCATCATCGCCTACTCCCACTGCATCAACCACGGCATCGACATGAGCAAGGGACTGGAGCAGCAGAAGGCGGCGGTTACATCGGGCATTTGGCCCCTGTACCGCTACGATCCCCGGCTCAAGGACCAGGGCAAGAACCCCTTCCAGCTTGACTCCAAGGAAGCCACCACCAGCATCGAAGACTTCATGTACAAGGAAGTGCGCTTCAAGAGCCTCAAGGCCGCCAGCCCCGACCGGGCCGACGCCCTGCTCGCCAAGGCCAAGGCCCAGACAGAGCGGCTTTGGAAGGAGTACAAGTATCTAGCTGACCGGCCTTTCTAAGGGATGGTCAGTTTGAGAGTCTGGCAGTAGCCAAACTCCAGCCCGGATGCGCCGAAAGGTGTTTCCGGGCTTTTCTATTTAATGAAAGCGTTAAAAAATACTGAAAAAATAAACAGGCCAATGCACAAAATAATACCCAAAAAGGATAAAAACAACAATCTGCTATTCCATGCTTGTGGACTATTCAACGGACGGCCCAATAATTTCTCTCCGAATTCAAGTAGTAAACTACGAATTTGGGGAACGAGAAGCAGCGAAAAACAAACAACTCCGGCTATTGCCAGCAGTTTGAAGATAAATTTTGCCCGTTTTTCCCACAATGTTGATTCCATGAATTAACTCCTTGCCACCAAAATAATGCCAAAGCACACAATAACGATGCCAACAATTCTCATCATGGAAACCTGCTCGTGGAGCAATAACACACCCATTATGGTCACCAAAATATAGCCCAAACTTGAAAATGCATAGGCATAACTTACCTCAACTTTTGACAGTACAATTATCCAAATGAGTATGCTCAAGCCATAACACAAAAATGAAATCCATAGAAATAGATTGCCTAAAAGTTGGGGCAGATATGATATAAGGTTTTTGGCTTCGATATTTATTTCGCCGATTTGCATCATGGCCTTGCGCATGATGATCTGTGCCCCCGCGTTTAACGAAACACTGGTAAGAATCAGAACTATATTTTTCATTTAACGATCCCGGCAAAATTGACAATACATAACGCCGATGCAATATAAAGCAAAACCAAACCAATAAGAATTTTATCGTGAAATAATACCGTAGTCGGGTCGCCATCGGAGTCCGCTTCCACGCTTAAGCTGTATTTGAGGAGCAATACCACCACAAGCGGTATGGTAAACACAAATGCGTTTGAATGAAAACGCGCCACCGTTACGGCATCTATACTCCACAGGGAGTAAAACACAATACATAAAGTTTGGCAAACATACATATTTTTATCAAGAAAGTTGTATGAATAGGCCTTTGTTACCTTCCGTGTTTCTTTTCCCTGCTGCAGCATTTCATTGCGTCTTTTGCCAAAGCCCATGTAAAATGCCCCGATGGTAATGACCAAATAAAGCCACACCGATATTTCTACCCCTATGATTAAACCGCCGAATATAACCCGAAAGACAAAACCGCTTGCAAGAATCACAATATCAATGATCGGTATATTCTTTAATCCGCAGCTATACAATATATTCAACACCAAATACAAACCGAGAGTGCATAATGCAAGAACACTTTTATAAATTCCGGTAAACCCTATTATTAACAACATAAGCATAAAAAGAAACAGTACCGTTATTACCGCATTCTTTGTTGATATTGTTCCCGCCGCCAACGGCCGTTTTCGTTTTATTGTATGGAGTTTGTCCTTTTCAACATCATTTACATCATTGATTATATATACAATAGACGAAAGAAGTGAAAAAACAATAAAGCCAAAGATAGAGGTATAGACATTTTTTATGGCATAGAATGACAGGCTGAAAAACAAGGGAACAAAGACCAACGCATTTTTTACATAATGCTTTACGCGCAGGAGCTTGATATATTCCTTGATAGAATCGAAATAATTCAAAGCCGTACTGTCTCCTCAGTATTAATACGTCAACACAAGTCAACGTTTATGCCCCTTCAACAACGTCATTCTGTATTCGTTCTTTCGCTCTTCGTGTAATCGAATCCCCTTGACCCGCATTGATCTCGTTTTTGGCAAAGACAAGGGCCTGTAAAATGCCGAGTACATAATCCTGCTGCTCCTCACATAGAGAGGAAAAATCATTACTTACCTTGTCAAGTTTCTCCTTTTTGGTCATCTTTGCCTCTCAAAAACTCAATATGCGAGTATCATATACGCAATGCAAGAATATGTCAATACCATATTCAAAAATACCTTGCAAAGTGAGGATTTTTGTGATAAATTTTATTTATGACGATTGGTGAACGCATCAGGCAGGTGCGAAAGACCTCGAAAATGACCCAGGCGGAATTTGCGAGGGCAATTTTCATCAGCAATGGATATATAGCGGATTTAGAAATCGGGCATCGAAAGGTGAATGACCGTATCGTGCATATCATTTCAATGACCTTTGGGGTTAACGAAAAATGGCTGAAAGACGGCGAAGGGGAAATGTTTTTTAAAACCCCAAACGAAAAGCTCCGGCGGATGATAAGCCTGTTCAATGAATTACCCCCGAATTTTCAGGATTATGTGATGACCCAGATTGAACAGCTTCTACATGTTGCAAAGGATAAATGATCACGCATATTCCCTTTCCCTCATAAAAATTATACAATAAACTATTATGATTCATTCATTCCTGATGATAGGGCAGTCGAACATGGCGGGCCGGGGGCGGCTTGGGGATGTCCCGGCGATTGAAAACAAAAAACTTTTCATGCTCCGCAACGGCAAATGGTACCCCCTGAGTGAGCCGGTAAATTATGACCGGCCCTTTGCGGGAATTTCTCTTGCAGCAAGTTTTGCCGACGAGTACGCAAAAAAATTCGATTGCGAAGCCGGGCTTATCCCCTGCGCCGATGGCGGGACCAGCCTTGACGAGTGGGCCTGCGGGGGACAGCTCTACACCCACGTGGTGTACCAGGTCCGGCTTGCGCAAAAGGTAAGCGAGATCAAGGGCATCCTCTGGCATCAGGGGGAAAATGACAGCGGCGATATAAAAAACGCGGAAACCTACAGGGACCGTTTTATTAAAATGATCACCGCCCTGCGCAGGGATTGCGGGCTTGAAAAGGTTCCCCTCATCCTGGGGGAGCTTGGCAGTTTCCTGATAAATTATCCGGGGCTTGAAAACGGCTATTTTAAAATCGTCAACAAACAGCTTGCGGAAATTGCTCAAGCCCTGCCCAATACCGGCCTAGCAAGTTCCGAAGATTTAACAGACAACGGGGACAACATGCACTTCAACGCAGTATCACTGAGGGAATTCGGCAGGCGGTACTTTGAAAAATATTTAGAAATTACAGCGAAACCGGGGGGCTTTTAAAAAATAGTTTTAATCCTGGCCTTTTTACAGGCCGCAGTAAGATTATTGTCGTTTGTTCCCATTACGGCTCCCTTCCTGATCGCCAGCTCAAGATATGAAGCATCATAACAATAAAGATCATATTTTTCTGCAATTTCCAATAATAATATTGTATAGATACTTCCGGTTTCAGTGTCGGTGTGTATAGAATAACCGGGTAATAGCCCCAGGCTGTTTATGGCATCGGTACGTGTACTGCGCTTTCTCGCAATTGCTTTTTTCATTACATTTGCTATTTCGTACCAAAATAACTGCGGTACATATATGGTATCGGTTTCTTTAATTTTATTAAATTCTTTTTCGACCATATCTGAATTATCTTCGGTGATTATTAAGGGAGTAATAAATGAGCAATCTAAAACATAATTCATGGCCGGCCTTCCTCTATTGCTTCGCGGATATTAAAGGGTTTGCCGTTTGTTCTTTTTCTGATTTCTTTTAATGCCATGGTTGTTTCCCGGCGTGTTTTTTTATCCTCCGAAAAGGGTATTAATTTTGCGACAGGTATTCCTCGCTTTGTAATAATATAGTCCTTGCCTTTTTGAATCTCATCAAGCATTTCAGACAGATGAGTCTTGGCATCAAAAGTCCCGATAATCATATATACTCCTATAAACTAGTATATCTAACTAGTAAAATATGTCAAGCCTTTCTTACAGCGAAACCGTGGTCCCACCGTCAACCTTGATCTCCATGGCGGTGATGTAGGCCGCCGCATCGGAGAGGAGAAAGCTCACCGCCATGCCGATGTCCTTTGGCGTACCCAGGCGGCCCAGCATGGAACGGCGTTCCACCAAGGCCCGGCGTTCCGGGACCCGGCGGAGGCTTTCCCTTACCAAATCTGTTTCGATCCAGCCGGGAGCCACCGCGTTGACCCGCACTCCCCGGGGTGAAAGTTCGCTCGCAAGGGCGCGGACCATGGCGCTCACCGCGCCCTTGGTTCCTGAGTACGGCAGGTTCCGGGTCAGCCCCATGAACACCGCAGCGGAACTGATAAACACGATGGACCCCGCTTTCCGTTCGATCATGCCCCGCGCGATTTCACGGGTCAGGGCATAAGCGCCGAAAACGTTGGTGTTAAAAAGTTCCCGGAATTCATCAACTTCATAGCTCAATGCATCCTTGTTGTTCTGAATCCCCGCATTGTTTACAAGCCCGTCAATCGGGCCGTAACGGCTTTCCATATCCTTAACGGCGGCGGGGATACTTTCCTGATCGGCAATGTCCAGCCGCAGAGCGGACACCCCCAATTCTGCGGCGGCCTTTTTCAGCAGTTCTTCCCGCCGTCCCGCGATGATCACCTCCGCCCCGGCGTCCTTGCATTCCGCCGCAATGCCGTAGCCAAGGCCGGTGGCTCCGCCTGAAACCAGTATCCGTTTCCCCTCAAGGGATATTTCCTTTTTCATGGGAAAAGCATAATATACAAACAGAGTAAACATAAGGGGCTATTCATGCAGGATCAAAAAATCTCCCAGGCTGAAGCTGCCGCTGAAGCGGCTTTTAAAGAATTATACGATATTGTCGTACGGCTCCGCGCCCCGGACGGCTGTCCCTGGGATCGGGAGCAAAATCCCATGAGCCTCCGCGCCGATTTAATTGAGGAAACCTACGAGTGCATTGAGGCCATCGACCAAAAAGATTCCGCCCACATTCAGGAAGAACTGGGGGATGTTTTTCTGCTGGTCACCATGCTTGCCTACATGCACGAACAGGAAGGTTCCTTCAGTGTTGCCGATGCCCTCACAACGGTTTCCGAAAAATTGATCCGCCGTCATCCCCATGTGTTCGGTACAGTAAAGGTAAAGGACAGTGCAGAAGTTCTGGACAACTGGGCAAAGATCAAGGTGGAGCAGGAAGGCCGTAAGCCCAAGGACTCGATTCTGGACGAAGTATCCCGAGGGCTGCCGCCCCTGGACCGTTCGTATAAACTGCAAAAGAAGGCAGCCAAGGCCGGGTTCGACTGGTCAGAAGTAAAAGACGTGATCGCTAAAATCGAAGAGGAATTGGGTGAAGTAAACGAAGCAATGTCACATAGTAATACTGTTGACGCCGGTTCCGCCGCAGATGCTGCCAAAGAAGCCCTCGAAGATGAGTTGGGTGACCTTCTCTTTTCCGTGGTGAACCTCTGCCGCTTCCTCCATGTGGAACCTTCGGTGGCTTTACAGCGGACCAATGTTAAATTCGAAACCCGCTTCAAGCATGTGGAAAAACGGATGAAGGAAACCAATCAGGAAATGATCCAGGGGAATTTGGCGGTGATGGATAAATTCTGGGAAGAAGCGAAAAACCTCTAATTATTCAACCGGGTGTGTTACCAGGGTCATAAGCTGGACAAAATAGTTTATCTTTTTGTAGGTATCACTTATCAGCGCCGGGAGCGGGGATTCTAAAAATCCGGCAAGTTCTTTCCAGTTCATGATAAGCTCGCTTTCTTTTTTCCTGATGTCATCCGCCATGAGCTTCATGTTCTTGCCAATCACGATGAGGTTCCTGACGGCATTTTTTATCACTTTCAGGGCTTCTGCATCAATGCCCAAAATGATATTGCCGATATAGCGTATCTGTGTTTTGTCCCGATCTACACGGAGCAGGGCCGCCCTGAGCCGGGGCCCGCTGCTGCCATCTTCGGAGAGCTTTTCATCAAGCTTTTCAATGACATTGATGCTCTCCAAAATTTCGTGGAAACTCTCCGACATTTGCAGGGATGTATTATTGAAATTCCACTTTCCCCGGATCAAAACAAGATCGCAGATATTCTGTATATCTTTTTTCACATAATCCTGAATAAAGGCCAGTAAGTAATTAAGAGCCGTTGCATAGGCAAAACCATCCAGACCTTTCTGTACATAGATCTGATTGGCCGAAGGGGTATAATAACCCAAGCGCTCAATGTCAGGTTTTCCAAAAATCGCAGAGGAAAGGACACGCATCTGATCGTTCCGCTGCTTTTTCGCTATCATGCTGATGCGTTCGTGCAGCTCTCCCTTTTTTTCCTCAAACCAATCTTCGCATAAATGCTCATCGGGAATTTTAACCTTTCCTTCCCATATATAATTTTTGGACGAAAGCCGTACCATGAGTTCCAGAATTTTTGACTGCCGGAGTTCCCTCATATTGGCAAGCAGGGTATCCCATTGGGAAGAGGAAAGCACATCGGTCCCGCCCTTGGCTTCGCCGCAAGCGGCATTCATCACAGTAAAGGCAGCTGCCCAGTCATCGCCATCAGCCTGGGCAGAAGGGTCCAGGGCGGAAAGGGCCGTGTAAAAATCGCCGAGCTCTTGTACCAGGGAATCCCCCCGCAGGGCGGCAAATTTCGGGGGAACGTCAAAGACCCCCTCAGCCAGGGCCGAATCAAATTTCTGCAAAAAGGAAGCATAATCAAAAAGTACCAGTTGGGAAAAGGCGCTTATCAGGTTATAGCATTTGTTCACCGCCGCTGTCCGCTTATCGTCAAAGGCATTTGACAGGGCGGCAAAATCATCCTGAAGCCGGCGGACAAGATCATTGGGGGCGGTTTCTTTGGCCCGACCCTCAATCATTTCAGGGCTCAGCCGCCATACGGTTGCCAGCAGTTCCGGACTCAAAGAATGTTCAAAGCAAATCTGTTTAAGTTTTTTTATTTTTTCCGCATCCCTTAGAAAAACCTGAACAGGATAAATAGTCTGGTAAATGACATAGATGTACTGCGCAAAAGAGGGATCGATCTCATCAGTTTTGGAGCGGTAAAATTTTGCGTAGCGATTCTGCGCAAGCGCTTTGATTGTCTGCCTTGGGAGCTGCTCCTTATCCGAAACGGATGCGCTTCCGCCGCCGATAAAGGAAAATACTTTTTTGATAATATCTTCCGCCATATACGCCCCTCTTCTTTACTATGCGCCAGGATTTAAGTTTTTTCAATACAAATAGAAAAGCCCGGAAACACCTTTCGGCGCATCCGGGCTGGAGTTTGGCTACTGCCAGACTCTCAAACTGACCATCCCTTAGAA